>NZ_JBYSYE010000017.1:0-104466 GCF_058782925.1 Pseudomonas sp. FW305-E2 | reverse complement strand
GGGTTGATGGGGGTGGGCAAGTCGCGTGCGCGGGTCTATGTCGAACACGACACCCAGGTGACTTTCGCCGACGTGGCCGGTATCGACGACGTCAAGGGCGAGCTGACAGAGATCGTGTCCTTCCTGAAAAACAAGGCGTGGTATGCGCGCCTTGGCGCCCATGTGCCCAAGGGCACGCTGCTGGTAGGCCCACCCGGCACCGGCAAGACCCTGGTCGCCAAGGCCATCGCCGGGGAAGCGGCGGTGCCATTTTTCTCGATCTCCGGCTCGGAGTTCGTGGAGATGTTCGTGGGCGTGGGTGCCGCCCGGGTGCGTGACCTGTTCGACCAGGCCCGCCAAGCGGCGCCTTGCATCATCTTCATCGATGAGCTGGATGCCCTGGGCAAGATGCGCGGCGTCGGCAGCTTTGGTGGCAATGACGAGAAAGAGCAAACCCTCAATCAGTTGCTCGCCGAGCTTGACGGCTTCGACCCACGGGAAGGCGTGGTGCTATTGGCAGCGACCAATCGCCCGGAAGTGCTGGACCCGGCGCTGCTGCGTGCCGGGCGCTTCGACCGGCAGATTCTCATCGACCGGCCCGACCGCAAGGGCCGCCTGGCGATCCTGAAAGTCCACCTGCACAAGATCATCTACAAGAACGACCTGGACTGCGAGCGGATTGCCGAGATCACCCCGGGCCTGACGGGCGCCGACCTGGCCAACCTGGTCAACGAGGCTGCCATCGTTGCCACCCGGCGGTCCAGCCAGTGGGTCGAGTTGCAGGACTTCACCGCTGCGGTCGAGCGACTGGTGGCGGGCATCGAGCGCAAAGGCAGCGTATTGCGCAGCGACGAGCGCCAGGTGGTGGCGTACCACGAAATGGGCCATGCCCTGGCCGCCAGTAGCCTGCCGGCGATGGACCCGGTGCACAAGGTGTCGATCATTCCCCGCGCCGCGGGTTCACTGGGCTACACCCTGCAACGGCCGACCGATGACCGCTACCTGATCAGCACGCAGATGCTGCGTGACCGCCTTGTCGTGCTGATGGCCGGGCGCGCCGCCGAGCACCTTGTGTTCGGCCAGGTCTCCACGGGGGCCGCCGACGACCTCGGGCGCGCCACCGATATCGCCCGCCAGCTGGTCACCCGCTTCGGCATGAGCCCGGTACTGGGCCAGGCGGTCCTTGAGCGCCAGCAAGCCGGCTATCTGGGTGACTCGCTGTTGCGTCAGGAGCGCAAGGACTACTCGGAGCAAACCGCGCGCGAAATCGACCTCGCTGTCCGCGGCTTGCTCGAAGAAGCCTATGGCCGCGCCCGGGCTTTGCTGGAGCAGCGCCGCGACGACCTGGATGCAGGCGCGCGTCTGTTGCTGGCCAAGGAGACCATCACCCCCGAAGAATTCCCGGCGTTGCAATCACAAGCCAATGAGCCCGCCACCTATGTGCTGGTCGATGCCACGAAATGAACCGCCGATCCTGGCCAGGGTACCTGCGATGCTCTTTGTCACGCTGATCAATATGCTGGTGGTGATCCTGGTGGTGATCATTCATTACGAATGCCTGCTGCGCCTGAATGACTGGCTACCTCGGCTCAAGCTCTGGAGCCGCTTTCGCATCGTCGCAGGCGTGTTCGGCGCGCTGCTGGCCCATGCCCTGGAGGTGTGGTGTTTTGCCTTGGCCTATTACCTGATGGCCCATGCCCCAGGCTGGGGTACGCTCAGCGGCAATTTCGACGGCAGTTTCCTGGACTGCGTGTATTTTTCCTTCACCACCTACACCACCATAGGCTTCGGCGATATCGCCCCCACTGGCCACCTCAAGTACCTCACCGGCCTGCAGGCGCTGACGGGCCTGGTGCTGATCACCTGGACCGCCTCGTTCCTGTTCCTGGAAATGCAGAAGTACTGGAAGGCCAAGTAAGGCGGGCTCAGGCTCGCGACGCTGATGTCCAGCGCCATTGCGCAACTTCAGGCATGTCTTCGCCATGTTCGATGAGGTAGAGCTTGTGCTTCTCCATCGTGGCCCAATAGCGGGCGCGGGCCTGTTCGAGCTGGGGCTGCAAACGTGGCACGCGCTCGAACACATCGAGCAGCAGCTGGTAGCGGTCCAGATTGTTGATGACTGCCATGTCGAACGGCGTGGTCGTTGCGCCCTCTTCGCGAAATCCCCGGACATGAAACCGTTGCGGATTGGCGCGTTTGTAGATTAGGCGGTGGATGAGCGCCGGATAGCCGTGGAAGGCAAAGATGACCGGTCGATCTTCGGTAAACAGCCCTTTGAAATCGCTGTCGGACAGCCCGTGAGGGTGCTGTTGCGACAGTTGCAGCGCCATGAGGTCAACGACATTCACCACCCTCACACGCACGTCTGGAGCCTGCTTTTGCAGCAGTGTAACCGCCGCCAGTACCTCCAGTGTCGGCACATCGCCCGCGCAGGCAAGCACCACCTCGGGCATCTCGTCATCATGGCAGGCCCAGCCCCAGCGCCCTATACCTGATTGGCAGTGCACGGCGGCCGCTTCGCAATCGAGCCATTGCCACTCCATCTGCTTACCGGCAACGATCACATTGATGTACCCACGGCTGCGCAGGCAATGCTCAGCCACCGACAACAGGCAGTTGGCGTCAGGTGGCAGATAGATCCGCGCAAGGTTGGCCTTCTTGTTTGCCAGCAGGTCGAGCAAGCCCGGGTCCTGGTGCGAGAAACCATTATGGTCCTGCCGCCAGACATGCGAAGTCAGGAGGATATTCAATGAGGCGATCGGCTTGCGCCAAGGCACCTCGGCAGCTGTCTTGAGCCATTTGGCATGTTGGTTGATCATCGAATCGACGATATGGATGAAAGCTTCGTAACAGGAAAACAGGCCATGGCGGCCCGTCAGCAGGTACCCCTCAAGCCAGCCCTCGCAGATGTGCTCACTGAGGATCTCCATGACCCGCCCCTGTGCCGAAAGGTGTCTATCATCGCTGGCCCGAGCATCCAGCCACACCTTGTCGGTCACCTCAAATACCGCATCCAGACGGTTGGACGCCGTTTCGTCAGGGCCGAACAGGCGGAAATTCTGCGACGCAATGCTGTTCTTCATGACATCGCGTACATAACCACCCAGCACTCTGGTCGCCTCGGCCCGCACCTGACCAGGGCCCGGCATCGGCACGCAGTAATCGGCGTAGTGCGGCAAATCCAGGGCCCGCAATAAGAGACCGCCGTTGGCATGGGGGTTCGCGCTCATGCGTCGCCGGCCAGTTGGGGTCAGCGCGGCCAGCTCAGGCAACAACGTACCCTGTGCGTCAAAAAGCTCATGGGGACGGTAACTTTCCAGCCATTGTTGCAGCTGCATCAGGTGCGGCGGTTTGTCAAGGTCCGCCAACGGCAACTGATGGGACCGCCAGGTGCCCTCTACGCGTTGCCCATCCACGTACCTGGGCCCCGTCCACCCTTTGGGGGTACGAAGAATCAGCACCGGCCACAAGGGCCTGTCGACGACCTGCGGGTCTTCGGCATGCCGCGCGAGGCGCTGGATCTGGCTGATCTTCTCGTAGATGACATCCAGCGTCCTGGCCAACGCGCGATGGACCTCCATCGGCTCGTCACCCTCGACAAAATACGGATCATAGCCATAGCCATACATGAGGCTGGTCAGCTCCTCCTCGCTGATCATCGACAGCACGCTGGGGTTGGCGATCTTGTAACCGTTCAGATGCAAGATGGGCAGCACCGCGCCGTCGCGGGCGGGGTTGAGGAACTTGTTGCAGTGCCAGCTGGCAGCCAGTGGCCCGGTTTCGGCCTCACCATCACCAATGACGCACGCCACGATCAGTTGCGGATTGTCCAGGGCGGCACCATAGGCATGGGCCAGCGAATAGCCCAGTTCGCCCCCTTCGTGAATGGAGCCAGGCACATGGGGGCCGACATGGCTGCCAATGCCATAAGGCCAGGAAAACTGCCGAAAGAGCCGGGCCATTCCAAGTGCGTTGCGCTCGACCGATGGGTTGAGCTCGGTGTAGGTACCGTCGAGGTATGCCTGAGCGACCAGGGCAGGACCGCCGTGGCCAGGCCCCGTGACGAACAGCACATTGAGGCTGTACTGGCGAATCAACCGGTTCAGATGGGTATAGACGAGGTTGAGCCCCGGGGAAGTCCCCCAGTGGCCCAGCAGCCGAGGTTTGACATCGGCCAAGGTCAAGGGCCTGGTCAACAAGGCATTGCCCTGCAGATAGATCTGGCCAACGGTGAGGTAGTTCGCCGCCCGCCAATAGGCATCCAGGCTTTCGAGCTCTTCAGTACCGGGGAAATCACTCATGCCAGCCTCCTTTCATAATCGCGCACGGGGCGCTCAAAGGTCTTCGCCGCGAAGATCTTCCTCCCGCCGGCTCTGTTGACGGATCAGCAGTCACAGTTCGTACAGGTGGTCCGACAGCAGGCCCATCAGGTCGTCCGCCGTGGCGATTCCGACCAGCAGACCGAGATCATCGACGACCGGAATGCGTCGGACAGTGGCGCGCCGCGGCATAGATGGAGATACCGGGTAATGCGGTGACCACGTCCCGTTTGCAGTATTTGCCAATGGACATCATGGGCTACCTCCACAGGCGGAGCCTCCTTGCTCCTCGATGCAGTGAGGGTGGGTGATCATTTACCGCTCTTGATCGGAATCACCTTTTCCGGATGGATGGCTTCGGCACGTTTGGGCAGGTGCACCAGCAGCACGCCCTTGTTGAACTGGGCGTCGATTTTCTCGGCGTCGACTCCACGGGGCAGCTGGAAAACCCGTTCGAAGCTGCCGTAATGGCGCTCGGACAGGTGATATTCCTTGCGTTTTTCGTCCACTTCTTCCTTTTTCTCGCCCCGGATCAACAGGTTGCCATTGACGAGCTTGATCTCGATATCCTTGGCATCCACGCCAGGCAACTCGGCGCTGATGCGGTACTCCTCGGCCAGCTCGCTGATGTCCATGGCCGGCATGCCGTGGGTGAACAGGTCACGCCGCCAGAAAGGTTCGACATCGAACGGTGTGTGGCTGAACGGCATGCGCATCGGCCGCCGTCCAAAATCCTCGAACAGGCTGTCGATCTGATGGCGCAATTGCTGGAAGGGCCGCCACAGCTCCGAAGGTTCGACGCTGGGCGGCGAAGCTTTGGTTGGCTGGGGGGCGGCGGGGGTAACAGGCACTTTCTTGGCAACTTCTGACATGGCGACCTCCTCGAATGAGTAATGCCTCCCAGGGAGACGCTTCGATCATGCGCCGTGGGGCAGCAGCCCATTTGACCTTTATCAACAACGTGAAGTCCCTGCCGCCCGCTGGTTTGATCCTGATCAAAGTGCCGGATTGCCCACGGTCTAGGCTGATTACAGCAAGTCATCCTTACAGTGCGAGGCAGTCATGGACCGCGAGGGTGCCAGCGTTCGCTTGCTCCAGACATTGCCCGGCCTGGGTATCCAGCAATTCGTGCGCCTGGCCCTTTGCAGCCAGCCATGCGGCGAGGCAATGGCTGGCCAGTACTGCGTGCTCAGTGGTCGTACCGAGTGCTGGCCGTGCAGTTACGTGACCCTACCTGGCGTGGCCGGGCAATTTATCGTCAGCACCCAGAGCGCGCAGCCCGTGGGCCGTGCGGGGGAGCTGCTCGACTATTCCGGGCCGCTTGGCAGCGCTTGGCCGTTGCCCCTGCAAAGCACAAGGTTGCTGGCCATCAGTCGCGCCGACGGCCTGCTGCCGTTGTTGGGTGCGCTGGATGAGATTCGCTGCTGGCTGCCCTGGTTACAATTGCAGCTGTCACATGACGGCATTGCGGCCGAACTGCTGCCAGACGATTGTCGAACCTGGCTGTCGGCACTGTCGCCATTGTCGCGTGACTACAGCAGTGGCTGGTGGCAGACCAGGCATTTGCTGACCACTTTCCGCCCGGACACGGTGTACTGTTGCGCGCCGCCACAGGTGGCGCGCCAAGTGGCACGGTTGTGCTGGCAAACTGGCGTAGCCGCGCAGCGTATCTGGATACGCACAGACCATGTGTCACGCCCGATCTGGGTGGGGCACTCCCCCGAAAGCTGGCCTGTGCAACGCTATGACCGGGTGCTTGCCGCGCTCAAGTGGGCTCCTCCAGGCGGGTCAGGTTGACCAGGCCTTGCATGTCGATGAGCCTGACCTCACGCCCGGCGCACAGCATGAAACCTGCATGGACGAAACGGCTGAACAGTCGGCTGACCGTTTCCTGCGTGAGGTCCAGGTAGTTGGCGATATCACCACGGGACATGGGCAGGTTGAACACATCAGCCTGCAAGCCTCGCGCCTGGTAACGCGCGGACATGCCCAGCAGGAAGATCGCCAACCGCTGTTCGGCACGCCCATGGCAGCAGCGCAGGTGCTCGTCCTTGCCCTGGATCCCCAGGCTGAGCATGTGCAGCAACTGATAGCGCAGCCCTGAAATCTGGCCGGACAGGTCCACCAGTTGGTCCAGCCTGATGGCGCAGACCAGCGAGACTTCCAGGGCAACGGCAAAGCTTCGGTAACAACTGGCACCAATAGCGTCCAGCCCGAGCATTTCCCCCGGCAGGAGAAAGCCAATCACCCGCTCGGTGCCCTCGGCATCGAGCAGAAAATTCTTGATCGCCCCGGAGCGCAAGGTATACACGTGCTCCATGGGTTCATTGGCCTTGAACAGGTACTCACCCCGCTTCAACGGCCGGTTACGGCGGACAATTCGCTCCAGCTTGGCCACTTCGTCGGCACTGAGGCTGGCTGCCAGGCAAAGCCGGCTCAACGAGCACGCAAGGCACTTGACCTGGAGCTTTGCTCCCATTTCCGCAGGGCCTGACATGAGGATGCCTCTGCTTTTTTGCAGGCGTGTATCTATTGAAGTTAGCGGTTCCACTAAACGTTAGCGGTCTGTCCGACCAAGGGTTGGACGCTACCCCCGGCTATACCCGCTTTTTTCTATCGGTTTGACAAGTCATGTGGGAAGCAATTGACAACTGTCAAGTCAGCGATGGGCCCGCTGCCGAAACTGAACTTCCTTGTTCATTCGACATAGAGGACATTGCCATGGCGCCCGCCGAGACTTCCCGTGAGCATAAAACGCCTTCGTTCCCAAAACCTTCGGGTGAATACTGGATCGAAGCCCTTGAAAACGGCGTTCACGTATTGATCAGGCCCTTGCAAGCCCAGGACCGAGAACGCGAAAAAGCCTTCATCGAACGGCTGTCGCCCGAATCGCGGCATTTCCGCTTCCTGTGCCAGCTCAGGGAGCCCGGTGAAGCCATGCTCGACCAGCTGATGAAGGTCGACCAGGATCGCCAGGCGGCTTACGTCGCCCTTGCCCACGTGGATGGCGAATTGCAGGAAGTGGGCATTTCCCGCTACGCCACTGCTAGCGGCAAGGACGAGTGTGAGTGTGCCGTTACCGTCATGGACAGCTGGCAGCACCATGGCTTGGGTCGCCTGCTGCTCAAGCACCTGGTCGACCATGCCCGGGCCAAGGGCTTGCGGCAGATGTATTCGGTTGATGCAGCAGCCAACCAAGCGATGCGCGAGCTGGCCAAAGCGGCGGGGTTCACCACCGTCGCTGACCCGGATGATCCCAGCCAGGTCATCCACCGGCTCTCCCTGATCTGAACCCTGGGCCGTCGCACTGACGGGTCAATGCGCGGCGGCCCGATTACGGGAGGCTCTCCATGAGCGGCCCTTCGAAGACATTGATGGAAAAACTCTAACTCGAACGCGCCATCGGCGTCGCCCCGAGAGCGAACGGCTGAGCCACTACTTCGAGGCGGTGCTGGCCGAGCAGTTCGATGCGCTGCTCTGGTTCGAACAGACCCAGCCAGTGACTGCCCTGCCCTTGCCGAAACAACAGCACCTTGAGCCTGAGGACGAAACCTATCCATTTGGTGTATGAGCCTCGGCGAAGCGCTATCAGGCGGATACGCGCTGCAGGGACTTCACAAACCCGTCGCCGGCAAGCGCAGTGGCCCCCGTGCCTGCACCGAACAAGCCGATGCGCAACTTGCCAGCTTCATCGTCTGCGTGCGAACTTCACCCCTGCGCTCAGTCATGGGGGGCACTCCGGCAAAGTGCTTGCTGATCAGCTTGCGCCATGAGCGTCATGACTTCCTCGTCCGACGTCTGCGGGAAATCCTGGTACCAATAGCCAACCGAGACCATCCGCTCAGGCACGCGCGGGCACACCAGCTCATCCACTTCACCGTACAGCGCTTCGAGCGTTTCTGGCGGTGCGACCGGGACGGCGACGACGATTCGCGCCGGTGACTGGGCTCGTGCAGCCTGTATCGCCGCCCTCATCGTGGCACCGGTCGCCAGGCCGTCATCAACGAGAATCACCACCTGATCCTTGAGTTGCTGGGCTGGCCGCCCTCCCCGGTAAGCCCGCTCGCGCCGCGCCAGTTCCTCGGTTTCCCTGGCAACCACGGCGTCGAACACCGCGCGATCTACCGGATAGGCCCGCAACATGTCGTCATTGAGGAAGGTTACTCCGCCGCTGGCTATCGCCCCCATGGCGAACTCGGGTTGAAACGGCATACCGAGCTTGCGCACCATCAGCAGGTCCAGGCGAACGTTGAGGGCAGTCGCGACTTCATAGGCCACCGGAACACCACCACGCGGCAGTGCAAGCACGATCACGTCGGGCCTGCCGGCATACCGGGCCAGTGGCTCTACCAGGCAACGTCCAGCCTGGGTACGGTCGACAAACACAGTTGGCAAGGCAAGATCATGGGACATGAACACCTCCCGCGCCGCGATGGGCGCCGGTCATTTCAGCTGCCGATGGAGCCGTTGATGGCTTCAAGGCGTGGCTGCACGCCCCGCCTCGGGCAGCAGGTCGAACTGCGCGAGGCAACGCTGCTCATCAGCAGGAGTCAGCGCCTTCAGACCGCTCACTTCCTGCATGGGCGTTTCGAACAGGGCCAGGCGCAGCACCCCATTGCGCTCCAGAAAGGTCTGTGCCAGGCACGTGCACACGGGTTTGCCGACCAGCGCAGCAAGCTTGTCATCCTCAGGCACCTCCACCTGGGCCTGCAGGTTGGCCGTGCAATTTTCTACAATCTGCGCCACGGAGCGCCCCGCCAGCCACACGGTGCCAGCACCGAGTAGGACCAGGAGCAGCAACACGCTTATCAACGTGTTCGATTCCCGGGTGATTGAACGCAGCAACGCCAGCCTGGCCTGCCAACCCGTCTGCTGGCCATTGAAAATGGCCTTGCCGACCGTGCGCTTGACGCCCCGCTGCACCGCCCATCCCAGCGCGACACTCAACGCCAGCAGGCCAAGGAGTACCGCCGGATCACGCATGGGCATGCGCCAGCTAGCGCTTAAGGCGCGATAGACGGACGCGGCGACGAGTAAAGCGACGATAGTCACGATCCAACCCAGGCTGCCCCTGGGCCTATGCAACCAGGCCCGCAGTTTCGCCCTTGCTTGTGTACTCATGATTCACCTCCCACGCCCGGCTAGCGCACAGGGTCGATGGCAACCGTTTCCTGATACTCAGGTACGCACACCTGCCAGCCGAGTTCAAGGCTGATTCGCCGCCGCAAGGTGTCGGCAGCGTGTGGCTCGCCATGAATGACATAGGTCTGACGGGGGGGCCGGGTGAACCCGCGCAACCATTCCATGATTTCATCGGCATCGGCGTGCGCAGAAAGATTCTCCATCGCATGCACCTGTGCACGGATGGGCACATCCTCGCCGTGCAACCGCACACTGTGGGCGCCCGCGACGATATCGGCACCCCGCGTCCCCCCGGCTTGAAAGCCCGAGAACAGAATGCTGTTGCGTGGGTTGGGGGCCAGCGCCTTCAGGTGGTGAAGCACCCGTCCGCCGGTCGCCATGCCACTGGCGGCGATGATCACTGCGGGCTCGCGCAGCTGGTCCAGGTGCCTGGACTCATCGACTGTCCGGACGATGTGCGTGCCTCTGCACATGGCGGCGCACTCGGCTGCGGTCAGCCGATGTTCACTGCGGTACTGCTGGTACAAGGCGGTGGCGTCGGTGGCCATCGGGCTGTTCAGGTAGACCGGGACATCAGGGATCAACCGGTCGCGCTTGAGCGTGTACAGGTAATACATGAGCAGTTGGGCACGGCCGACGGCGAACGAGGGTACCAGGGTAATGCCGTGGCGCAGGAGCGTTTCGTTGATGACCTTGGCCAGGTACTGCTCGGTCGATTCGGCGGGATGCTGGCGGTCCCCATAGGTAGACTCGATCAACAGCACGTCCGCCGTCCTGACCAGCTCAGGCGCACGCATGATCGGATCCTGAGGGCGGCCGAGGTCACCCGAAAACAGCACGGTCTGCCCTTCGGCGCTGATCTGGACCGTGGCTGCCCCCAGAATATGTCCGGCGGTACGCAACAGTAACTCCATGCCCTCGGCGATCATGGTCACCTGATGTAACGCCACGGGCCGAAACAGTGCCAGGGCACGTTTGGCATCCTGCTCGGTATAGAGCGGTTGCGCCGGCGCATGCTTGGAGTAACCGTGGCGATTGGCATGTTCGGCCTGCTCTTCCTGCAGCCGTGCACTGTCGAGCAGGAGGATTTCCGCCAAGGCGCACGTCGCCGGCGTGGCGTAGATCGGCCCGCGGTAGCCTTCCCGAACCAGCACCGGTAGATAACCGCTGTGGTCAAGGTGGGCGTGGGTCAGCACCACCGCATCAAGCGCCCGCAGCGCCGGGGGCAGTGGCTGCCAGTTGCGCAGGCGCAGTTGCTTGAAACCCTGGAAGAGTCCGCAGTCGACCAATACCCGCGTGCTGTCACGGGTCAACAGGAATTTGCTGCCGGTCACGGTGCCGGTGCCGCCAAGAAATGTCAGTTGCATGGCCAAGGCTCCCAACTTTCGGCTATTTGGGGATGAACGGCGAGCACGCTGCACGGTGGGCGGCTGACGATACGCTCGGTGGTGTCTCCCAACAGTTTGTCCAGGCCTTTGGGTTGCACCACGCCCATCACCACCGCGTCGATGTCCAGGGCCGCGACCTGTTCACGGATCACCTGTACCGGGCCTCCTTCCATGAAATGTCGGCGGTCAGGTGCGACGCCTTCGGCATCGGCCAGCGCTTCGAAAGGTTCCTGCAGTGCCTCGCGCATCTCGTCGATCCACGCCTGGGTGACATTCATGTCCGAGGCAAATACCCCTGCCAGATTGTAGGCCGATAGCAGATGCAGGTGCGCGTCACACTGCAACGCCAGCGCCTGGGCAGCACGAACCAGACCACGATTGAAGCACGCCTGAACGGCAGGCGTCTCACTGAACGCCGTATCCACTGCGACCAGCACACGCCGCGGCAATGAGATGGCCCCCGCCGGCACGAAATGGCTGACGCCTTTGAAACCTCGCATCAGCGCACAATCCAGTGGGGTGCCGAACACGCGCACCAGGGCCGACGCGGCTTCGCTGTCCTTGATGACCATATCGGGCTGCAGTTCACTGATGTAATCGATCGCCTGGCTGCGGATATCCTCCGCATTCAGGCTGTCGACCGTCAGCGTTATACCGCTGCCGCGATGCCGCTCGACCAATCCCGTCAACTGAACGCGATAGTGCTCGTACTGGCGCTTGATATCGGCCTCGTTCAGCCGCTCTTCGCGCAGAAGGTGCTCCTCGCTTGGCTCGAACAAGCCCAGTACATGCACGCTGGCGCCGCTGACATGCGCCAAGGCAAGGGCTCTGCGCAAAGCGGCGGAATGCGGTTCTACCTCGGTCAGCAGCACCAGCAATTGTCGATATTGCCCCATGGTGAACCTCCGCGCTTTCGTGAGTGGGTGTGATGCTGACGATATTCCGCGCACAGGACCGCTGCTGCTTGATGCAGATCAGAAAACCGCTACCCAGGCTGAACTTGATGATTGTCAGAACCGAAACGGCCCGCCACGTTAAAACGGCTGCACCAGGTACTGATCAAGCAACGGGAGGCGTCATGAACGGGCAGCAAACAGCACAGCCACAGACCTGCGAACACTGGGTCGAAAACCTCGAGGACGGTTCGGCGGTGCTGATCCGCCCACTGCGCGAAGAAGACCGCGAACGGGACAAGCGTTTTCTGAGCACCATCGCTTACGAATCACGGCGTTTTCGTTTCATTGCCGGGCTCAGCGGCGGCTTGCCTAGCTTGGACACGCAAGACATGCCCGTGGACTATCACCAGCGCATGGCCTATGTCGCCTTGGTTCATGTAGACGGTCAATTGCAACAAATCGGCGTCAGCCGCTATGCAGGCATACCTGGCAGTCAGCGGTGCGAATGTGCTGTGGCGGTCAGCGAAGACTGGCAGCGCAAGGGGTTGGGCAAGCGCCTGATGCAACACCTGATTGAAGCCGCACGACGCAATGGCTTTCAGTGCATGGTCTCCAGGGATCTGGCCAGCAACTATGGCATGCACCGGCTGGTCAAGGCACTGGGCTTCACCTCAAGATACCCTGGCGGGGATTTGAGCGAGATCCTGCACGAACTTGACCTGCGGCCTTGAAAAAACAAGGCCCTTGCGGGCCTTGTGCTTCAGCCTTTGGAGCGTTCTGGAGAAATCACCAGCACACTGCTGGACAACCGATGCAAAACGCGCTCGGCAGTACTGCCGATGAACCAGCCGATGCCATGGTGGTGATAACTGCCCATGACCAATACGTCGATATCATTGTTATCCATGAACATGGCCAGGGCCTTTGCCGGGTCGCCGATGCGCATATGGCGGTGTTCGACGGCGATCCCGTTGCGTTCGGCAAGCTCTTGGAAGGCAGCGCTCTGAACGTCATGCAACGTCTGGGCACGGTTCGAATCGAACAGGAACGAATGTTCCCGGCTGCCGCCGGCGTCCAGGTACATGGAACCCAAGTCGTAGGTGTACAGCAATTCGATCTGGGCATTGCACTGCAATGTCAGCTTCAGCGCTTCGCTGATGATCTGGTCGTTGAAACCTTCAAACTGATCCTCAGGCCTGGACAGGTCCACCGCCGCCAGAATCCTGCGTGGCAACGCATGGCTCGCCTTGTGTACCAAGTGTAAGGGTATTCGCGTTTCGCGCAGCAACTGGATATCCAGCGAGGTGAACATTGCGCGCATCCACCAAGGTTCATGCTCAAGCTCTTTGATCAGCATGGCAAACGGTTGCTCACGCAAGTGTATCAGGATCTCATTCAAGGGCTGCTGCACCCACACCACTTCGGTTGTGACGGTGACGCCATTGCGCCGCATCGGCAACGCCTGGGTTTCCAGCCATGCGCGGTGCTGCTGCACGTAACCCTCGCGCATGACTGCGAGCGCTTGATCATTCACCAAGCCCGCCGTGGCAAGCCCTTCCACGTAGTCGAAAGCGACGATGTGCAGCGCCATCCCCTTGGCCTTGGCCAGCGCAGCGGCCCGGTCATAGGCCGGGGTTCGGCGCATCAGGGGGGAGGCGATCAGCAGCAATCTTTGCGGAGTTTCCATGGCACACCTCTGAGGTTGCGATACGTACGTAAAGCATCTGTCACCTACGTGTTGCGAACTTGATGTTTATCAACTGGAGGCACCTACCGACCAGTGGCATTGCCCATGGCGCAAGAACTTGACGCGGATCAATACCTCGGGACTTCGCCGGCGCACCCTGTACCCAGATCACAGCCACTTCAGGCCCCGCAGGCGTGCCATGGCGACACCGCCCTGAGTTTCACCTGCACTGCCGGCAGGGACGCCTTCATTCTGCATTGTCTACCGATACATGCTTTGGAGGCCCTGATGAACGTTTACGTCGAGAAGCACACAGAGCAGGGACGCTGTTGGGTACACATGGATGACTGGCGGGTGGGTTTCAGGACGGCTGCCGAAGCCGAGCGGTTTGTTGAACGGCTTACAAGCCGCCTCAATGCCCCCCACTCGCGTGACATGCTTGCAGATTGGTCGCCCCATACCGGGGTGACCGTCGGGCTCGGTGCGCGTCATGGCGCAGGGGCCCAAAGCGGCCTCCAAAATGCGAAGGAGGCCTGAAAATGCCTGGCCAGCTGAAGGTCACCCTGCTCGACTCACCCAACGCATTGTCCAAGGCAAACCCTATTCACCTGAAACCGCTGGTGAACCACTGCATGGATTGCCGGGTCAGCGGCCTGTGCCTCCCCACGGGTCTGCCGGTTGACGACAACAGCTGCCTGGGCGCGTTGATAGGCCCACGCATGCGCATTCGCAAGGGTGCCGCGCTGTTCAATGCCAACGATCCGCTGACCATGCTCTATGCCGTACGTTGCGGCAGTTTCAAGACCAGCCTGAACACCGCCGAGGGGCAAGGCGTGGTGATCAACTTCTGGATGCCGGGGGATGTACTCGGCCTCGATGCCATTGCCACAGAGCACCATGTCTGTGACGCCATTGCCCTGGAAGACAGCGAAGTCTGCCCCGTCCCCTATCGTCGCTTGCAAACCCTGGCGCGTGAGTTTCCGGAGCTGCAGCAGAGCCTTAATCGCTTGATGAGCCGCGAGATCGTGCGTGAGCACGGGCGCGTGCTGATGCTGTGCAACCTGACAGCAGAGCAGCGGCTGGCCAGCTTCCTGGTGGGGCTCTCCAGACGCTTCGTCAGCCGCGGTTACTCTGCCCATGGCTTCATGTTGCGCATGTCTCGTGAAGACATGGCTTCGTACCTGGGGTTACGCCTGGAAACCGTGTGCCGATCCGTCGCCCGTCTGCGCGCGCTGGGTATCGTCGACCTGCATGGCAGGTTGGTAGAAATTCTCGATATGCCTGCACTCATGGCACTGGAACAAGGTGGCGGGGAATGTGAGGTCAAGGTCCCGCTAAAGGCACCATGCTCGACGCCTTGAATGTTGGCCACGGCGCTGTGGCGCTGGGTATCGGCATGCTGGTGGGGCTGGAGCGCGAGCGTAAGAAGGGGCGTAACGAAGACCACGCGGCCGCCGGACTCAGGACCTTCGCCATCACTGCATTGCTGGGCTACGTCAGCATGTTGCTGGCCGGTGCGGTGCTGGTCGCGGTTTCGAGTCTGGGCCTGGTGCTGATGCTCTGCATGCACTACCGCAGACATGCCGATAAAGACCCTGAAGTGACCAGTGAAATTGCCCTGCTGCTGGTGCTGACACTCGGAGCGCTCAGCCACCATGAGCCTGAGCTCGCCGCAGCGGTGGGCGTGGTGCTCACCGTGCTGTTGGCGCTGCGACGCGAACTGCATCATTTCGTGCTGCAACAATTGAGCGAGGAAGAGCTGCGCGATGGCCTGATGTTGTCCACGGTGGCCTTGGTGGTACTGCCGCTGACACCGGACCAGTTTCTAGGCCCCTACAACATACTCAACCCGCGCACGATTTGTAACCTGGTGGTCTTGCTGATGGCCGTGGGTGCTTTAGGACACATCGTCATGCGCCTGATGGGACCTCGCTATGGCCTGCCCTTGAGCGCGATCGCATCGGGCTTTGCTTCAAGTTCTGCCACCATTGCCCTGCTTGCGCACCGCGTCAGACAGCAAGGCGCTGCTGCCAGGCCATTTGCCGGCGCTGCCGTATTGTCCAATCTCGCCAGCATCACCCAATTTGCACTGGTGCTGAGCATCGTCGACCGTCGCTTGCTCGACCCTTTCTGGTCATCGATCGCGCTGGGGGCACTGGTCACACTCGTGTATGGCGTGCTTCTGCTAGCCCCTTGGCGTGCTGCTCATGGAGGATCCGCCACACATCCGGGTGATGGCGCGTTCAGTCTCTGGACAGCACTGGCGATCACCGCTGCAATAACCGGCATCGCCTTGTTCTCGGCATTTCTGCTTCAGCTTCTGGGCCCCAATGGCGTCAATCTCGCGGCTTTCGTCGGCGGCCTGGCCGATGCTCATGCGGCCACGGCCTCGATCGCCTCGTTGGTCGCTGCCGGACGAATCAGTGCGAATGAAATCGTCATACCGGGGTTGCTCGCATTGACGGGGAACACATTGAGCAAATGTGTTCTGGCCTTGAGCAACGGAGGTTTCAGCTTTTCGCGATACCTCATTCCAGGGCAACTGCTCATCCTGGGGGCAATGTGGTTGGGGTTGCTCCTGTAAGGACACAAGAACTGCCTGCTGGTAGTAGGTGACTTACCCTCAAGCCAACCCGCCAAAACGCTTGTAGAAACTCTCACTCACATCCGGCAATGGGCCATCTGCTGTTTCCAGTGCTGCATTCAACCATTCTTCGGCTTTGGCAAACACCAGTCGGTAGAGGTTACGGCACAACTGCCGCGCAGCCCTTCCCTCCCAGTCCCCTGGCAGCAGCTCGTCGGGCAGTTGCGGGTCGCGCAGCAGCAGGCGGCGGTACTCGTGAATCAGCAGCGTGCGTGCCAGGAAGCAATCTTGAGCATCCAGCAACGGCTGCTCTTTCAAACCTTGCCACAGCGGCCTGAACAGCTGGATAAACTCGCTGTATTGCTGCCCCAGTTCGTCGATACGCCAGCTTTCCCGCACCTGGGCGCGCATCGCCTTGGACGCGAGCACCTCCTGGGTGTGGGTGTCGAAGACGATACTGTCGTCGCCGGCCTCAAGGTCACGCAACGTGGCCACCAGGTCGGCACGGTCTGCCCGTGGGCAACCCAGCAGGTTCGGCGCCATGACACCAAACCCCTGCCACTCCAGCTCTTCACGCACGGCCTTGCGTTTACCCGCCTCGAGTTGCGACAGCAACACCAGCGTCCAGGCCCCGTCCCAGGCTGGCTGGCTTGGGCTATAGACGCGCTTGAAAGCTTTTTCGAAACGCCGACGGCCAGTGCCTGTCAGGCTGTAATAACTGCGTCGACCCACCTTTTCTGCAGTGAGCCAACCTTCTTTGGTCAGGCGAAAGATCGACGTGCGAATCAGCCGTTCATTGATGCCGATCGGTTCCAGCAGGTTGATCAGGCTACCGAGCCAGACTGTACCGCCGTGCGGTTCGATGGCATCGCCGTACAACGTGATGATCAGGGAACTGGCACGGATCGGCGTCTGTTCCTGAAAACGGGTGATCAAGTGGTTCAGTGGGGCAAGAGTGCTCATGGGCGAACTGTGCGCGGATAAAGCACCGACTATACCTGTGCGGCGGGCCGCCTGGCCATTGCGTGTCGCTGCCAGGCTCATGCGCTCGCCTGGCCCTTGGGCCTGACCCCGGTGTCTTCCATGCGCGGGCGTCCCGGCTCTGCCTCGGCCAGCGGCGGGCATTCGACCATGCTGTTCATGCAGCGCTGCGCCAGGTGCTGGTACTCCGCCGTCCCGCGCTGTTTCCAGGCCAGCTCCTGATCGGTCAGTGGGCGTTTGACCTGGGCTGGCGACCCCATCACCAGGCTCTGCGCCGCGCATTCGAAGCCTGCCTTGACGAAGGCAGTGGCCGCGACAATGCAACGTGGTGCTACATGGGCGCCATCCATCACCACGGCGTTCATACCGACCAACGCGTCTTCGCCCACTCGGCAGCCGTGCAGCACGGCGCCATGGCCGATGTGCCCGTTACGCTCTACTACGGTGTCGCCACCCGGGAAACCGTGCATCACGCAGGTGTCCTGCAAGTTGGCGCCCTCCTCCAGCACGATGCGGCCGAAATCGCCCCTGAGCGATGCCAGTGGGCCGATGTAGCAGCGGGGGCCAACGATGACGTCGCCGATCAGGACTGCACTGGGGTGCACGTAGGCTGTCGGGTGAACCACGGGCGTCAGGCCGTCCAGTCGATAGCAAGGCATGGCATCACTCCTGAAATGATTTGAAATTTCTTTCGATCTTGTATCAGAAGCTGTTTGGTCGTCAATCGTGTATCACTTATGTTGATTTGATTCTGCCAGGCAAAAACCAGCCTTAAATACCAGAAAATAACGAGATGAACCGATTCTTCTGCAGGCATTGCTCTGCGGCTTTGGCCGCTGGAAAATAAAAAAGAGATACGCGAATGCGTTTTGAACCTTGCATTGATGTATCACATAGAGCATATACTGATCTCACCTGGTCGTGATCCCGCATTACGCCCCTGCAAACAATTCCAAAAAATGCCGGCCACGCGATGTGCCGTGCGTACAGCCAGAGGAACCCGACATGCCGCGATATATCGATGTGCAGGCGCCCGAACACGGCGTTCAGCTCATTACCCTGCAACGGCCCGAGGCCTTGAATGCCCTGTGCACCGAGCTACTGGCAGAACTGGCTGCTGCGCTGCAGGCTGCCGGGGACGACGAGCATGTCCGGGCCGCAGTGATTACCGGCAGTGCCAAAGCATTCGCCGCAGGCGCCGACATCCGCGAGATGGCTGATCGCGACCTGGTCGGCATCCTCAATGACCCGCGCGTAGCGCATTGGCAAAGCATCGCCGCATTCGCCAAACCGCTGATTGCCGCAGTCAACGGCTATGCCCTGGGTGGCGGCTGTGAACTGGCAATGTGCGCCGACATCGTCATCGCCGGTACCGACGCCCGTTTCGGCCAGCCGGAAATCAACCTTGGCATCATCCCCGGTGCTGGCGGCACCCAGCGCCTGTTGCGTGCCGTCGGTAAGCCGTTGGCCATGCAGATGGTGCTGACGGGGGAAGCCATCACTGCCCACCGCGCCCAGCAGGCCGGCCTGGTCAGCGAAATCACCCAGCCCGAACTCACCGTAGAACGCGCCATGCAGGTTGCCCGCAGCATCGCCGCCAAAGCGCCGCTGGCCGTGCGCCTGGCCAAGGAGGCGTTACTGAAGGCCGGTGATACCGACCTGGCCAGCGGCCTGCGCTTCGAGCGCCATGCCTTCACCCTGCTGGCTGGCACCGCCGACCGCGATGAAGGCATCCGCGCCTTCCAGGAAAAGCGCCAAGCCCGTTTCCAGGGGCGCTGATCATCATTCTCTCGACTGACGGAGCGAGTCTGTCATGACTTTCCAGCACATCCTGTTTTCCATCGAGGACGGCGTTGCCTTCCTTTCATTGAACCGCCCCGAGCAGCTGAACAGCTTCAATACGGCCATGCATCTGGAGGTGCGCGAAGCGCTCAAGCAAGTGCGCCAAAGCAGTGACGCGCGGGTGCTGCTGCTGACGGCTGAAGGCCGCGGCTTCTGCGCCGGGCAGGACCTGTCCGACCGCAACGTTGCCCCAGGCGCCGAAATGCCGGACCTGGGCCAATCGATCGACACGTTTTACAACCCGCTGGTACGCACCCTGCACGACCTGCCTTTGCCGGTGATCTGTGCGGTCAACGGCGTGGCGGCCGGTGCTGGTGCCAACATTCCCTTGGCCTGCGACCTGGTGCTGGCCGCCCGCTCGGCCAGTTTCATCCAGGCCTTCTGCAAGATCGGCCTGGTGCCGGACTCCGGCGGTACCTGGCTGCTGCCGCGCTTGGTCGGTATGGCCCGGGCCAAGGCGCTGGCCATGCTGGGCGAGCGCCTTGGCGCCGAACAGGCCGAGCAATGGGGGTTGATCCACCGCGTGGTGGATGATGCCGCGCTGCGTGACGAAGCCCTCACCCTCGCCCGCCAGCTCGCCGCCCAGCCCACCTACGGCCTGGCACTGATCAAGCGCAGCCTCAATGCCAGTTTCGACAACGGTTTTGAGGCGCAGCTGGAGCTGGAGCGCGACCTGCAGCGCCTGGCCGGGCGCAGCGAGGACTACCGCGAAGGCGTAAGCGCCTTCATGAACAAACGCACGCCAGCCTTCAAGGGGCGCTGAACATGGGCGCACTCGCAAGCAATGTGCAGGTGGCGGTGATCGGTGCCGGCGCCATGGGCGCCGGTATCGCCCAGGTTGCGGCCCAGGCCGGCCACCCCGTCAAGCTCTACGACAACCGCCCGGGTGCGGCCGCCCAGGCGGTGACGGGTATCGATCGCCAACTGGCCCGGCTGGTGGACAAAGGAACGTTGCTGGCCGCTGAACGTGAAGCGATCAATGCCCGCCTGTGCCCGGTCGATACACTCGACGCCTTGGCAGATGCCGGCCTGGTCATTGAAGCCATCGTCGAAAACCTGCAGGTGAAGCAGGCGTTGTTCGGCCAGCTCGAAACCCTGTGCGCAGCCGACTGTATCCTTGCCAGCAACACTTCGTCACTGTCCATCACCAGCCTCGCCGCTGGCCTTGAACGCCCGCAGCACGTGGTGGGTATGCACTTCTTCAACCCGGCACCGCTGATGGCGCTTGTCGAGGTGGTGTCGGGCCTGGCAACCGACCCGGCAGTGGCCGCATGCATCTACGCCACTGCCCAGGCCTGGGGCAAGCAGCCGGTCCACGCACGCTCTACACCGGGTTTCATCGTCAACCGTGTAGCGCGGCCGTTCTATGCCGAAAGCCTGCGCCTGCTACAGGAAGGTGCCGCCGATTGCGCCAGCTTGGATGCGCTGATGCGTGACGCTGGCGGCTTTCGCATGGGGGCGTTCGAGCTGACCGACCTGATTGGTCATGACGTCAATTACGCTGTCACGTGTTCAGTATTCGATGCTTTCTATGGCGATTTCCGCTTCCAGCCTTCGCTGGTGCAGAAGGAACTGGTGGACGCCGGTCGCCTGGGGCGCAAGACCGGCCAAGGCTTCTATCGCTATGCCGAAGGCGTCGAGCGTCCGCAGGCGGCCGAACTGCACAGCTTCGCCGGCGCAGAGGCCTGCGTTGTCGAGGGCAACCTGGGGGTGATGCAGCCGCTGGTCGAGCGGCTTCGCCAAAGCGGCATTGCCGTGACCCAACGCGCCGGTAGTGGCTTGATTCAGGTGGGCGATGCCACCCTGGCCCTGTCCGATGGCCGCCTGGCCAGCCAGCGTGCCCGCGAAGACGGCCTGCGCAACCTTGTGCTGCTCGACCTGGCGCTGGACTACAGCAGCGCCACCCGCCTTGCCATCAGTTGGTCCGCCGATACCACTGACAGCGCCCGCGACCAAGCCGTAGCCTTGCTGCAGCGTGCCGGCCTGAAAGTGACCGGTGTCGCCGACCTGCCCGGCCTGGTGGTACTGCGCACCGTGGCAATGCTCGCCAACGAGGCCGCCGATGCGGTGCTTCAGGGCGTCGGCAGCGCCGCCGACATCGACCTGGCCATGCGCGCCGGCGTCAATTACCCGTGCGGCCCGCTGGCCTGGGCGGCGAACATCGGTATTGCCCATACCCTGCGCGTGCTCGACAACCTGCAGCGCAGCTACGGCGAAAGCCGCTACCGCCCTTCCCTGCTGTTACGTCGCTGCGAAGCCAAAGGAGGCACCCTGCATGACTGAAGTGGAACTGGCACAAGCCTGTGCCGACGCCATGTACGCCCGCGACCCGGCCACTCAGGGCCTGGGCATCAGCCTGCTGGATGCTGGCCCAGGCCGGGCCAGCTTGCGCATGGCGGTACGTGCCGACATGATCCAGGGGCATGGCACCTGCCATGGCGGTTTCCTGTTCGCGTTGGCCGATTCGGCGTTCGCCTTCGCCTGCAATAGCTACGACCAGGCCACGGTGGCGCTGGGCTGCACCATCGACTACCTGGCCCCGGCGCTGCGCGATGACGTGCTCACCGCCCACGCCAGCGAAGTCAGCCGCAAAGGCCGCACCGGCCTGTACGACGTGCGTATCGACAACCAGCGTGGTGAGCTGGTGGCGATGTTCCATGGCAAATCCTACAAAGTGCGCGGCACCGTGCTGGCGCAGGAGACGCAAGATGAATGAACCGACCCACGCCGATGCCTTGATCATCGACGCCGTGCGTACCCCCATTGGCCGCTATGCCGGGGCCCTGAGCAGTGTGCGCGCCGACGACCTGGCGGCCATCCCGCTCAAAGCCTTGATCCAGCGCCACCCCGAACTGGACTGGAAAGCCATTGATGACGTCATCTTCGGCTGCGCCAACCAGGCCGGCGAGGACAACCGCAACGTGGCCCACATGGCGAGCCTGCTGGCCGGGCTGCCACTCGAAGTACCAGGGACCACGATCAACCGCCTGTGCGGTTCCGGCCTGGATGCCATCGGCAATGCGGCACGTGCCCTGCGCTGTGGTGAAGCGGGGCTCATGCTGGCCGGTGGTGTGGAATCCATGTCGCGTGCGCCGTTTGTGATGGGTAAGTCGGAACAGGCATTCGGGCGTGCGGCCGAGCTGTTCGACACCACCATCGGCTGGCGTTTCGTCAACCCGCTGATGAAGGCCGCCTACGGCATCGATTCGATGCCGGAAACGGCTGAAAACGTGGCCGAACAGTTCGGCATCTCGCGCGCCGACCAGGATGCCTTTGCCCTGCGCAGCCAGCACAAAGCCGCAGCAGCTCAGGCCCGCGGCCGCCTGGCGCGGGAAATCGTGCCGGTCGAAATCCCGCAACGCAAAGGCCCAGCCAAAGTGGTCGAGCATGACGAGCACCCGCGCGGCGACACGACCCTGGAGCAGCTGGCTCGGCTCGGGACGCCGTTTCGTGAAGGCGGCAGCGTAACGGCGGGTAATGCCTCCGGCGTGAATGACGGCGCTTGCGCCCTGCTGCTGGCCAGCAGCGCCGCGGCCCGCCGCCATGGGCTGAAGGCCCGCGGTCGCATCGTCGGCATGGCGGTGGCCGGGGTTGAGCCCAGGCTGATGGGCATTGGTCCGGTGCCTGCGACCCGCAAGGTGCTGGCGCTCACCGGCCTGGCACTGGCTGACCTGGATGTCATCGAACTCAATGAGGCCTTTGCCGCCCAAGGGCTGGCCGTGTTGCGCGAGCTGGGCCTGGCCGACGACGACCCGCGAGTCAACCGCAACGGCGGCGCCATCGCCCTGGGCCATCCACTGGGCATGAGCGGTGCTCGATTGGTGACCACTGCCTTGCACGAGCTTGAAGAAACGGCCGGCCGCTACGCCCTGTGCACCATGTGCATCGGTGTAGGTCAAGGCATCGCCATGATCATCGAGCGCCTCTGAGCGGTTCGGGCCCTGCGCTTGTTACCGAACTGAACGCAGCCGTATATGCTGCCTCTATGACACTCACCGCGTGGCCTGCAACCGCTGGCGCGCGGCGTACAAGAACAATTCGAGTGAAGCCATGAACATGTACCATGATGCCGATCGTGCCCTGCTGGACCCGATGGAAACCGCCAGCGTCGACGCCCTGCGCCAGCACCAGCTGGAGCGTCTGCGTTGGAGCCTGAAGCACGCCTACGACAATGTGCCGCTGTACCGCCAACGCTTTGCCGAGTGCGGCGCCCACCCCGATGACCTCAAGTGCCTGGAAGACCTGGCGAAGTTCCCCTTCACCGGCAAGAACGACCTGCGCGACAACTACCCCTACGGCATGTTCGCCGTGCCCCAGGAAGAAGTGGTGCGCCTGCATGCCTCCAGTGGCACCACCGGCAAGCCGACGGTGGTCGGCTACACCCAGAACGATATCGACACCTGGGCCAATGTGGTTGCCCGTTCGATTCGTGCGGCCGGCGGGCGCAAAGGTGACAAGGTGCATGTGTCCTACGGCTACGGGCTGTTCACCGGCGGGCTCGGCGCGCACTACGGCGCCGAGCGCCTGGGCTGCACCGTGATCCCCATGTCCGGTGGCCAGACCGAAAAGCAGGTGCAGCTGATTCGCGACTTCCAGCCCGACATCATCATGGTCACCCCGTCCTACATGCTCAACCTGGCTGATGAAATCGAGCGCCAGGGCATCGACCCCCACCACCTCAAGCTGCGCCTGGGCATTTTTGGTGCCGAGCCGTGGACCGACGAGCTGCGCCGTTCAATTGAGCAGCGTCTGGGCATCAATGCCCTCGATATCTATGGCCTGTCGGAGATCATGGGCCCCGGCGTGGCGATGGAGTGCATCGAGACCAAAGACGGCCCGACCATCTGGGAAGACCACTTCTATCCCGAGATCATCGACCCTGCCACCGGCGAGGTACTGCCGGATGGCCAGCTGGGCGAGCTGGTATTCACCTCGCTGAGCAAAGAGGCATTGCCGATGGTGCGCTACCGCACCCGCGACCTCACCCGGCTGCTGCCCGGCACCGCTCGGCCAATGCGGCGGATCGGCAAGATCACCGGCCGCAGTGACGACATGCTGATCATTCGCGGGGTCAACGTGTTCCCGACCCAGATCGAGGAACAGGTCCTAAAAATAAAACAGCTTTCAGAGCTGTATGAGATCCATCTGTATCGCAATGGAAACCTGGACAGTGTCCAAGTGCATGTGGAACTGCGCGCAGAGTGCCAGCACCTTGACGAAGGCCAGCGCAGGTTGGTTGTCGGGGAGTTGACCAAACAGATCAAGACTTACATCGGCATCAGCACCCAGGTGCACCTGCAACCCTGCGGCACGCTCAAGCGCTCCGAGGGCAAGGCGTGCCATGTGTTCGACAAACGGTTGGCCAGCTGACCCAATCGGCTGCCATTTCGGCCCCGGCATTGCCCGGGGCCTTTTTTTTGCCTGCGTTCCCTCGGGCACGCGCTGATGCAGGCGCAGCCTTGTGCCGAGAGTGGGCTGCAACAGCCCCTTGGCCGGCAATGCGATACACAAATCTTACTTGATACACATAAATGTGTTTGACGTTGTGTTTTGTATCGCTTACAAATGACTCATGCCTTAGCAGGAGTCGCAGCACATGTACGCACAGCTAGTGGAAACCGGAGTCAAGCGCGTCAAGACGCTGGAAGAAATGTCCCCCGAGGAACGCAACTTCCAGGAAAAGATCGACGCCGAAATCAAGATCGAAGCCAAGAACTGGATGCCCGAGGCCTACCGCCAGACCCTCATCCGGCAGATCTCCCAGCACGCCCACTCGGAAATCGTCGGCATGCTGCCCGAAGGCAACTGGGTCACCCGTGCCCCCAGCCTCAAGCGCAAACTGCAGCTGATGGCCAAGATTCAGGACGAAGCCGGTCACGGCCTGTACCTGTACAGTGCCATGGAAACCCTGGGGGCTGACCGCGACGAAGAGATCGACAAACTGCACAGCGGCAAGGCCAAGTACTCGAGCATCTTCAACTACCCCACCCTCAGCTGGGCCGACATGGGCGCTGTGGGCTGGCTGGTGGATGGCGCCGCCATCGTCAATCAGGTGGTGCTGCAGCGCACCTCTTACGGCCCCTACTCCCGCGCGATGATCCGTATCTGCAAGGAAGAGAGCTTCCACCAGCGCCAGGGCTACGAAATGCTCCTGACCATGATGCGCCAGGGCACCCAAGCCCAGCGCGACATGGTTCAGGACGCCATCAACCGCCTGTGGTGGCCGGCGCTGATGATGTTCGGCCCGAGCGATGAACACTCGCCCAACAGCGCCCAGTCGATGGCCTGGAAGATCAAGCGCCAGACCAACGACGAACTGCGCCAGCGCTTCATCGACCAGACCGTGCCGCAGCTGGAACTGCTTGGCTGCACTGCGCCTGACCCTGAGCTGAAGTGGAACGCCGAGCGCGGCCACTACGACTTTGGCGAAATCCAGTGGGACGAGTTCTACGAAGTGATCAAGGGCAATGGCCCGTGCAACCTGGAACGTGTCGCCACCCGGCGCAAGGCCATCGAGGATGGCGCCTGGGTACGCGAGGCCGCTGTGGCCTATGCGCGCAAGCAACAGAACAAGAACGCCGCCTGAGCGGCGATTGATGCGGAGATCGAAAATGTCTGTCTGGACCCTCTACGAAGTGTTCGTGCGCAGCAAGCACGGCCTTAACCACAAGCATGTCGGCAGCGTGCACGCCGCCGATGCCGCCATGGCCATCGAGAACGCCCGCGAGCTCTACACCCGCCGTAGCGAAGGTGTGAGCCTGTGGGTGGTGCCTTCGGCGCTGATCACCGCCTCCTCCCCCGACGAGAAAGACCCGCTGTTCGCCCCCTCGGACGACAAGGTCTATCGCCATGCCAGCTTCTACGAGCTGCCCGACGAAGTCGGACACATGTGAGGTGGGCCATGCATAAAGAAGCCCTTATCCCCTATCTGCTGTTGCTCGGCGACAGCGCCCTGGTCCAGGGCCAGCGCCTCTGTGAATGGTGTGGCCGCGCCCCGGCCATCGAGGAAGAGCTGGCCCTGATGAACGTCGGCCTCGATCTGGTCGGCCAGGCTCGCAACTGGCTGGAGTATGCCGCCGAGCTGCTCGACGATGGCCGAGATGCCGATGCCCTGGCGTTCCGCCGTGACGAGCGCGCCTACCGCAACCTGCTGCTGGTCGAGCAACCCAACGGTGATTTTGCCGTGACCATGACCAAGCAGTTCCTTTACGACGCGTGGCACTTCGCTGTGCTGCAGGGGCTGGTCGAGTCCAGCGACGCGCGAATTGCCGGTATTGCCGCCAAGGCCCTGAAAGAAGTCACCTACCACCTGCGCCGGTCCAGCGAATGGGTACAACGCCTGGGCGGTGGTACCGATGCCAGCCGCCAGCGCATGCTCGCCGCTATCCCGACACTGTGGCGCTTCACCGTTGAACTCACCGCTGGCAGCGACAACGAAGTCCGTCTGGCCGAATGCGGTATCGGCGCCGATCCAGCTACCGTCGGCGCCACCTGGCTGAAGCAGGTCACCGCGACGTTTGCTTCGGTCGAACTGCCGCTGCCCAAGGCCGCCAGCCACTTCTACCTGGATGGCCGCAAAGGCCTGCACACCGAGCATCTGGGCCTGCTGCTGGCCGAAATGCAGTTCCTGCCAAGGGCCTACCCCGATGCAACCTGGTGAACTGATTGCCGGCGACCGCGGCGCGCGGGCACAGCAAGGCGACGACCTGGCTCGCGCCTGGGCGGTATTGGGCCAGGTCATGGACCCTGAAGTGCCGGTGGTCAGCGTGGTCGACCTGGGGATCGTGCGCGATGTCGATTGGCGCGCCGGCCACCTGCACCTGGTGGTCACCCCGACCTACTCTGGCTGCCCGGCCACCGAAGTCATCGAAGGGGATATCCGCCAGGCGCTGGAACAGGCCGGTTTCACCGCGCCAGAGCTAGAGCGCCGGCTGACCCCGGCCTGGAGCACTGACTGGATCAGCGAACTGGGCCGCGAGCGCCTGCGCGCTTATGGCATTGCGCCGCCGCAAGGCAGTGCCAGCAAGCGCAGCCTGCTCGGCGAAGCCCCCCAGGTGTGCTGCCCGCAATGCGGCAGCGCCCATACCGAATTGCTCAGCCAGTTCGGCTCCACGGCCTGCAAGGCGCTGTACCGCTGCCGCGAGTGCCTGGAGCCATTCGACTATTTCAAATGCATTTGAGCCGTGGAGACCACCATGAGCCAGTTTCACAGCCTGACCATCAAGCAAGTGCGCAATGAGACCCGTGATGCGGTATCGATTGCCTTCGATGTGCCCGAGCACCTGCAGGACCAGTTCCGCTTCACTCAGGGCCAGTACCTGGTCATGCGCACCCAGCTGGATAACGAAGAAGTCCGCCGCTCCTACTCCATCTGCAGCGCCGTACAGGACGGCGAACTGCGCGTGGCCGTCAAGCGCGTACCGGGCGGGCGCTTCTCGGCGTTTGCCAATGAAGTGCTCAAGGAAGGCCAGCAGCTGGAAGTAATGCCGCCATCGGGCAGCTTCTTCGTGCCGCTGGACCCGGCTCGCCAGGGCAACTATCTGGGGGTGGCCGCCGGCAGCGGCATCACCCCGATACTGTCGATCATCGCCACTACGCTGGCCAGCGAGCCGCACAGCCGTTTCACCTTGCTGTACGGCAACCGCTCCAGTTCGGGGGCGCTGTTCCGCGACAAGCTCGAAGACCTGAAAAACCGTTACCTCGACCGCTTGAACCTGATTTTCGTGTTCAGCCGCGAACAGCAGGATGTTGACCTGTACAACGGCCGCATCGACGCCGACAAATGCGGCCAGCTGTTTTCGCGCTGGCTGGACGTTGCCGGCCTGGACGCGGCGTTCATCTGCGGCCCGCAGGCGATGACCGAGACCGTGCGTGACAGCCTGCAGGCCAACGGCATGGCCAAGGAACGCATTCACTTCGAGCTGTTCGCTGCCGCCGGCAGCGAGGCCCGCCGCGAAGCCCGTGAGGCGGCACGTCAGGTGGATTCGGCGCTTAGCCATATCACCGTGATCAGCGACGGCCGGGCACTGAGCTTCGACCTGCCGCGCAACACCCAGAACGTGCTGCACGCCGGTAACGCCATTGGCGCCGAGCTGCCCTACTCGTGCAAGGCCGGCGTGTGCTCCACCTGCAAGTGCCGGGTGATCGAGGGCGAAGTGGAGATGGACAGCAACCATGCCCTCGAAGATTACGAAGTGGCGGCCGGGTATGTGCTGTCGTGCCAGACCTACCCGGTGAGCGACAGGGTGGTGCTTGACTTCGACCAGTTGTAGACCGAGTCGACTGCTTCGCGGGTAAACCCGCTCCTACAGGGCCTGCGCAGGGCCTTAGGGCAGCATCCTTACCTGCGAAGAGGGCCTAAGCAACAACGCAATACCCCGCGTGACCTCAACACAACAATTACAACACCAAGAGATCGCTTGCCATGACACCCGAACGCATAGAAAGCATCGCCAACCACCCCGACTTCCAGCACCTGGTGCGGCGCAAGCGCCGCCTCAACGGCAGCCTGACCCTGGCCATGCTGGTGGTCTACTACGGCTTTGTCCTGCTGGTTGCGTTTTCGCCCAGCACCCTCGGCCAGTCCCTCAGCGGCGGCGTGACCACTGTCGGCATGCTGGTGGGCGTGTTGATGGTGCTGCTGTCCTTTGCCCTGACCGGCATCTATGTGCACCGCGCCAACAACGTGCTCGACCCGCTCAACGACAAGGTCAAGCAGGAGTGCGCACAATGAACTGGACCGCCATTTCGATGTTCATGGTGTTTGTCTGCTTCACCCTGCTGGTCACCCGCTGGGCTGCCCTGCGCACCCGCTCGGCCAGTGACTTCTACACCGCCGGCGGCGGCTTGACCGGTATGCAGAACGGCCTGGCGATCGCTGGCGACATGATCAGTGCCGCTTCGTTCCTGGGCATTTCCGCGATGATGTTCATGAACGGCTACGACGGCCTGTTGTATGCCCTCGGTGTCCTGGCGGGCTGGCCGATCATCCTGTTCCTGATTGCCGAGCGCCTGCGTAACCTAGGCAAGTACACCTTCGCCGACGTGGTCAGCTACCGGCTGGCGCAAACCCCGGTGCGCTTGACCTCGGCTTTCGGCACCCTGGTGGTGGCGCTGATGTACCTGGTGGCGCAAATGGTCGGCGCCGGCAAGCTGATCGAGCTGCTGTTCGGCATCAACTACCTCTACGCGGTCATGCTGGTCGGTGTGCTGATGGTTGCCTATGTCACCTTCGGTGGCATGCTCGCCACCACCTGGGTGCAGATCATCAAGGCGGTAATGCTGCTCTCTGGCACCAGCTTCATGGCCTTCATGGTGCTCAAGCACTTCGGCTTCAGCACCGAGGCCATGTTTGCCAGTGCGGTGGCCGTGCATGCCAAGGGCCAGGCGATCATGGCCCCAGGCGGCTTGTTATCCAACCCGGTGGACGCCATTTCCCTCGGTTTGGGCATGATGTTCGGCACCGCTGGCCTGCCGCATATCCTGATGCGCTTTTTCACTGTCAGTGATGCCAAGGAAGCACGCAAGAGCGTGTTCTATGCCACCGGTTTCATTGGTTACTTCTACCTGCTGCTGATCGTTGTCGGCTTTGGCGCCATCGTCATGGTCGGCACCGAGCCGTCCTACCGCGACGCCACCGGCGCCATCATCGGTGGCGGCAACATGGTCGCCGTGCACCTGGCCCAGGCCGTGGGTGGCAACCTGTTCCTGGGCTTCATCTCTGCCGTCGCCTTCGCCACCATTCTGGCTGTGGTCGCCGGCCTGGCGCTGTCCGGGGCATCGGCCGTGTCCCACGACCTGTATGCCTGCGTAATGCGCAAAGGCAAGGCTACCGAGCAAGAGGAAATGCGCGTGTCACGCATTGCCACGTTGCTCATCGGCCTGCTGGCGGTGATCCTGGGCCTGATGTTCGAGTCGCAGAACATTGCCTTCCTTTCCGGCCTGGTGCTGGCGGTGGCCGCTTCGGTCAACTTCCCGGTGCTGCTCCTTTCCATGTTCTGGAAAGGCCTGACCACCCGCGGCGCGGTGTGCGGCAGCATGGCCGGGCTGGTCTCGGCGGTGCTGTTGGTAGTACTGGGCCCGGCGGTGTGGGTCAACGTGCTGCACAACGAAACGGCGCTGTTCCCCTACAGCAACCCTGCGCTGTTCTCCATGAGCCTGGCCTTCCTCAGTGCCTGGGTGTTCTCGGTTACCGACAGCTCCGAACGTGCCGTTGAAGAGCGTGGTCGCTACCTGGGCCAGTTCATCCGCTCCATGACCGGTATCGGTGCGGCTGGCGCCAGCAAACACTGACTTCAAGGACGAACAGACATGTCGGGTAAAACAACAACAATGAACCGCACACACTTCCTGTCAGCCGCCTGGCTGGCCACCTTCGCCCTGCCGATGCCCGCGCTGGCCGACTTCATCGGCGACAGCCATGCACGCCTGGAGCTGCGCAACCACTACATCAACCGTGATTTTCGCCAGAGCAACGCCCCGCAGGCCAAGGCCGAGGAATGGGGCCAAGGCTTTACCGCCAAGCTGGAGTCGGGCTTTACCGAGGGCCCGGTCGGCTTTGGCGTGGACGCGCTGGGCCAGTTGGGCATCAAGCTCGACTCCAGCCGCGACCGCCGCAACACCGGCCTGCTGCCTTTTGGCCCGAACAGCCACGAACCGGTCGATGACTACAGCGAGCTAGGCCTGACCGGCAAGGTACGCGTGTCCAAGAGCACCTTGCGGCTGGGCACCTTGCAGCCGATCCTGCCGGTGGTGGTGTACAACGACACCCGCCTGCTGGCGTCCACCTTCCAGGGTGGCCTGCTCACCAGTCAGGACCTCGATGGCCTCACCTTCAATGCCGGACGCCTGACCAAGGCCAACCTGCGGGATTCGTCTGGCCGCGACGACATCGGCTATGGCGCTGCCAGCAGTGACCACCTGGACTTTGGTGGTGGCAGCTACGCCATCACCCCGCAAACCACGGTCAGCTATTACTACGCCAAGCTCCAGGACATCTACCGTCAGCAGTTCGTCGGTCTGATCGACACCCGCCCACTGGCAGAAGGACTGAGCCTGCGCAGTGACCTGCGCTACTTCGACAGCCGCAACGACGGTGCCGAGCGTGCCGGCAACATCGACAACCGTAACTTCAACGCCATGTTCACCCTGGGCGTGCGGGCGCACAAGTTCACCGCCACCTGGCAGCAGATGTCCGGTGACAGCGCCTTCCCGTTCGTCAACGGCGGCGACCCGTTCACCGTCAACCTGGTCACCTACAACACCTTCACCCGCGCCGGGCTGGACGCTTGGCAAGTGCGTTACGACTACGACTTCGTTGCCGTGGGCATCCCAGGCCTGAGTTTCATGACCCGCTACACCGACGGTCGCCACGCGGAAACTGCCACCGTGACCAATGGCCGTGAGCGCGAGCGCGACACCGACATCACGTATGTCATCCAGAGTGGCCCGTTCAAGGACGTCAGCCTGCGCTGGCGCAATGTCACCTTCCGCTCCGGCAACGGCCTGACCAACGCCGTGGACGAAAACCGCCTGATCATCGGCTACACCCTGGCGCTGTGGTAACAGCGCCCCTCACATTTTGAACAGCATGGAGAACAGCATGTCTGCCGCCCCTACTCTGCAAAGTTTCATCGCCGGCCGTTGGCTCGGCCAGCACGGCGCCCAGGCCCTGCGCAGCGCCCTCGACGGCCACGTCCTGGCCTACAGCCATGAAGAGCGCCCGGACTTCGCCGAAGCTGTGGACTACGCGCGTGCACGCGGTATTGCCTCGCTGATGGGCATGGATTTCCAACAACGTGCCCACCGCCTCAAAGCCCTGGCCCTGTACCTGGCCGAGCACAAGGAGCAGCTCTACGCCCTGTCGCACCACAGCGGCGCCACCCGGGCCGACAGCTGGATCGACATCGAAGGCGGCAACGCCACGCTGTTCTCCTATGCCGGCATCGGCAGCCGCGAGCTGCCGTCGGGTAACCTGGTGCACGAAGGGCCTGCCATACCGCTGGGCAAACAAGGCCATTTCGCCGGTAGTCACATCCTGGTGCCACGGGCAGGCGTTGCGGTGCACATCAACGCGTTCAACTTCCCTATCTGGGGCATGCTGGAAAAGTTTGCCCCGACGTTCCTGGCCGGTATGCCCTGCATCGTCAAGCCGGCGACCTCGACCAGCTATTTGACCGAGGCCGTGGTACGCCTGATGAATGCCTCCGGCCTGCTGCCCGAAGGCAGCCTGCAGCTTGTTATCGGCAGCACCGGCGACCTGCTCGACCGCCTGCAGGGGCAGGACGTGGTGACCTTCACCGGGTCCGCCGATACCGCTGCCAAATTGCGCGTGACGCCCAACCTGATTCGCAACTCGGTGCCGTTCACTGCCGAGGCCGACTCGCTCAACTGCGCCATCCTCGGCCCGGACGTGACACCGGACAGCGAAGAGTTTGACCTGTACATCAAGGAAGTGGTGCGTGAAATGACCACTAAAGCCGGGCAGAAGTGTACCGCCATCCGCCGCGCGATCGTCCCGGCCAGGCACCTGGATGCCGTTGCCACGCGCCTGCGCGAGCGCCTGAGCAAGGTCGTGGTTGGCGACCCGTCGCTTGAAGGTGTGCGCATGGGGGCCCTGGCCTCCCATGACCAGCAGCGCGACGTTGGCGAGCGGGTGCGCAGCCTGCTGCAGAGTTGTGATCAGCTGTTCGGCGCCAGCGATGGCTTTGCCCCGCGTGGCGAAGGCGTGGCTGAAGGCGCGTTCTTTGCGCCAACCTTGTTGCAGGCCCGCGACCCACATGCCGAGGGCGGCGCCCACGATATCGAAGCGTTCGGCCCGGTCAGTACGCTGATGGCCTATGACGACCTCGACGAAGCCTTGGCACTGGCTGCCCGTGGCAAAGGCAGCCTGGTGGCGACCCTGGTCACCGCCGACCGCAGCGTGGCCGCCAAGGCTATCCCGGTGGCGGCTGCCTGGCATGGCCGACTGCTGGTGCTCGATAGCCAGGCTGCCAAGGAGTCCACTGGGCACGGCTCGCCGCTGCCGCAGCTCAAGCACGGTGGCCCGGGCCGCGCCGGTGGTGGTGAAGAGCTGGGTGGCCTGCGTGCGGTCAAGCACTACCTGCAGCGCGCCGCCGTGCAAGGCTCGCCGAGCATGCTCACGGCGGTCACCGGCGAGTACGTGCGCGGCGGCGAAGTGATCGAAACCGACGTGCACCCGTTCCGTCGCTACTTCGAGCAGCTGCGTATCGGCGAGTCGCTGCTCACCCATCGCCGCACCGTGACAGAAGCTGACCTGGTCAATTTCGGCTGCCTGTCAGGCGACCATTTCTACATGCACTTCGACGAAATCGCCGCCAAGGCGTCGCAGTTCGGTAAACGCATTGCTCACGGTTACTTCGTACTGTCGGCAGCGGCCGGGCTGTTCGTGTCGCCCGGTGCCGGACCGGTGCTGGCCAACTATGGGCTGGACACCCTGCGGTTCATCAACCCGGTGGGCATTGGCGATACCATCCAGGCGCGGCTGACCTGCAAGCGCAAGATCGACCAGGGCAAGACCAGCCCGCTGGGGCAGCCGCAGGGGGTGGTGGCGTGGGATGTGGAGGTGACCAATCAGCTGGGTGAGCTAGTGGCCAGCTATGACATCCTGACCTTGGTGCTGAAAAAGCCAGCATGATGGGTTGAAGCTACTGGCCTCTTATCGGGCACGCCGCCTCTGATCGGCACAGCGCCCTTGTAGGAGCGGGTTCACCCGCGAAGAGGTCGGTAGCGGTTCAAGGCACTTGGGATCAGTACACGTACGTGGCTGCAGTGAAGCATGCAGGCATCTAAACCGTTGGTCAGCGACTGCCAATGCTCAGTGAACCTCTGGCGTACACCTGTAGCTCTCAATTCATGAGGACCATCAACGAGGACTGCGCAATGGATTCCCGACTGCGAGTGGGTGGCGGCAATGTTGAAGATGACTGGCCGGAGCTGGAGCCGGATCGACGCAATGATCGGGCAGACGACCCGGATACCGACCCCAATGTGACTGATGATGAGGAAAACCGGCCCGGCGTCCCGGCCAGCGACCCTGAGTCTGGCGCCTGACACGGTGAGTATCAGCGTATCCTGCAGGAGCGGGCACGTCCGTTCCTGCAGTTTCTTTTACCGGTTGCAGGCGAGCTATTAAACCATCGCTGCCGGATCGCCCACCGACTGGTTGGGTTTGCTTCCCGAAATCCGCCAGCTCACGGCGGTAATGCCGTAACGCTCGGCCATCGGCCGACTGACCTTCCTGATTTTCTCGCGACCGAACTTGGGAATGATGCCGATGCCCGCATCACAACTTGCCCAATGCCAAGCCTCGGCATTGTCCAGGCGTTCCAGACGAATGATGAAACTGCGCGGCTGGTCATGCAGTTTGTAATCGATTATGTACAGCTGTGGACTAGGCATCGCAGGGGGCCTCCTCTTCTCCATGGATGACATTTTGATTGATCGGGCGGTGGCCAGAAGATTCAAAATTTTGTCCAACAAAATGTCATGGCGCGATTCCGGGGCGGTTACCCCGAAATCGCTGCTGGGCACCTATGGGGAGCTGGCGTTCAGCGAAAGCTCCCTCTCACTGGCTGCGGCCTGCGCCGTGGCTGTTGCGCCCCCCCTTGCGTCCGGCTTCCGATGCCCGTTGGCGGTCGTTGGCAAAGTTGCCGCCAGATGCCTGGCCACCCTTGTGGCCAGCGCGCGATGCCCTCTCGCGGTCATTGGCAAAGTTACCTGGGTTGGTTTCCTTGGTGCCGCCGCGCTGGCGGGTTCGCTCTTGGTCCTGCGCCATGTCGTTTCTCCTTGCGATGGATTGGCTGATCACATCAATCGATGCCATGCCTAGCTTCCGAGCCCCCGATCGGTCGCTGTGCTCAATGGTTTTACAGTCAGCTGACCGGTGGCACTAAAAACATGCAGGCAGGCTGTTTGCGTAATGGAAGTGACCGTTCGTCAGCTTCAACGCAACGTTTATTGCCAGCCAGGGCCGAAACTTCATGCAATAAAGGAATCGCCCAGGAGCCGGAATGAAACCAGTCAAGCATCGCGCCACCATCATTTGCCGGCATGGCAAGCAGCGCCACAAGTGGTTGTGGGTGAGAAAGCCGAAGGCGCCCTGGACCCTTCCAGGCGGCAAGATCGAACCCGGCGAGACGCCGATGCAGGCCGCGCAGCGGGAGTTGCTGGAAGAGACTGGGCTACAGGCTGAATCGCTGGTGTTGTTGATGCGCCACGAAACGTCAGAGCGTGTGCATTACGTGTTCGCAGCGGAGTTTGCCGAAGCACCGCAGCCCAAGGCCCGGCACGAAATTGCCGACTGCCGCTTTGCCCACCTGGATCAGGTGGCTGTGGTGAAGGGCGAGATCAAGGCCCTGATCCGCTCCTTGCTGGCTTGTGACGCGGGCACGGCGGCGTCCGTTCGGTAAGCTAGGCGTGCACACTCCACTGAACGGCATCTGACGCGATCGGCATCTCGTCGATTGCATGGATCATTCCGTTTTCCAGCGCCTCCCGCGGCGCCAGTATCCTTGGATAAGCCATTAGATAGCGCGGTACATCCAGGACCTCGGCCGCGCCTTTCGTGCGCTCGGCCACGATCTGCGCATACAGGCGCAGGTCGTAATCCAGGCTCATCGCATACTCGGACATCCGCGAATGGTCCACCGAACCATGCAAGGTCCAATGAAACGGGTGGAAAAGAAACTTGCTGAAACTGCAAGCCGTGCGTCGCTCTCCGGCAAGGAAGAGGATATTGCCCATGGATTCCACCGTACCCAGGTTGTGGGTATGCACCTCCACGGGTAACCCCCGGAGAAAGTTGTACAGGGTAAAGCCATAGCTGCATTCGCCGCCCATGGTGGCGATGTTCAGTTGCAGAAGCTCGGCACCCTGTTGCAATGCCCGTGAGCAGGTCGTGATCAGGTTGCCGCAGGTAGACGAATTGATCGGCCCGGTGAAGTGGATGATATGTCTGGCCATGCTTGCCTCCGCGGGTGGCAGGTCATTGCTTGTGCTTTTGCACATCGTTGCCCAGCCCGGCCATCTGGCAGTGGGAGAAAGGCTCGAATGTCATCCGGGCACCCTGCCAGGAAACGGGTATGCGGTGGAGACGCCAGCTGCCGCAAAGTTCAACTCGGCGTCAGCATTTCCGTTGGTCAAGCGTTGTGAACCCTCGCCGGCCTTTGCCGGTCGCACTTTCAGAGCGACCGAACAAGGAACCGGCAGTGAGGACGGCAGCGTGAGCGATATTCGCATCGGTATCTCCGGGTGGCGCTATGGCCCCTGGCGCAAGGACTTCTACCCCAAAGGCCTGAAGCAGGACGATGAACTGGCATTCGCTTCACGGGCGGTGAACAGCATCGAGATCAATGGCTCGTTCTACAGCCTGCAAACGCCCCAGCGGTATCTGGGCTGGCGTGAAGAAACGCCGGACGGCTTCGTGTTCGCGGTCAAGGGGCCGCGCTATATCACCCATGTCCGGCGGCTGAAGGACATCGAAGAGCCAATGGCCAATTTTTTCGCCTCCGGGCCGCTGTTGTTGGGCGAAAAGCTCGGGCCGTTCCTGTGGCAGTTCCCCCCCAACATGAAGTTCGATGAAGACCGTTTTTCCCGGTTTCTGGCGCTGCTGCCACACACCCGCAAAGCGGCCCTTGAACGCGCCCAAGGCTGCGCCGAGCGCCTGAAGGGTAATGGCAGCCTTGCCATCAAAGGCGATGCTCGCTTGCGTCACGCCGTGGAAATCCGCCACGAGAGTTTCCTCTGCGAAGCCTTCATCAAGCTCTTACGCAAGCATCGCGTAGCGCTGGTAGTCGCCGACAGCGCAGGCAAATGGCCCTGTGTCGAAGACGTGACCGCCGACTTCGTCTACATGCGCCTGCACGGGGATGTGGAGCTGTACAGCAGCGGATATACCGCACGCGCGCTGCGGCGTTGGAAGCAGCGTATCCAGCTATGGAGCGAAGGTAACCAGGCGGACGATGCCCGCCTGGTCGTGCCGGGGCCGCCGCCTCGGCGTGCCGCACGGGATGTGTACTGCTATTTCGACAACGACCAGAAGGTTCACGCGCCATACGACGCCAGGCGCTTGCTGCAAAAGCTGTCGTTGGACCATGAGTTGATGACCGAGCCAGGCGTGGTGCCGGAGGTGGCCTTGTGAACAAGCCCCTGCCCGCCCCACGCGGCATCATCGACAAGGTGACCGCTGTACGCCGGCTCAATGTGTTGACGCTGAACGTGCACAAAGGCTTCACCTTCTTCAACCGGCGCTTCATCTTGCCCGAGTTGCGCGAGGCCGTACGGGCCACCGGCGCCGACCTGGTGTTTTTGCAAGAGGTGCACGGCAGTCACCAGCAGCACGCCTTGCGCCACCCTGCCTGGCCCGAAACACCGCAGTACGAGTTTCTGGCCGACAGCATGTGGCCGCAGTTCGCCTATGGCCGCAATGCGGTGTATCCCCATGGCGACCACGGCAACGCGCTGTTGTCGAAATTCCCCATCAGCCGCTTCAACAACCTGGATGTGTCGGTGCAGGGCAATGAACAACGTGGCCTGCTGCATTGCCAGTTGGAGGTGCCGGGCCATGACGAGGTGCATGCGGTATGCGTACACCTGGGCCTGCGCGAAGCACACCGGCAGCGCCAGGTGAAGCTGATGCTGGACCTGCTGGCCAGCCTGCCGCCCAACGCGCCGGTCATCATCGCCGGCGATTTCAACGACTGGCGGCTGAAGGCGGACGCGGTGCTCAGCGAACACCTGACAGAAGTCTTCGGCACTCCGGCGCGCAGTTTTCCCGCGCGCCTGCCGTTGTTGCGCCTGGACCGCATCTACTTGCGAAACGCGGTGCCGGGCGCTGCCCAGGTGTTGTCCAAATACCCGTGGTCGCATCTGTCCGACCACGTACCACTGGCTGCGGAGATCAACCTGTGAACCGACCCTGGGTAGACGGCAATGGCGTGCAGTTGCTGATCAATGGCGAGCAGTACTACCCCCGCGTATTCGAGGCCATGGCCCAGGCGCGGGAAGAAATATTGCTGGAAACCTTTATCATCTTCGACGACAAGGTGGGCAAGCAATTGCAGCAGGTGTTGATCGAGGCGGCCCGGCGCGGTGTACGCGTGGAAGTGGCGGCGGATGGCTACGGCACAGCCGAGCTGCCGGCTGAGTTCATTTCAGCGATGACCGACGCGGGTGTAAGCTTTCATGCGTTCGATCCGCAACCGCGCTTGTTGGGCATGCGCACCAACCTGTTTCGCCGTTTGCACCGCAAGATCGTGGTGGTTGATGGTGAACGGGCCTTCATCGGCGGTATCAACTACAGCGCCGACCATTTAGGCGACTTTGGTGCCATGGCCAAGCAGGACTATGCCGTGGAGGTCACTGGGCCGGTAGTGGCGCAGGTACATGCAGCCAGTAAGCGCCTGATGTCTCCTGTTCTGCAGCCACCCAGTGCGGTACGCCCGGTTACCGAGCCCGCCGGAAGCACCAGTGCTGTATTGATCGAGCGCGACAACGGCATGCGCAGCACTGATATCGAGGCGCACTACCTTCAGGCGTTTCGTAAAGCCAGGCAACGCATTGTCGTCGCCAACGCCTACTTCTTCCCAGGCTACCGATTGATGCGCGAGCTGCGCAATGCGGCCCGGCGTGGCGTAGAGGTTCAGTTGATCTTGCAGGGCCAACCCGACATGCGCTGGGTACGCGCATTGTCGCGCCTGCTGTACAACTACCTGCTGCGCGACGGGGTGAAGATCCATGAGTACTGCCAGCGGCCGTTGCACGGCAAGGTGGCACTGGTGGACGACCAATGGGCCACCGTCGGCTCCAGCAACCTCGACCCCCTGAGCCTGTCGTTCAACCTGGAGGCCAACCTGTTCATTCGTGATCGGGCCTTCAACCAGCAACTGCACCAGCATCTGCAGGCACTGGCCAGCGAGCAATGCAAACCGGTCACCTTGGAGCGCATGATTCGCGGCTACTGGTGGCGAGCACCGTTGATCTTCGTGTGCTTCCACGTGATCCGCCACTTCCCGCGCATTGCGGGCTGGTTCCCAGCGCACCGGCAGCGTTTGCGCTCGGTGCAGCCGGAAGCCGAACCTCATGGCAACTTGCACGAGGGCAACTCCTGATGGCGCGCAAAAGCTGGCAAACGTGGGGCAAACGTCTGCTCACACTCGCGTTTCTGATCCTGATCCCTGTGCTGTTGTACCTGCTGGCGCGCAACCTGGACTGGAACGAAGTGCGCCAGTCTTTGCTGGCCTACAAGCCTGGCATCCTTGCCATCGGCTTGGCGATCGCGTTGAGCAGCTACCTCGCGTTTGCCAGTTACGACCTGTTGGCCCGGGCTTACACCGGCCACACGCTACCTGCCCGGCAGGTATTGCCCGTCGCGTTCGTGTGCTACGCGTTCAACCTCAATTTCACGACCTGGGTAGGCGGGGTTGCCTTGCGCTACCGCCTTTATGGCCGGCTGGGCCTGGATACCGCGACCATTACACGAATCCTCACCTTGGGGCTGTTGACCAACTGGATGGGCTATATGCTGCTGGCCGGCACCGTATTCGCCCTGGGCCTGGTGGAGATGCCCGGTAACTGGGCGGTGGGCACTACAGGCCTGCGCCTGATCGGCCTGCTGCTGCTGGCGATTGCGGGCGGCTACCTGCTGGCCTGTGGTTTCGCCAAGAAGCGCACCTGGTGCTGGCGCGACCACGAGGTGACGCTGCCCTCGCTGCGTCTGGCGCTGTGCCAGGTGGCGCTGGGTGCCAGCAACTGGGCACTGATGGCGCTGCTGATCTTCTGGCTGCTGCCGGGCGAAGCGTTCTACCCATCGATTCTCGGCATCCTGCTGATCAGTTGCGTGGCCGGTGTGGTGGCGCATATCCCTGCGGGGCTGGGCGTGCTGGAAGCGGTGTTTCTGGCCCTGCTGCATGGGCAGATGGCCCAGGGCACGCTGGTGGCTGCCCTGCTCGGCTACCGCACGTTGTACTACCTGATTCCGCTGCTGTTGGCAGTGGTGACCTACCTGATCCTGGAAAAGCGCGCCAAAGCCATGCGCCGGCGCGACAAGCCTGCTCAGACCTGACGTGGGCCTTGTGCCCTGGAGGTGGAAAATGCGTGTTCCTGCCTTGATGATGATGGTTGCCAGCCTGGCCAGCGGCCAGGCCTGGGCCGAAGCTTGCAATGTGCTGACTCGCTCCTCCAGCGACGCCGTGACGCCGGTGGAGCGGCACACCTGTTACAGCTACAGCAACATGCCCGCCGAAGCGATCAACTGGTCATGCAGCAACGAAAGCAAGGACATGCTCAATAGCGAAAAGAGCAAAGTAGCGCGGTGTGCCGATGGGAGTGTCGGCAGCTGCATCGCTCCCCTGACCCCAGAGGCATTGGCCAATCCCAAGGCAATCGGTGGCGAGAAGCCGGCGTTACCCAAGGATGCGCGGGTGATCACTTACTATTACGACACCCCGAGCCTCGGCCAGGCCCGTAGCGACTGTGAGCGAAATAACGGGGTCTGGCAGACCCACTAGTACAAAAGGCTGGGAGCCAGCGCAAGCCCGCTCCCAGAATAAGATCAAAGGGCGGGGCGATCGCCTGCAAGGGCAGCCCGCCTATCTGCTTCAGGGCGAGATCGGATCACTCGCTGGAAAGGTTTCATCCAGCGCATTGTCTACCGCGCTCTCGCCCGGCTTATCACCACAATGGCAGTCCTGCATCCGGCATGGCTCACCCTTGCGGTGGCCGCTGGCGCAGGCCTCGCAGCAATAGGCCTTGCCGTCGCGCTGCAAGGCATTGGCATCCACCGTGCAGGAGCAGTGCGTACACGCGCAGCGTTGATCGTTCATGGCTTGCTCTCCTCGTCGTCAATCACTTCATCGGTCCAGGGCACCCCATCCAGCGGAGCGGATCGGGCCAATTCGGCCTCGTCCAGGCCAATGCCGCCACCGATCTCGTCGGCATCCACCTGGCGCAAACGCTGGTCTGCCGGGCCGCCACTGCCGCCCGGCTCGTGGGGGTCGCGTGCGCCGGTTTCGTCCAGCAGGGTGTCCGGGCTCAAATCGTCATAGGTGACATTGTCCTCATGCAGGCTGTCACTCAGCGTTTCGCCGCCGGTCATGCCACTTTGTGCCACGCGCTGGGGTGGGAACTCACGGGCGACCTCGGCGGCGGGTCGCTCGTCGCCCACACGCCCTTCGCGTTCGTCCAGGCGTTCATCGAAATCCAGTTCATGCACGCTGCCCATGCGGTCCTCAGTGTCATCGACTTCGGTGGGGGTGTATGGCTTAGGTGCATCGGGTCGGGTCATGTGCGTTCTCCATCAGGTGGCTTCATTCGGTCGACTACGCCAGCTCACGGAAGATTCAGAGTTTTTTGAACTACCGCCTCGGCCGGCACCTCCCACCTTAGAGACTGTGATTTGCCCGGAGCCCGCCATGGCCAAGCCCTTGCAGGAATATGCGCGCAAGCGCGACTTCAACGCTACACCCGAGCCCAGCGGCGAACGCAAACGTGGCAAGCGGGCTCATGCGCTGCAGTTCTGCATCCAGAAACACGACGCCAGTCACCTGCACTACGACTTCCGCCTCGAGCTCGACGGCACCCTGAAAAGCTGGGCGATCCCCAAAGGCCCATCTCTGGACCCCAAGGTGCGCCGCCTGGCAGTGCATGTGGAGGACCATCCGTTGGACTACGCCGATTTCGAGGGCCATATCCCTGAAGGCCACTATGGTGCAGGCGATGTGATCGTCTGGGACCGCGGTATCTGGGAGCCTGAAGGCGATGCCCATGAAGCCTATGTCAAAGGCAAGCTGCGTTTCCGCCTGCAAGGCGAGAAGCTAGCCGGCGTGTGGAACCTGTTTCGCACCCACCTGGCCGGCAAGAAAGAACAATGGATGCTGGTCAAGTCGCACGACGCCCAGGCGCGCAGCGAAACCGAGTACAGCATTGTCGAGGCCCTGCCCGACAGCGTGCTCAGCGAGCGCACGCTGGTGCCACGCAAATCCGCTGCAAAAAAAGCCACTGCCCCGCGCAGCAGCCGTAAACGCGCCGACAAAGTTCAGGCTGCACCCTTGCCAGCACAGCTACAGCCACAGCTGGCAACGTTGGTGGATTCTCCACCCAGCGGCGACTGGCGCTACGAAGTCAAGTTCGATGGCTACCGTATCCTGGCCCGAATCGAGGGCCAGGACATCCGCCTGTTCACCCGCAACGGCCATGACTGGAGCAGCAAGATGCCCCGGCAGGTGGCTGCCCTGCGCGCGCTCGGTATCGACTCGGCCTGGCTCGATGGCGAAATGGTGGTGGCTGATGAGAATGGCATGGCTGACTTCCAGGCGTTGCAGAACGCCTTCGATACCGAGCACGACGAACGCATCACCTATTACCTGTTCGACCTGCCATTTCTGGGCGGTCAGGACCTGCGACAGCTACCGCTGCAGCACCGCCGCGATACGTTGCGCCAACTGCTTGAGCACAACCATTCCGACTTCATCAAGTATTCCGCCGACTTCGACGAACCTGTCGAATCGCTACTCGACAGTGCCTGCCGGCTGAAGCTGGAAGGCCTGATCGGCAAGCGTGCTGACAGTGTTTACAGCGGCCGCCGTAGCCCAGACTGGATCAAGCTCAAGTGCAAGCAACGCCAGGAATTCGTGATCGTCGGCTACACCGACCCCAAAGGCAGTCGCAGCGGCTTCGGTGCCCTGCTGCTGGCCCTGCACGACAATGAGCGTGGCGAGCTGCGCTATGCCGGCAAGGTTGGTACCGGCTTCAACACCACGACACTGGCCAGCATCCACACGCGGCTCAAGCCCTTGGAAATCGCCAGCCCTGCCCTGCCCTCGCCACCTGCCGGAGCCGAAGCGCGTGGTGTGCACTGGCTGCGGCCGCAGTTGTTGGCTGAAGTCGCCTTTGCCCAGATGACCCGTGACGGCATCGTGCGGCATTCGGTGTTCCACGGCCTGCGCGATGACAAGGCGGCCACCGCCATTGACCTGGAGCGCGCCATGCCCGCAAAAACTGTATCCAACCGCAACAAGCAGGCCAAGGCGTCTGAGAACCTGGGTGAACTGCGGCTGACCCACCCCGACCGGGTCATCGACCCCACCACGGGTGTGACCAAGCGCGAAGTCGCCGAGTATTACGCTGGCATCAGCCAGTGGATCCTGCCACAGCTCAAGCACCGCCCGGTGGCATTGGTGCGCGCCCCGGACGGCCTGGGTGGCGAGCTGTTCTTCCAGAAAAACGCGGGCCAGCTGCACATACCCAACGTGCTCAGTTATGAAAAGGCCGAGGCAGGCCAGGCGGCGATGGTCATCAATCGCCCGGACACGCTGTTGGGCGCGGTGCAGATGAATACGCTGGAACTGCACACCTGGAACGCCACGGACAAGGATTTCGACAAGCCGGACCGTTTTGTCCTCGACCTGGACCCTGATCCTGCGCTGCCCTGGAAGGCGATGGTGGAGGCGACCCAACTGGCCCTCACCCTGCTGGATGAACTGGGCCTGAAGGTGTTCCTGAAAACCAGTGGTGGCAAGGGTATTCACGTGGTTGTGCCCTTGACCCGACGTGCCGGCTGGGACGAAGTCAAGGACTTCAGCCACGCCATCGTCAATTACCTGGCCAAGCTGTTTCCGGAGCGCCTGAGCGCGGTGTCGGGGCCGAAAAATCGCGTGGGACGCATCTTCATCGACTACCTGCGCAATGGCAAGGGCGCTACCACGGCGTGCGCCTATTCACTGCGAGCCCGTGACGGGCTGCCAGTATCGGTACCTATCTGGCGTGAGGAACTGGCGCACATCAAAGCCGCCAACCAATGGAACATCACCAACCTGCGCGAGCGCCTGGCGGAGGTCGACGACCCTTGGGCCGACATGGGCAAGGTACGCCAGTCGATCACCGCGCGCATGCGCAAGCAGCTAGGGCTCGAATGATGACGCCCCTGCGATTGGACACGACCCGGGAGCCACGCCCATGAGCATCGTTCAGGACTTCAACCTGACCACCCTTGACCGCCTTTTACGCGCCTTTGGCGAACGCCAGCTACCGCTCAACCTCGATACCCAATTGCCGCAACTGATCCAGGCGCTGCAAGCTGATCACCTCGACCTGCTACCGTTGCCGGGGCAAGGCAACACCTTGCGTCGCTGGCAGACCTTGGCACGGGTGGCCGGCTGTGACCTGGCACTGGCCAAGCTCTATGAGGGCCATACCGATGCCTTGGCGATCCTGGCGGAATGCGGCGCAGCGCACCACGCCAACGACGGCATCTGGGGCGTGTGGGCGGCAGAGCCGCCCGATGCGCGGGTCCGCATCACTGCGCGTGAAGGCGACCAGGTGCGCCTGAGTGGCACCAAGGCCTGGTGTTCCGGTGCCTTGCAGATCGATCGCGCGCTGATTACTGCCTGGGATGAGGCCGAGCAGCCGCAATTGGTGGCAATCGAGCTGTCGCAGCCGAGCCAGGGCCTGAACATCGAGCACTGGCAGGCCGTTGGCATGGCCACTACCGCCAGTGTCGAGGTGGCGTTCAACGATACCCCAGGCACGCTCATCGGCACGCCGGGCCAATACCTCTCGCGCCCTGGCTTCTGGCAAGGCGGTGCAGGTATCGCTGCCTGCTGGTACGGCGCGGCCGAGGCGCTGGCGGATTACCTGCGTGAACAGTGCCGCAAACCCCGCCCAGACCCGCATGCCGATGCGCATCTGGGCGCTGTGGATGCTGCGTTGCATGGCGCCCGTGCGTCATTGCGTGAATGTGCTGCCTGGATCGATCAGCAGCCCGGTGTGGATGCCAGTTTCGAAGTTCGCCGCACCCGCGCCCAGGTAGAACAGGCCGTAGAGCAGGTTATCAGTCACGTCGGGCGTGCCTTGGGGGCCACGCCGTTCTGTCGCAGCAGTCATTTTGCCCGGCTGAGCGCCGACCTGCCGGTGTTCCTGCGTCAGAGCCACGCCGAGCGCGATCTGGCGATGCTGGGCCAGCAGTTGGCCCAGTTGCCAGCCGGGGTGTGGCAACTATGAGCCAGAACCTGATCCAGGCCGCGGGTGGCACGCCTTGGGCAGCCTGGCAGCAAAGCGCGCACCTGGCGCGTGCGACCTGGCTCGACTCACGCCAACTGTGCCCGCCGGGGCGCCGGCTGGTATTAATTGCGCCGCACCCGGATGACGAGATTCTCATGGCCGGCGGCCTGTTGGCAGGCTTCAAGGGGCGTGAGGATGAGCTCGTGCTGATCTCCGCCACCGACGGCGAAGGCAGCCACCCCGGCTCCAGTCACTGGACCGAACATCGATTGCGCCGCCAGCGCCCCCAGGAAAGCCGACTGGCCCTGCAGCAGCTCGACCTGGACCTTGAACGCCTGGACTGGCGCAGGCTTCATCTGAAGGACGGCCAGTTGCCGCGCGAAGAAGCGTTTCTGACCCGTCACCTCACCCAGTTACTGCGCGCCGATGACCTGCTGATGGCCACCTGGCGCAGTGATGGCCATTGCGATCACGAGGCCGTCGGCCGCGCCGCTGCGCAGGCGGCGGCAACCCGTGGGGTGCACTTGGCTGAGGTACCGGTCTGGGCCTGGCACTGGGCCGAGCCTGACGACCCGCGCCTGCCATGGCCCCGTGCGCACCGCGTGCAGCTCGATGAAAGCCGTCTGGCACGCAAGCGCAAGGCCTTGGCCGCCCACGTCAGCCAGCTGCAGCCGGACGGCGAGCAGCCGCCGGTGCTACCGCCGCACCTGCTGGATTGCCTTCTGCAACCTTTCGAACTGGTGTTTCTTTGAATGGAGCTGTCATGAGCCTCGATCCACAGTATTTTGCCGAGCTATACGCCACCAATGAAGACCCTTGGGCCTTTCGCACCCGCTGGTACGAGAGGCGCAAACGCGAGCTGGTGATGGCCAGCCTGCCACGCCAGTGCTATCAGCGCGTGTTCGAGCCAGCTTGCGCAAATGGCGAGCTCAGCGCGCTGCTGGCCGAGCGTTGCGCCGAACTGCTGTGCCAGGACCTGGACCCGACGGCCGTAGGCCTGGCCCGTGAACGCCTGGCTCACGTGCACAATGCTTCGGTCGAACGGGCCCGGTTACCGGGGGACTGGCCCGGCGGCCGCTTTGACCTGATCGTGCTCAGCGAGGTGGGTTACTACCTTGATCCCACCGACTGGCTGCAGGTGATCGAACAATCGGTGGCCAGCCTTACCTACGACGGCGCGTTACTGGCCTGCCACTGGAAGCACCCTATCGCGGGTTGCCCGCAGGACGGTCGCGACGTGCACCGCCTGTTGACCCGGCATTTGCCGTTGCATCAGCAGTTCCGCCATGAGGAGGCGGACTTTTTGCTGGAGTACTGGTCATGCCAGCCAAGCGTTGTCGATCTCGACGAGACGTGCCCATGATTGCCGTTGTCATCCCTGCACATAATGAAGCCCGCCGCCTTGGGCGATGCCTGCGGGCAGTGCTGATCGCTGCCCAGCAGGCGCAGCATGCGGGAATGCACGTGGAAGTGCTGGTGGTACTGGACCGCTGCAGTGACGGCAGCGCCGCCGTGGCGCGGCGTTTCGGCGTACACCTACTGGAGGTGGATGCCGGTAATGTCGGCATGGCACGTCGCGTGGGCGCGGCGCACATGGTCGAGCGGGGCGCCACATGGTTGGCGTGCACCGATGCGGACAGCCGGGTCCCGGCGCACTGGCTGCTGTCGCAGCTGGCCTGCAGCGCCGAGGTGGTTTGCGGCACCGTGCATGTCGAGTACTGGCATCCCTGGCAGACAGCCGCGCTGCGCAAGCTGTACCAGAGCCGCTACCAGGCGTGTGAAGGGCATCGGCATGTGCACGGCGCAAACCTGGGGGTATGTGCCAATGCCTATGAGCGTGTGGGTGGCTTTCAGCCCCTGGCGGCGCATGAAGATGTGCAGCTGGTCAGCGACCTGCAGGCCAGCGGCGCCCAGATCGTCTGGACCGCCAGGCATAGTGTGGCCACCAGCAGTCGACGTGACAGCCGCGCCCGCGAGGGGTTTGGTGATTACCTGGCGGGGTTGCAGGCGCAGTCTTGAACTCAATGGCATTGGCCGTGTTCATGAAGCCTTTCGCGTCTTCTTCACCGGTTTCTTGCCACCCAGGCTGCGCTTGAGCAGTTCGGTCAGGTCGAGGATGTCCGCACCTTTCTCGGCCCCTCCTGCGTCGCCCTTCTCCACCGCCTCGATCTTGCCCTTGCTGGCCTTCTCTTCCACCAGGTCCATGATCGTCTGGCGGAAGGCGTCATGATAATCCTCAGGCTTCCAGGGCCCGCTCATGTCCTCTACCAGGCGCTTGGCCATCTCCAGCTCACGCTTCTCCACCTTGCTGTCGGTCACGCTGGCATCCAGCTCCAGCGTTTCCAGCCCGCGCACCTCTTCAGGCCAGCGCAAGGTGATCATCACCAGCGCATGGTCCAGAGGCCGCAGCAGCGCCAAGTGCTGCCGGGTATGCAATACCACGGTGGCCAGTGCCACCTTGCCGGTCTTTTCCAGCGTCTCGCGCAGCAAGGCGTACACCTTGCCGCCACGGCGGTCCGGGGTCAGGTAGTACGGCGTATCGAAATGCTGCAGCGGAATATCGCCCGCTTCCACAAAGGAAAAGATATCGATCGTCTGAGTCGCTTCGGGCCGGGCCTTGCGGATCTCCTCTTCACTGATCACCACATAGCGGCCCTTCTCGAACTCTACGCCCTTGACGATATTGTCCTTGTCGATTTCCTTGCCGGTCACTTTGTTCACCCGCTTGTAGCCGACCGGCTCCATGCTGCGCTTGTCCAGCCAGTCGAAGTCCACGCGCTCGGTGCGCACGGCGGTATTGAGTGCCACGGGGATGTGCACAAGGCCAAAACTGATGGCGCCTTTCCAGATTGCCCGAGCCATGAGGGTGCTCCCAGGGTTGCCTGCTGATACCAGAAGTGACTGCGCCGGGCGACAAAGGTTTAGCTGCCCTGCCCTGCGGCAACCGTCACGCCTGGCTGAACAGCACCCGCTTGAACGCTTCGGCCGCCAGGTGCACTTGTACCGCCCAATCCCCTGCGGCTTCACTGCCTGCATCATCGGAAATGTATTTCAAGCACACGAACGGGATACCTTCGCCCCGCGCGATCAATGCCAGTACGTAGGCTTCCATGTCGACCACGTCGTAAGGCGCGTCGCCATGGTTGATCTCGAAGCTGTCACCGCTGCCACAGGTTTCCACAGCCAGGCCGGGTATTGCCGCCCCGTGTTCGAGTACCACCGGGGTGTCGGACAAGGGTGTTTCATAACGGGCAAAGCCCAGCGCGGTCACATCCATGTCGCGTTGTACGAAGCGGTTACAGCACACGACTTCGCCCTTGCCATGACGCTGGCTGCCAGCCGAGCCCAGGTTGACGATAAGCTTGGGCCTGCGCGTTGCGATCGCCTTGGTCAGGGCGATCGCGGCATTGACCTTGCCAATGCCGGTGAACACGGTGTTCACCTCGGTAAAGACATCGCCAGCCTCGGCCTCAAGCGCAAAGACGAACAGCGTGTCATTCAGGGAAATGTCGGGGAATTGCTTGATCAGCATCATGGAGCAGGTGTTTCCGAGTGGTTGCAAAGGGCGCGGCCATTGTCGGTCAACCCGGGCTAAATGCAAGTCCCGGCAGCCACCACGGCGCGTAGCGCCTGCCCTTTGCCAAGCCCGTCTGCCCTGGCCTGTGCCAGGCAGCGCAATTGCTGGTCGGCATGGGTGCCATGGCGCAGCACGTGCAGGGCGTGCCGGCAGGCGCGCTCGGCGTCCGCGCTGTCTATGGGTATCTGGGCCTGCAGTTGGGCGAGCCAGCCTTGCGCCGTGACCGGCTGCTGCTCGTGACAACCTATGAAGTGTGCGTGGCGCCCATGGCGCATGGCACGCCAGTAGTTCTCCTGGGCGATCCAGCGCAATTCGCGGCTGCAGGGTAGCGGGTCATGGCGGTAGGCAATGCTGTGTTCAACCAGGTGGCGAAACAGTGCTGCAATGCACAGAACGTCTTCCAGATTCGGGCAGCCATCGCAGATGCGCAACTCCACTGTCGGATAGCGCCGCGAAGGCCGGAGTGCCCACCAAAGGTCGCCATCGGCAGCCAGTGCACCGGTGCGCTGCAACAGGGTACGGTAGCGTTGATAGGCGGCCCAATCCGGCAACGCTTCGGGCAAGCCCATGTGCGGCCACTCACCACAGATCACACGGCGATAGCTCATGTACCCGGTAGCCTGGCCAGCCCACAGGGGCGACGAAGTGCTCAACACCAGCAACAACGGTAACCAGGGCAAAAGGCGGTTGATCAGTTGCATGCGGTCACACGCTGGCGGCACGCCAACGTGCACATGCAGGCCATTGAGCAGGCTACGCCTTGCCACATGGCGGTAGTCATCGAACAGCTGCTGATAGTGCCCTTGTGCCGCGGGCTTCTGCCGCAGCCACGCGGCGCAGGGGTGGCTGGCCGCAGCGTATGGCCCCATCCCCTCTTCGGCCAATGCCACGCGCAGCCGCTGACGGCTGCGCTGGAAGAATTCACGCGCTTCATGCAGGTTGGTGAACACCGGCGACGCCAGCTCGATCTGGCTGCGGAACATTTCCTGGGCGAAATAGCGGCCAAGTGCTTCACGGCAGCGCCCGATCACCGCGAGTGACGGTGTGGCCGGAACCTGACCCGAGCCCAGGTTCACCAGCAGGTACTCTTCCTCGATGCCGAACGTACAGGGCCGGATCATGCTGCCTCAGCGGCTGCGGGTAACGGTGAGCGCCACGGCGGCGATGCGTTCGACCTGTTCGTAGCCTGGCTCAGCCAGTTGCTCGCCAAATACGTCGGGGTCGATTTCCCGATACACCCAGGCCCAATCCGGACCGGCCAGGCGCAGGCGGATGGCTTCGAGCAGGGCGTCGCGGCCTTCGACAATGGCCACGCCGGTGTACAGCAGCAATGTACCGTGGCGGCTCAGCCGTTCGCGAGCCTGCTCCACGATACGCAGTGACAGGTCGGCGCCTAGCACGCCGCCACCGTGACGGTAGATGCGGGCGTTGGGGTCAAGCATGTAGGGCGGGTTGGCAACGATCAGGTCGAACGTACCGCTGATACCGTCCAGCAAGTCACTGGGCTCGACCGACAGATTACTCACGCCCGCCAGGGCTGCATTGATTGCCGTATAGCGCAGCGCCAGGGGGTTGATGTCAACGGCGCTGACCTGTGCGTGCTGGGCGGCGCGGGCAATCAGCAAGGCGCCCACCCCGCTACCACAGCCGATATCCACTGCATGCTCGACCCGCTCGGGGCAGTGCTGGAGGTGATCGCGAATGACCTGGGCAAAGCGGTAACTGTCCGGGCCGAAGAACACGGCATCGCTGGCGTCGGTTGGATACGCCGAATGCAGCAACAGTAAATCATCCAGGCTGGACCAGCGTACCGTGCTGATCAGCCGTTCACCCTGTGCACCCAACGCCTGCGCACGTTCGAGCAACAGTAACTGATCTGCCGACAGCAAACCTGGCTCGAAAGGTCGGCTCCAGCCGAATATATCGCGCAGGGTGCTGGCCTGCCCGCAGCCCTCGCGGGCATTGACGCGCGCGTGGGTAGCGGGTGTCACGCAGGTAAAGCGGTATCCATCGGCGCGCAGGCGCTGTCCCAGTTGTAGCAACGCCTGGTCTGCCTCCATTTGCCTGTGAGTGAGCATCATCAACGCGGTTCCTCCTGGCGCAGCCCGGTTACGCGCATGTAGGCGCGCGTGGCACACAAGCCGTCCGGCGTGGCGTGGCGATTGCCGGCCATCCTCTGGATCAAGGCCTTGGCGGCCACATTCAAGGTGTCATTGGGTATGTCTTCAGGTTCGTCGGGCAGCCCCCAACTGCCAGGTGACACACGGCGGATGGACGGCTGCCAATCGTCGGCGATCCAGTCATGCCATAGCTGTTTTTCATAGGCGTTGAACACCCCGAACATCGCCGCGGTCGGCCCGTCGATCAGCGTCCACCAGCGGCTGTTCGCTGGCGGCTGCCCTCTGCGGATCCAACCCTGAGCCTGCAATGCGGCAACGAATGCGGGCATGGCGCCGGGTTCGGCCAGCCATTGATTGATCGTACGCTGCTGCAGGCGGCAATGATCGGCATGCATCAACTGGCCATAAACCCGCTTGCGCTCAAGGGCTGCAAACAGTTCGCCTTGCAGATCGAACTGGCGGATGAGGTCTGGCGTGGCGATACCCCGGTCATTCAGGCGGTAGCCTAAGCGCGCTCTGGCGTAGAACGCCTGCGGATCATGCGCGGGGCTTAGCTGGTTCAGCGCCTGAATTGCCAGGCGGGCGTGGCCACTGGCGGCATTGTCGATGGTCACATGCAGCTGAAAATACTGCCCGTCGATGCCCAGTTCGGCCAGCTCGTACGTGGTGATCAGCAGATGCAGCGGTGGCTGCTCATAACCGAGGTTGTAGCCAACCACCTCTGGCAGGTGAGTATCGCAGTGCTGCCCCAGGGCAAGTTGCAGGGCCCCTTGCAGATACCGCGTGTCATCCAGGGGCATGGCCTCTACGCAACCCAGGCGACCAAGCAGGCGCTGATAGATCAGCACATGGTTGCAGCGTGGATCACCGTTGCCGAGCTCTTCCAGATAGGTGCGAATCAGCCCGTGATAACGTGGATCGCGCCAGTGATGCAGGGTGCCCTGTAGCCAGGCGCCATCCACGGCCTTGGTCGGCGCAACCTGTTGCAGGAACCACAATGCGTGGGCGCGGTTGGAAAAGTAACGCCGGGGCATGCCTTGACGGCGTTGTGCCCGGTAAACGGTGTAGGCCTTGGCGACCTCGGCGGTATGCTTCTTACTCCAGGCCGGCAACTCGGACGGTGTGTCGGGCAAGTCGTCCGGCATGCTCGCAGCCCCCGACAGTTGTTCCTCGAGCCATGAGCCGCTGCCAGCATCCTGGCCTGCGAGCATTGCTTGGTAGCGTTGTCGCAGGCTGGTCGATTCGGTGACCACTTGCGCAGTTCTTGCAGTATTGCGGTTCATCACCGTCATGCCGTGCTCCTTGTCTTCTTACTGGCTCGGCTTTTGGCCAGGCATCGGCTCGGGGTCGGGCGCAGGCTGCGGTGCAGGCTTGGAATCAGGTTGCTGCATCTGCAGCGAAGGCTTGCTGGGGTCGGAATCTTTACCAGGGTGGTCATTGTCGCGGTCGAAACAGCCGCCGACCAAGCTCAGCGCGGCCATCAGGATGATCAGTGGAGTCAGTCGCATGGAGTACCTCCTTGGATAATTGCAGTGCCAGGTCGCCCCGGCACTGCGCCTTGGTCAGTTACGAACGGCCGCCCTTGTGGCCCGACTCGCGGTCGTGGGGCATGTTGCCGCCCGAGGACTGGCCGCCCTTGCGACCGGCTTCGGAAGCTTTTTCACGGTCATTGGCGAAATTGCCCGGGTTCTTGTTACCGCCTTGGCTGCCTTGTTGATTGCCGGTGCGGCTGTTGTCTTTAGTGGCCATGGTGTTCAAACCTCATATGACTTCGGAATGCACGGCAAGATGCCGTACACAGATTCGGAGTTCGGCGATATCGGCAGATTCGCTTTATTACGAGAGGTTCGGACCGGTGGCGTTAAATAAGCGGCATCGCCGTATTTGGTGCGCGTGTCAGTGGTGCGGCGGGCGATCCATGCGCGCCTGGCGCCGGCCCAGCCAGCCACCCGTCGCGGCCCAACCCACGGCAAGCAGCGCGCCGATCAGCATCGCCAATTGCGGGTGCTCGCCCATCACGTCCAACCCACGCTTGACCCAGCCGCTCAGCGCATCGCCGCCACGGTAGACCACCGTGTCGATGAAGTTCTTGGCTTTGTACTTGTCCTCGGCGGGCAGCACGGTGAACAGCATCTCCCGCCCTGGCCGTACCAGTGCGTATTCACCTGCCCGGCGCACCACCATCACCACCACGAACAGGGCAAACACAGGGGCCAGTGCCAGCCACAAGAAGCCGGCAGCCATGACCAGCGGCACTGCAACCAGCAACACACCGACACCCAGCCGACGGGCCAGGCGCCCGGTAAGAAAGACCTGGGTGAGGATGGCCAGGGCCTGCACAACCGTGTCGATCAGGCCGAACACCTGTGTCTGTCGGGTGCGGTCCGTGAAGGTTTCGCTGACAATACGCGCCTGCTCGAAGTACAGGAATGTGCTAACGCTGGCCAGCAATACCACGAACAAAGCGATGCCTAGCAGATAGGGCGAGCGCAGGACGGCGGTGGCGCCGGTAAACGGGTTGCCACCCAGTGGCCGCGCGTCCTGATGTTCGGTTTGCATCGCAATGGGTTGACGGGCTCGCCAGCGTTGCAGGAACAGTGTCGCGCCGATACTGCCCAGCAGAAATACCGCCGCCAGCACCAGTAACCCGGCATGGCCGAGCGGCGCCACCAGCAGGGTGCCAAGCAGGGGGCCACTGAGCCCACCCAGGCTGGCCCCGGCTGCCAGCAGGCCGAACAGCCGCTTGCCTTGGGCGGTAGAAAACAGATCGGCAAGCACGCTCCAGGCCAGCGAGATCGTCAGCAAATTGAACACTGACAGCCAGACATAGAACGCCCGGGCGGTCCAGAGATCGTCAGGGTTACCGGCCAACAGTGCCGCGAACAGCAACAGGTTGCTGGCGAAAAAACCATAAGTCCAAGGCAGGATATGCCTGCGCTGCACCCTGGATGCCAGCCAGCCAAACAGCGGCAGGCACGCCAACGTGGCGATGAAGGTGCCGGTGAACAGCCACTGCAGGTTTTCCACGCCACCGGCAACGCCCAGGGTTTCGCGCACCGGGCGCAGCATGAAGTAACCGGTGAACAGCAGGTAGAACAGCAGCAAGCCGGCGATGACCGCCGGCCCCTCACCAGGCTGGATGTTCAGCCCTTGGTCCAGGCGCCGCCGCCAGGCTTGCATCATCTCAGGCAAACTGCGTGATCAGCGCCTGTTGCTGCGCCGGGGTGAGCATTGGCTCATGCCCGGCCTTGAGCTGATCGAGCTGGCGGTCAGGCCGACTGGTAGCGGGGATGACCGTGGTCACTGCCGGGTGGCTGATGGCGAACTTGAGAAACAGCTGTGCCCAGCTGCCGATGCCTGCCTCGGCGGCCCAGCCCGGCAAGGCCTGGCCCTTGACCCGAGCGAACAGCCGACCATCGTCGAAGGCCCGATTGATCAACACCGCAACGCCCTTGTCCTGGCACAGCGGTAGCAATTCACGGGCAGCGTCAGGGGCGTTGACCGAGTAGTTGATCTGGATGAAGTCCAGCGGCTCGCTTCGCACGATACGCGCGACGTCGTCGTGGCCACTGTTCAGGTAATGGGTGATGCCGACATAACGCGTGCCGCCCTGCTGCTTCAGCTCGCGGGCATAAGGCAGCTGGGTCTGCCAGTCGCGCAGGTTGTGAATCTGCAGCAAGTCGACCTTGTCGGTACGCAGGCTCTTGAGGCTGCCGGCCCACTGCGCTTGGGCTTCAGCCCGGCTATTGGCGGCGATCTTGGTGGCCAGGAAGCACTGGCGGTGCCAGCCGCCCTCTTCCAGCAACTGGCCGAGAATGCTGTCGGCGCCCCCGTAGTTGGGCGAGGTGTCGATCACCCGGCCGCCGCCTTCAAAAAATGCCTTCAGCACCGTTTTGAGCTGAAGGTATTGGGGCGAACCGCTTTCTACTTCGAAACTGCCCGAAGTACCGGCACCGATCACCGGCAACGCTTCACCGGTGGACGGGACTTTACGGACCAGCAAACCCGCCGGCACGGCAGCGTGCAGCCAAGGGCTGGCGGCGGCCAGCAACCCCAATGTTGCAGCGGCGCGTAGGACTTCACGACGTGCGTACATGGAAAATCTCCCGTCATGAATCGGAAATTTTCAAGCCTAGCCGCTCTGTCCCTCGCCTGCGGGTGTTTCTGTATCTGGATGTTTAGAGATCAGGCCCGCAGCAAGGGGCTCAGATCGACACCCGTCTCGTTCATTGGCGGGCACCAGTAGTAGCCCCCCGTCAGCGGGCGGCTAAAGCGGTACAGCCCGTCGATGATGCCGTCTTCCAGGCCACTCATGCGCCGCAGCTGCACTTCGAATGCCTCGAAACTCTTGCCCAGCGCGACAAAGGCCAGGCCGGCGCCGCGTTGGTCGGCCCAGGCTACCGAGCGACGGACCATGAACGCCTCGGGTTCAAAGCTTTCCTGGGCGGTGCGCTTGACGTGCGCGGACTCGGGGGCGTCGTCGAGTTCTTCGTTATCGCTCAGGCGACGGCCGATGATGTTGTCCTGGTCTGCCTGGGGCAGCGACTTGAAGTATTGCAGGTCGTGCTTCCACAGCTGGAACGCGGCAAAGCTGGCGCCATCTGCGGCAATGGCCGCTTGCACCGCCTCTTCGTCTACCGGGTTTTCGGTGCCGTCTTCATAACCGGTAAGGTCATGGCCGCCCCGGTGCAGGAAGCCATCAACGCTGTCGGCCAGGCCCAGCGCGGGAGCCAGCGCCTGCTCCAGGGCCTGGGCGCGCAGCAGCAGGTCGCCACGTTCGTCGCCACGCAGCCACAGCCACAGGGCGTGTTGGGTGCTGGGGTTCTCCACCGCAGCATCCAGCAGCGGGAACGGGCGCAGGCCTGGTATTTCCCGGCCCAGGGCCTTGGCCAGGGGGGCGCCTACGCCCAGCAGCAACTGTTTGCCATCGACCTGCGGCAGCAAGGCATCCAGCGCGGCAGGCAACGCCTCGGGCGACTGCAGGGTGAAGAACAGGTGACGGGCGTGGGCCGGCACCGGGGTGGCAAGCAGACCTTGCTGGAACGGCATATCAGGCTAATCCTAAGGTAAAAACGGAATGCTACTTCGCCTGCATGCCTGCTGCAATGCGGCATGCAGCCTCGCCAGCCGCTGCGCGTAGTAACAAACGGTTACCAAGAGCTGGCCCTTTGCAATTAGCTATCAATCAAGGCCGACCTACACTGCTTCAGATCCTTCGCCCGAGATCTCCCTCATGACCGCCTCGCCCCTGCTCACTGCGTTTCTGCCGCTTGCACTGGGCATCATCATGCTTGGCCTTGGGTTGTCGCTGACCCTGGCTGACTTCGCTCGCGTGGTGAAATACCCAAAGCCCGTGGTGGTGGGCCTGGTGTGCCAGATCCTGCTGTTGCCGCTGGTGTGCTTCCTGATCGCCAACGGCTTTGGCCTGGAATCTGCCCTGGCAGTGGGGTTGATGCTGCTGGCGGCTTCGCCGGGCGGTACCACGGCCAACCTGTTCAGCCATCTGGCCCACGGTGACGTGGCGTTGAACATCACCCTGACGGCGGTCAACTCACTGATCGCGATCCTGACCATGCCGTTGCTGGTGAACCTGTCGCTGAGCTGGTTCATGGCCTCGGACCAGGCTATTCCACTGCAGTTCGCCAAGGTCATGCAGGTGTTCGCCATCGTCTTGCTGCCGGTGGCGCTGGGCATGCTGATTCGCCATTTTGCCCCGGCATTCGCTGCGCGTATGGAGAAACCGATGAAGCTGGTGGCTGCGCTGTTCCTGGCCTTCACCATCGTCCTGGCACTGGCCAAGGACTGGCAGACAGTGGTCGAGTACGCACCGGTGGTGGGCCTGGCGGCGCTGCTGTTCAACCTGCTGAGCCTGACGGTGGGCTATTGGGTGCCGCGGTTGTTGAACATTCCCAAGCGCCAGGCGATTGCCATTGGTATGGAAATTGGCATCCATAACGGGACCTTGGCGATTGCCCTGGCGTTGAGCCCTTCGCTGCTGAACAACGCGACCATGGCGGTGCCGGCTGCGTTGTACAGCTTGATCATGTTCTTTACTGCGGCCGGGTTTGGCTGGTGGGTGAGCCGCGGGCATGTGGCGGCAGAGCCCAAAGGTGAAACCGTGAACTGACGTCACCCAATGCCCGGCAGGTGCCGGGGATGCGTCACGATTGGCTGCGCCTGCTGCGCAGTTGCTGCTTCAACACCTTCAGCGGCGGCGCATAGAAAAACCCGAACGACACGCTCCCTGTGCGCCCCTTCACCGCATGGTGCAGGCGGTGCGCGCGGTGCAAGCGTTTCAGGTAGCGGTTGACCGGCCGCGGCTTGCGCGGCCAGTGCCGGTGAAAGAAGCCGTCGTGGGCCAGTACATACAGTGCCCCATACCCTGCCACACCACCGCCCACCCACTGCAAAGGCGCATAACCACTTTTGCCCAGCGCCACCAGCGCCGTGGCGATCAGCCCCAGGGCCACCAGGTACAGGTCGTTGGTTTCGAGCATACCCAGGTGTGGCTCATGGTGCGATCGGTGCAGCCACCAGCCCCAGCCATGCATGATGTACTTGTGAGCCAGCGTACCAACGCCCTCCATGGCCACCAGGGTGCCGAACAATACGGCGAGATTGAACAGCATGGAACGGTCCGGGTGATGGCAAAGGGAGGCGCAAGGTTACCGGCTGCCCAGGTTTTTTTCCATGTGGGCGTGACCGGCTGCAGGCCGTTCACGGATGAAGCCATTGTCATGTGTTTGCCCTTGACCTGCTCTGCCCTGCGGCGTATGGTCCGCGACGCAATTTTGCCTTCCTCAACAGGAGACCTGCCTTGGACAGTAGCCCCAGTCGCTTGCGACAGGCCCGCGTGGCGCGCTAGCCCGGCAGTGTTCTGCACTGTCTGGCCGTGCTGGCAAGACGGTGGTTTCCTGTAACCCCCGCTTCACATTCCCTCCGCGTGGTCCTGCGCAATTTCTGGTTATTTCAACCGCGCCAACTGATGGCGTTCATGCGGGCGTGTGCCTGCGGAAGAGGTTTGCTATGGATTGGAAAGTATTTCTGCTGCGCGTCAGCATTGCCCTGGTGCTGGGGGCGCTGATCGGTGCCGAGCGGCAATTGCGCCAACGCCTGACCGGGCTGCGCACCAATGCGCTGGTCAGTACCGGTGCCTGCCTGTTCGTATTGATGACCCAGGCGGTGCCAGGCATGGCGCCTGCCGATGCGTCGCGCGTCGCAGCCTATGTGGTGTCGGGCATCGGCTTTCTCGGCGGTGGTGTCATCATGCGCGATGGTTTCAATGTACGTGGCCTGAACACCGCGGCCACCTTGTGGTGCACGGCTGCGGTCGGCGTGCTGTGCAGCCTCGGGCTGATGATGGAGGCGGCGCTGGGTAGCCTGGTGGTGCTCTGCGCCAACATCTTGTTGCGTGACATCGCCCAGCGCCTCGACCGTCAGGACGTGGTGCCGGCCAACGAGGTGGAACAGCACTTCGAAGTCCGTATCGTCTGCCGCGGCGAGGATGAGATCCAGGTGCGTAGCCTGATGTTACATAGCCTGGGCGACCCACAACTGCGCCTGCAGTCGTTGCAGAGCCAGGACCTGGACAACCCTGCGCGCCTGGAAGTGCGCGCCGAGCTGTTGGGCACCGCGCAGGCGCCGGCGCAATTGGAGCGCCTGGTCAGCAGGGTCAGCCTGGAGAAAGGTGTAAGCTCGGTGCGCTGGCAATTACAGCCGCAGGTGCTGGCGACGGATTAGAACGACAGGAGTGACTCATGCTTATCCGCCCTACCCTAGACCGGGACATCACGTGGCTGCCGGACGTCGAGCGCTCGGCAGCCCAGGCTTTTGTCAGTTGGCCGGCACTGGCCTGGCTGGCGCGAGGCGAAATCATGGATTGCGCGGCGCACAGGGCTTTCGTCGAGGAAGGTGGTAGTTGGGTGGCGCAGGACCCGGCTGGGCGCATTGTGGGTTTTGCCTGCGCCCGGCTGGCGCATCAGGCATTGCACCTTCATGAGATATCGGTGCGCCAGGAGGCCCAGGGGAAAGGTGTCGGGCGCCGGTTGCTGCAGCAAGTGGTCGATGCAGGCCGCTGCGCCGGTGTACGCGAGCTGACGCTGACTACCTTTGTGGATGTGCCTTGGAATGCGCCGTTCTATGCACGTTTCGGGTTCGAGATGCTTCAGGAAAGCCGGCTTTGCGAACGACTCCAGAGCATCCTCGCAAGCGAGCATGCTCACGGTCTCAGCGGGCGTTGTGCAATGCGTCTGGGGCTTTAGCGTTTCATCGCGACGCATGGCGCCCCCGCGCGCTCCAGCCAGGTCAGCAACCCTGCCCCGCCGCCACACTACCCGCCACGCAATACCCGTCCCGCCCCTGCTGTTTGGCCTGGTACAACGCCCTGTCCGCCGCCGCGACCAGCGCCTCAGCAGTGACGCCCTCCCGCGCCAGGTCGACCACCGCGATCCCGGCACTGAACGACACCCTTCCCAACGGGCTCGCGGCATGTTCCAGCGCCTGTCGGCGCAACAGCTGCTGTAACTCCTGCACCAGCAGTTCCGCGCCGCGGCCATCGGTATCGGGCAGCAACAGCGTAAATTCCTCCCCACCATAGCGCACCGCCAGATCGGCCGGCCGTTTCAAGGCCTGCTGCAGCACTTCGGCAAAGCGTCGCAAGCACTGGTCACCAGCTGGGTGACCGTAGCGGTCGTTGTAGGCCTTGAAGTAATCCAGGTCTAGCATCACCAGCGCCAGGGGGTAGCCTTGGCGCCGTGCACGGCGCAGCTCAGGTTCGAACACCCCATCCAGCCGCCGACGGTTACCCAGCCCGGTAAGGCTGTCGGTCAAGGCCAACGCTTTCAGCGTCTGGTGCGCCTGGAGCAGCGCCCGCTCGATGGCGATCCGCTCGCGCAGTTGGCGCAGCACCACTCCGCCAAACGCTGCCAGCCCGACCAACAACAGCAGCAATACCGCCACCGACTTGATCGCATCGTACCGCCAGGGCGCGACAATGGACTCACGCGACAGCCCCGCCTCCACGACCAATGGGTAGCTGGACAACGCGCGGTAGCCATACAGCCGAGGTGTACCATCGACGACCGCTACCGCCTCCGCTACCCCTTCTGTGGCATACGGCAAGTGGTTGCGGAAGATCTCACTGTTGGCAAGACTTCGGCCTATCACCTGTTCCACGAACGGGCGCCGTACCAGGAGGGTGCCGTCGCGCTTGGCCAGCACCAGCGCACCGCGTTCGTCAATCTTGAAGTCGCCGTAGTAACGCACGAACCACGCCACTTTGATGGTGCCGAGCAATACGCCGGCGAAGCGGCCGTCGGCATACTCCAGGCGCCTGGAAATAGGAATGATCAGGTCGCCGGTGGAGCGGCTGCGCACCACCGAACCGATACGTACACCGGGGTCGGTATGGCTGCGGTGATAGACGAAGTAGTCCCGGTCGGCGTTATTGGCGTTGGGCGGGATGGCCGCCTGATCAGTGACGATCCAGCTGCCGTCCGGGCCGTAAACGAAAAGCCCGTGCAACTGCGGCATGATGCTTTTTTGCTGCGCCAGCAAGGCATGCAGGCGCGGCCGGTCGATGTGATCGAAACCGTCGCCTTCCAGGCGCTCGGCCAAGGCCGCGGTAATGACGTCGACCTGGCGGATAGCGTCCTCGGCGTGCTGTGCCGTGGCCCGAGCCAGGTTGCTGACCATGTTCTCGGCGTTGTTATAGGCAAAACGGTAGTCACGCCAGATGCGCCAGCCCTCCACCAGCACGAATGCCAGCATCACCACCAGCATGAACGCCAGTACCAGGCGGAACAGCGGCACCGCGCGCCCCTCGCCACTGATGGCGAAAACCCCATCGTTATCCTGTTTCCGGGCTGCGCACATTGGAATCCCTGGCCATACCGCGTTCGCCGCCTTTCACTATAGTTCAGCGTCGAATATCGGACCCGGCGGCAAAAAAGATTAAACCTTTGCCATGCCTTCACCCTCAACCGTACGCGACACTGAGGTCGCGCCACGGTTAAAAGGAGTGAAGCATGAATAGCCTCTTCATCAGACGCATCGGTTTTTCCATGGTGCTGGGCCTCGCATCGGTGCACGCAATGGCCGCGACTTCCGATGATTTCGTCGAAGCGGCCACCGAGGCCGGCATTGCCGAAGTGGTGACCGGCAATCTGGCTCAGGAGAAAAGCCAGAACGCCGAGATCAAGGCATTTGCCCAGCAAATGGTCACCGACCACACCCAGGCCAACCAGAAACTCGGCGACATTGCCCGCAAGCTGGACATTTCCGTGCCGGATGAGGCCGCCATGACCGACAAGGTCAAGAAAATGATCCTGGAATGGCGCGATGAGTCCTTCGACAAGTCGTACCTCAACAACCAGGTAGACGCTCACGAAAAAGCGGTGGAACTGTTCAAGAAGGAGGCTGCATCGTCCGACAAGGCTGAACTGAAGGCCTTTGCCAGCGAAACGTTGCCCAAACTCGAACAGCACCTGGAGCATGCCAAGGCACTTCAGTCCAAGCACGGCAAGTGAGGCCCCACATGAGTAACGATGCATTGAAGACCGAAGTACTTACCCGTCTGCTGCATGCGCACCCCGAAGGGCTAGGCAAGGAAGTGCTGGACAACTACCGCGGCGAAAAGGCGGTGGCCGGCATGCTCAAGACATTGCAGGAAGCCGGTTTGATTCACGACGGTAGCGTGGCGGTAAGCAGTGATCACCAGATCAGCGTGCACTACCCGATCAAGCTGTCGGCAGCAGGCGTAGAGGCCGCCAGGCGCGCCGAAGGCTGACCGTTGCCTGTTGTGGCCGTCGCCGGCAAGCCCGCTCCCAAGGGATAGCACATGGCTTGCCGGCGATAAAGGCCAGCAATCAGGAAAGACAGGGAAGAAACCACCCGCCAGGAAACGTCTGATTAATCTGCGACCGGGGCCAACTGCGCGCGACACTGCGCCAGCGCCTCGTCGCGTGCCTTCAATTGTTCCTCAAGCCACTGCAACTGCCGCGCCTGCTCGGCGCACACGTCGCGCCTGGTTTCAAGGTTCTGGGCTTGCACATCCAGCTGCCGGCGCATCTCTTCGCTGGCGCCTTGTGCCTGGGCCAGGATCGTGCGCAGGCCCTGGATCTGCGCATCGCGTTGTTCCAGCAACTCATCCTGCGCCCGGCATTCACTGGCCGCCTGACGATGCTCTCCCAGCAAACGCTCATTGTCACGGTGCAAGCGGGTAAGCTCGTCCTGCTTGATGATCATGCCCTGCTGCAACTGGCGTAATTCCACCTGCATCTGCTGCAACTGCGCTTCGTGGCGGCGCTGTTCCTGCTCACGCTGTTCACCGCTGGCATTGCGGTAGTGCTCCAAGGCGTCGCGGGCATGGCGGTGCTTGTCTTCCAACGATCTGACCTGCTCGTCCTTGTCAGCCAGGCGCACCTGCAACTCACCCAGCGACTGGTTGAGGCTGGCACTGCGCAGCTGTTCAGCTTGCAGCGTGCTTTGCGTGGACAACAGTTTTTCGGTCTCTGCAGCCAATGCCGCTGCATCGATCTTGTGTTGCTGGTGCGCTGCAGCCAGTGCCTGCTGGGCGATTTCCAGCTGCGCCTCAAGCGTCTCGCGCTGTTGCGTGAAGGTGCTCTCGGCCTGCTCGATCTTCAGGTCGGCCTCGTCCTGCAGCTGGGTTGCCAATTGCCCAACCAGGCGGCTCAGCACATCGCTCAGCGCGGCGCCCCCTTCGGAAGCCATCGGCTGCTGGCCGTTCAGTTCCTTCAGGTAGCGGTGAATCGTGGTTTTGGAACCGGTATTGCCCAATTCGATACGTATGGCATCAATGCTGGGGTTCTCGCCCCGGGCAATCAGCGCCTGACGCGCTTGCTGCACTACCACCTTGTTGATACCGCCCCGGGCCATGCGTGCTCCTAAAAATTCGTACTATGTTATGTACCACGTAATGACATGCCAATTATGGAGATAACGCATGGCACCTGCAAATAATTCCTACCGCCTCATAATCACCTTTTTGCATGTGCGCGCCTGGTGCATTGGTCGCAAATATGCCCCCAGGTCAACTGTCATTTCTAACAGTTTACTGCAATCCACTTTCGGAGGTTAATCGCCTACAAGTCCCCAGCATTGGTGAATCGCGATGCCCCCCAGAGACCTGAGTCAACCCTCGATCATGACGATATTGTCCAAACCAGATTTAAACGAGTACTGGGACCACCATGCGTCACGCAAACGCAACACCCTTAGCGAAAAAATCATCTATGACGAGGAGGCAGACTTCGGCGTTTACAAGTTTGGGGCGCTCGATCTAGGCACCGCCTTCATGCGCTTCGGCGAGAACCAGTTACTGGTCGTTCAGCGCGTTTTGAGGTACATGGGGTTTCGCACAAGAATACGCTCAGGCACCATCACCCAGCGCATTTATGAAATCAATCAGGCTTGGTATTCTGACGCCGACGTTGTCGTGATGATGACCTTGTCAGCGCCACTCAAGTATACAATCGACAATGAAGGAAGCCTTACGCTCAGGCTACCCGCTGGGGCTACAATTCACCATAACGGCAGTGGTTACCCTAAAGAAATGGTGGACGACCTCATACAAGAGCGCGGTATTAAGCTACCCTCTGCCGTGCCACCCACCGGGATACTATTGGGCGATACCATCGGCCAGTTCACAGACGGCGATCCCCTCATGCTGTTCCAGGTTCCAGCGCCCTCGACGCCCTCAAGCCCGGACACCTTGAGCGTTAACGGCGAACGACTAACCGGACCTGTGGGGTTTGGGATTATCTATCAGGACACCGCCTTCCCCGAGCTGAAGCAGGGTCACCCACCCCGAGACAGGGACACGGCTGTGTCATTGTTCGCGCCGAAGGAAATGATAGATTTCATGAATGGCGCCTACTATCCAGCGAGCGGTGCTTATTCTGCCGAATTCGCGCTGAATAGCGCGTTCGAGGCTACAGATAGCGCCTCTGAACCTGCAGTGCCTGCGTCAATCTACCCACTACTGAAGGAAGTGTATGCGGGTGCTGAAAAGCAGGCGCTCACGTTGGAGCCTGCAACCCCCAATAGCCAATTCACCTTTGACGGTGAGGCACTGGGTGAGCTGAAACAAGAGAGCGGAAGCTGGTTTTACTACCCGCCCGCCCCTCTTGACCCTGCTGTCATACTTGAGGTAAACAACAAAACCAATGTCCCCGCAGCGTTGTCGGCGACAGTGCCTGAATACCCATTGGTCGCCGATGTAATCAAGGCCCAAGTTGGCAGTCAATACGCGACGTCGACGTTCTTGACACCCTTGTTCGGGGAGACCCACTTTTTTAAAGCATCCCTTTCTTCAGGAAAAGTCAAACTCACCCTGTTCTACTCAAGTTTCGAACACGATGAACCGATTGAAGTCAGTGCGGAAAATACCCAATGGGTCAGAATCACAGGAAATGGCAATATCGATAAAAGTGGCGTTTTCACCCCTGCCGCTGACCAACCTAGCCCTTTTACCGTCTGGCTGGCGAGAGATATTGAGGACGATCATTATTATTATTGGGCGTCGGTCGTTTTGCCGCTGCCGATACTCGAGCCCGCTAAAGTGCTACAACTCATCAATGGTTGAAGTCAGCGCCATACCCACACTCCGATGATTCCGTCGATGCAGCCACCGAAACCGGCATTGCTGAAGTGGTGACCGGCAACGGAAGCTGCAGGCTCGCCACCTTGTGTCGGTAACGCTTTGCCGCCACCATGGAAGTCCAGCACCGATCACCGACAGAAAATGACCCTGGAAAACTACAAGGCAATCGCCGACAGCATCGCCCTGCTGCTGTATCCGCACGCTGAAGTCATCGTCCATGAGCTGCACAGCCAGACGGTCGTGCACATCGCCAACAACTTCTCCCGGCGCAAGCTGGGCGATGATTCGGCGATCGATCACGAACTGGACGATGTGCTTGCCGGTGCCAACCTTGGCCCTTACGAGAAGCTCAACTGGAACGGCCAGAAGATCCGCTCCATCAGTACCGTACTGCGCGACTCGCAGGGCGACCCCGAATACCTGATGTGCATCAATCTGAACGTGTCAGTACTGGAGCAAGCCCGCGTGGCACTCGATGCGTTCTTCCAGATGAGCCGGCTGGTACCGCAACCTGACTCGCTGTTCCGCAACGACTGGCAGGAACGCATCAACACGTTTCTGCATGCCTGGCTGCAAGCGCGCGGCTTATCGCTGCAGACGCTACAGATGAAAGACAAGCGCAGCCTGGTGCAGGCGCTGTACGCTGAAGGCGCGTTCGAAGGGCGAAGTGGTGCTGACTATGTCGCCAACGTTCTGAGCATGGGGCGGGCCACCGTGTACAAGTACCTGAAAGAGCTCAAGGGCTAACTCCCCTCCGCTTGGCCGAACTGGGAGCCTGTCAGGGTGTTGCCAGCGCTTGCGCTCGCCCACTTGCGGTGAATGGATGGATATTCTACTGTAGACAAATATTCCACAAGGAGCGCAGCATGCCAGTCGCTACTGTTTCACCGACCATTGTCGATACCCGATACCTCGACGCACTATTTGCGTCCATAAAAGAAGCCCACAGCGCGCTTCGCCCTGTCGTCAGCATCACACCGCTGACTCGCAGCCCCCGTTTGTCGGCACTGACCGGCTGTGAAGTGCTGCTCAAATGCGAACACCTGCAGCACACCGGTTCATTCAAGTTTCGCGGTGCCAGCAACAAGATGCGCCTGCTGCCGGCCGAGGCGCGCAAGCAGGGGGTGATAGCTGCCTCTTCCGGTAACCATGGGCAGGCACTGGCCCTGGCCGGCAAGATGGCTGGCGTGCCAGTGAAGGTCTACACCACCACCGGCGCATCGGCATACAAAACAGAGGCAATGCGCGCGCTGGGCGCCGAAGTGGTCTGCCTGCCCACCGACCCGCTGAGTGCAGAGCTGGAAGCCGCCAGGCAAGCCAAGGCCCACGGCGTACCCTTCGTGTCCCCCTACAACGACCTGCAAGTCATTGCCGGCCAGGGCACCATAGGCATGGAGTTGTTCGAGCAGGCGCCAGACCTGGACGCGGTGTTCGTTGCCGTGGGCGGTGGCGGGATGATTTCCGGCATCGGCGCCGCCCTGCGCGTCCTCAAGCCGGGTACTGAGATCATCGGCTGCTGGCCGGCAAATGACCCAACGCTGCAGCAATCACTCAAGGCTGGTGAAATCATCGAATTGGATGCCTGCGAAACGCTGTCGGACGGCACGGCTGGCGGCGTCGAGCCAGGCTCCATCACCTTCCCGCTTTGCCAGGCGCTGCTCACCGATACCGTGCTGGTCAGCGAGGACGAAATCCGCTGCGCCATGCGCGATATCGCCAACAGTGAGCGCTGGATCATCGAAGGCGCTGCAGCGGTTGCGGTCGCCGGCATGCAGAAGCTCGCCGAACGCTATCAGGGCAAGCGTGTCGCGGTGATCCTGTGTGGCCGTAACATCCTGCTGGAAAAGTTCCTCGAGGCCGTTCAATGAGGGTTTTCAGCAAGGCGCAGATCATCGCCCGCTTCAACCCCGAGCTCGCGGTCAGCCAACTGGAGGAAGGCTTCATCGCCTATTCCGAAGGCAAGGTGCAGGTGCCGCCCGTGCAGGGCTTCGCATTCAAGGGCGCGAACGGTGACTGTTGCGTGAAGTCGGCCTACATCGAAGGCAGCCCGACCTTCACCGTAAAGCTTTCGACAGGCTTCTACGACAACCCGTCCAAGGGCCTGCCGAGCAATGACGGCCTGATGCTTGTGTTGTCTGCACACACCGGTCAGCCGCTGGCACTGCTGCAGGACCAAGGCTGGCTGACTGCCATGCGCACCGCGTTGGCCGGGCGTATCGCCGCCCGGCTGCTGGCGCCGGCCCAGGTCAAGGCCATTGGTATCCTCGGCACCGGCATGCAGGCGCAGATGCAGCTTGAGCAGCTTCGCGCGGTGACCGATTGCCGCCAGGTCATTCTCTGGGGCCGGCATGAACGCGGGCTTGCGGCCTATACCGCATTTGCCCGCGAACTGGGCTTCGGGGTGCACAGCACGCAGGATGCTGCCGAGGTTGCGGGCGCTGCAAACCTGATCGTCTGCACCACCCCTTCTCGCCAGGCGCTGTTGCACAGTGATTGGGTCCAGCCGGGTACGCATATCACCGCCGTCGGTGCCGATGCGCCCGGCAAGCAGGAACTGGACCCGGCACTGGTGGCCAGGGCAGACCGTATCATCGTCGACGCCATCGCCCAGTGCAGCCAGTACGGCGAAGTGGCCCATGCCCTCGGCAGTGGCCAGATCAACGCTCACCAGCTGATCGAGCTGGGTACGCTGCTGGCTGGCCGCGCCAAGGGGCGTGAGCACGACGGCCAGATTACCTTGGCGGACCTGACCGGTGTGGCAGTGCAGGATGCACAAATCGCAAGCTACGCCTTGGCAGCCCTGTGCACCTGAGGCGACAACAGCGTCAGCGCAAACGTTGCACCTGCGCTGGCGTGCGCTGCATCAGCACCTTGCCATTGCGTACCGATACCAATGCGTGCCCCTGGCTGCGCACCATCTCGTAATCATCCGGCGCCGACAGCAGCAACAGGTTCGCCGGCCGCCCTACCTCTATGCCATAGCGCTCGCCCAGGTTCAGGGTGCGGGCGCTGTTGTCGGTAATCAGGTCCAGGCAGCGCTGCAGGTCTTCATAGCCGAGCATGTGACAGATATGCAGGCCGGCTTCGAGAATGCGCAGGATATTGCCATTGCCCAGTGGGTACCACGGGTCGACGATGGAGTCCTGGCCGAAGCACACGTTCATGCCGGCGCGGTCGATCTCGGCCACGCGGGTAACGCCACGACGTTTCGGGTAGTTGTCAAAGCGCCCTTGCAGGTGAATGCTCTCGGTCGGGCATGACACAAAGTTGATGCCCGACAGCTTGAGCAGGCGGAACAGCTTGTAGCAATACGCATTGTCATACGAGCCCATGGCCACGGTGTGGCTGGCCGTGACCCGGGGCCCCATGCCGCGTACCCGTGCTTCTTCGGCCAACACTTCGAGGAAACGTGATTGCGGGTCGTCAGTCTCGTCGCAGTGCACGTCTACCAGACAGCCGGTACGCTCGGCCAGGTCCATCAGGAACTTCACCGACGATACCCCCTGGTCGCGGGTATTTTCGAAATGCGGAATGCCGCCGACGACGTCGGCGCCAATCGCCACGGCTTCAGTCATCAGCGCCCGGCCGTTGGCGTACGACTCGATGCCCTCCTGCGGGAAGGCGACAATCTGCAGGTCGATCAGCTCACGCACCTCGTCACGTACCTCGACCATGGCCTTGAGCGCGGTGAGTTTTGGGTCGGTCACATCGACATGGGTGCGCACATGCTGGATACCGTGGTCCACCAGCATGCCGATGGTTTTTTTCGCACGGGTCTTGATGTCGTCGTGGGTGGTGATTTCCTTGCGCTCCGACCAGCGCTCAATGCCTTCGAACAACGTGCCGCTCATGTTCCACTTCGGCTCACCCGCGGTCAGCGTGGCATCAAGATGAATGTGCGGCTCGACAAAGGGCGCGACCACCAGGTTTTGCCCGGCGTCCAGGTCATTGACCGTAGCGGGCGCCACGCCGTCGGTCTGGGGCACGATGGCGGCAATGCGCTCGCCGTTCAGTTCGACGCGGAAAAGGCCAGGCTTGCCGCGCAGGCGTGCGTTGATAATGTTCATGCTGTTACTCCTTGCCGTGGGCTTCGCTCATGCGCCATACCAGCATGGCGACCGAAGCATTCATGCGAAAAAGCGGGTCGTCCAGCGACTGCCCGCTCAGTTGTTCGATGCGCTGGATGCGCTGATTGATCGTGTTGCGGTGCAGCCCCAGACGCTGTGCGGCCTTGAGCCCGTTGCCATTTTCCATGAGCAAGGCGTCGAGGGTATGCACCAAAGCATGGGCGTGTTTGCGCCCAGGGGCGATCAGCGGGCCGAGGGTGCGGCTGACGAAATCGTCGACCAGCGAGCGGTCGACAATACCTTGCAGCAGGCGCAATACGCCGAGCTCGCTGAAGTTGCAATAGCCGTTGGCCGGGCGCAGGTGCTGCGCCACATCCAGCGCCTGGCGTGCCTCGTTGAGGGCCTGGCGATAGTGCGCGCAATCGTCAGCGAGGCTCGACAGGCCCATGTAAAGGCCCAGTTCATCAGTCGCGGCTTGCAACTGCCGGTACAGTGCGCCCAACGTCTCGGGTAAGTCCTGTGTATCGGCCAGCAGCACCACGAACAGGTCGCCCGGCAACTGCGCCGTCACACTGCCGGGCCGCTGACGGCACCAGGCTTCGAGCTGGTCTTCCAGGGCCTGCCGGGTGGCTTGCCAGGTACGCTCGCCGTGGGCCAGCCCTTGGCGCTCGAACAAGGCGTCCACGCCCGTCAGGCGCAACGCCAGCAGGCGCCGCGGTTTATCCAGGGCCAGTTGCAGGTGTGCTGCCCGCTGCCGGGCAATCGCCAGGCTCGGGTAGTCGCCTGTGAGCAGTTGCCCAAGGATGTCGTTACGCGAGCGGCGCGCCTGACTCATCTGTACCAGTGCAGTGCCGATCAGGTGGGTGACCACCACCATCTTCAGCGCGTAGGGCTGTTCGATCAGCGGCAAGCCCAGTAGCTCGGCGCGCGCGATAACGGGCGCCGGGATGCTCTGGATGAAACTGCCGCCGGTGAGAATCACCATGCCGGCAATGCCCACGGCGTCGCCATCCTCCACCAGGCTCAGCAGGTTGGCTTCGCCGCGCGGGTGATTGATGCCGGTGACGAATACCAGTTCACCGCCCATCACCCATTCGGCGATACCCTCGTTCTCCGCCACGTAAGGCCAGCGTACCCGCCGCTGCAGGTTGCGCGCGCCGGCCCGCACCTGCATTTCGTGCAGACCGGGCAAATGCAGGAGCTCGTCCAGCGCCAGGCTCATGGCTCGACGCCTGCCTGGCCGGGCGCCCGGCGGCGTGCGCCCAGCTCTAGAATGACGATGTAGCACACTGCCGAGGCGGCGATGCCCACCAGCGGCGCGACCCACGGTGAGGCATAGGCCAGTACTGCGCCCACGGCATAGGCAAACAGCCCGGTGAGGTTGTAGCGTGGCAGGTTTGCCGTACCCAGTGCCGGGTATTTGCCGCGGTGGCGGTACCAGAAATCAGCCATGATCACCCCACCCACCGGCGGAATGATCGACCCCAGCAGCACCAGGAACGGGATCAGCATTTCGTACATGCCACCCATCGCCAGCACAATGCCAACCCCGGCCGCCACCAGCGTTGCCGTGCGCCGGCGCTCGCTGCGCAACAAGTGGCAGGCGGCGGCCGACACGTTGTAGATGGTCGGACCCTGAATGGTCCACAGGTTCAGGCACAGCATCACCACGGCCGCGAACGACAGGCCCTGCAGCATCATCACGTCGACGATATCGGCCTGCTGGTAAACCATCGCGCACCACGCCCCGGCCACCACCATCAGGCCGTTGCCAAGGAGGAATGCCACCACGCTGGCGATCACCGCTACCCGGCCACTGCGTGCCAGCCGTGTCCAGTTGGTGGCTTGGGTGGCGCCACTGGCGAAGGTGCCGAAGACCATGGTCACTGCCGCCGAAAAGGTCATGGTTTCATGCGGGACGACTGCAGCCAGGCCGGCAAAGCCACCGGCATCGCGGGTGGCGATGTACATGGACACCAACAGCAGCACGAACATCAATGGCACCGACACCCGCGACAACAGGTCCAGCCCCTTGAACCCAATGATGGCCGTAATGCTGAAACCCAGCCCGAACAGCACCATCAACGGCATGCCGAAGCCATCCGCCAGCCCCAGCAGCTTGACCAGCACGATGGCCACCGTGGCCGTACCCCAGGCATACCAGCCCAGTTCGGCAAAACCCAGCAGAAAGTCCGAGAGCCGGCTCCCCGCTTCACCGAAACAGAAGCGTCCCATCAACACGGTATTCAGCCCGCTGCGTGAGGCGATGAAGGCCAGCACTGCGGCATACAAGGCAAGCAAACTGTTGCCGAGGGTAGCCACCCACAGCATGTCGACAAAACTGAATGCCATGCCCAGCTTGCCGCCGGCGAACATCGTGCCGGTAAAGAAGGTGAAGCTGAACAAGACCATCGCGATCGGCAGCAGGCCCTTGCGGGCGGACTGGGGGGCTTCGCTGAGCGGAAATTCGCTGGGTGAGCTCATTGCACGGGGCTCCGGGTGAGTAGTTGGGAGCGGAAAGAGCAATATGCGGGCCGCTTTTTCCTGCGCCGCCACCCGGAAGAAATCGGGCTGCTCGCCCAGAATTCCCTATGCACTGTGCACATTAAAGCTGCGATTTGACGATCTGGAGTGTGCGTGACGACTTATTTTGAGGCGCTCATGCACCAAAGCGGGCCTGGGCTGGGTAGTAATCACCCAGCCCACGGCGGTTTACACGGTCCCGTCCAACCCCATTTGCCAGAAATCAGCCTCCAGGCTGGAGGCCTGGCCAAAAATCCCTGCCAGTTCGGCGAACCGCTGCTCGGTCATGCTGCGCGCCGCCAGTTCATCCAGGTGCTTGCGCGCTGCTGCGGCCACCCCTTGGTAGCCCTCCCCGGCATACTCGCCAATCCACTCGCGGTAGGGGTGATTGCTCAAGTCGCCAATACGCTCGGCCAGGGTCCGGCCGATTTCGGCATAGCCGATCACGCAAGGTGCCAGTGCCACGTGCAGCTCCAGCAGGTCGCCGGCTGCGCCGCAGTCCAGCACATAACGGGTGTATGCCACCGTGGCCTGATGCTCTGGTGCGGCCTCGATGTCTGCCTGGGTCAAGCCCCAGCGCGCGCACAGGCGCAAGTGCAGCTCGGTTTCATCCAGGATCGCCGCCAGCCCGGCCTGCGCCGCGCGAATGTCGGCCGGGCGGCGGCTTTTGTAGGCAGCCAACGCCCAGGCGCGGGCGAACTGGATCAGGAACAGGTAATCCTGCACAAGGTAGGTCCGGAACGCTTCCTCGCTTAGCGTGCCCTCGCCCATTTGACGCACGAAGTCATGGTCTACGTAGCGGTTCCATTGTGGCGAGGCAGCTGTCTTGAGGCGCTCGAAGATATCCATGCTCATTTGCCCTCCGGGTACACTGCATCGAAGAAAGCCAGCTCCAGCGCCACGGTGCGCTGGTAGAAGTCACTTGCCAATGCGGCCTCCTGCGGGCCGACGCGGTCCAGTTCGGCCTGCAGGAAAGCGACGAATGCCTGGAATGCCGGGTTGTCATGCAGGGTAATCCACTCGGCATGGACGAAGTTGTCCGGCATCGGTTTCGGCGCCTTGAGCGCCCAGTCCAGGTACAGGCCTTCGGCAACGTTCAGCACCGCCAGTGCCGCTGCGTAGGAACGGGTGGCTGCCGCTTCGCGCATGATCGCCTTGAAACCTGCGGTAGGCGCGGTATCGGCCGGTTCACTGCGTTGCGCCGGGCTGACACCCAAGGCCTCGAAGGCACGCAGGAAGTAGGTGTTCTCGTCACTGCAGATCATCCCGGCAAAGCGGCCGAAGCGCAGGCGGGCTTCAAACGTGTCAGCGGTGGCGATGGCCGCGCCTAGCAGGGTCACGAAGCTGTCGAGGAAACGGTGGTCCTGGACCAGGTAGTCGACCATGATCGGGTCCGGCAGGCTGCCGTCGCACAATCGGGTCACGAAACGGTGGCCAACGGCCGCCGACCAGGTCGGCTCGCTCTGGCGGCGCAGGGACTGGCTGAAACGTTCGGTCATGTTGCTGTCCTTGATGAGGGTGACAGCGAGACCTTGAAAGTTGGCATGGACTGGCCTCGCAGTGAGGCCGGCAAAAAGGCAGGTTACAAGCCCCATCCCTTCGCCGGCATGATCCGGATCAGGTTCGAAGGGTCACCGCGCTGCAGCGTTCAGCGGTTTCTCAGCCCATTGCCGGGCTCCCCTTGGTAGCGCTCAGGTATACCCGAGGGCGCCGCGGCTGTCACGCCCCAAACTGTGGGCAATGGTGACCCGCTAATGGGTATCTGTCCCCATTCTTGACGCGCCATCTTTGAGTGCACGCCAGTCGCTGCAAGGTTATGTATGTCAAAGCATTACTGAAATATCTATTGGCATAGCTGTTGCTGATGGCCATTTAACGGGCAAAACGCCATTGATGGCTTAAGGCCCTAAGGCCGCAAAAGAGGCTTAAGCCAATGAAAACACCTGCTGCGAGTCACGCGTCCAGACGCGTGTTCCATCTGTCCTCCGTCACGGCACTGATGATCAGCCTCGGGTTGATCACGGCCATGGCAGCCCCCCTCGACGACAACAGCATGCCACCGCCGACCGACCCTTCGGCCTACACCGACCAGCCGGATGACCCGACCGCTGCCTTGCTTGAGCTGAACACCATGCCGGAGGCCAACGAAGGCTCGCTGGAGCTGACCGATGGCGCGTATGGCGACCGCAACACGGTAGGCACCGACAACGTGCTGCCGCCGGCCCTGCAAACATCGGACAAGTACCCTACCAACGGCAAACCCAGCCCGTTGTTCGGTGCACAACCTTTCACCCAGCAACTGTTGCTGTTCGAAGAATTCGGGCCAGAGAAGCTCGACCCGACCACGCCGGCGCCCGATCTGACCTTCCCGGTACCGACCCTCGGCGCGGCCCCCGCGCAAGACCCCAACGTGGTGGCACGCAGCGGACCCAGTGGCAGCGCTTTGGAAGCGTTTCTCAAGCAACCCGGCCTGTACCCGTTCCCGACCCAGTACGCCAACGTGCTGGACCGCAATCCATGGAAGGCGCAGATCGAGATGTTCCTCAACCGCCAGCCGGTCGGCTCGCCCGCTGAAGGCCGGCCACCAGGAAAAGGCTGGTCGCACCAGCGCTGGACCGAGTTCTACCCGCAGGCAGCGTTCAAGACCGCCCAGGCCGGTGCGCGCATCAACCTCGGTCTGCGCGACCGCAAGCAAATGCACAACTATGCCGTCGGCGAATTTGCCCCGGGCGGCCTGTACTACCAGACCTCCGACATTCCGACCACGCTGGGCACCACCAAGGGCATCGACACACGCTTCCATCCGAACATGCCGCTGCAAAACCACAAATCGCTCTGGACCTTCGACGGCACTTTCCCGCCCAAGCTGCTGATGGTGCGCTACGGCCAGCCAATTCTGATGCGCCATTACAACGCCCTGCCGATTGACCCCTCGGCCAACGGTGGCTTTGGCCTGCATACCATCTCGACCCACGAGCACAACGGCCACTCGCCGGCCGAAAGCGACGGCTTTGCCAACGCGTACTTCTTCCCCGGCCAGTACTACGACTACCGCTGGCCGGTGCAGCTGGCCGGCTACGACACCATCAACACCCGTGCCCAGGACCCGCGTGCAGCTTTCCCCTGCTCGCCGGGTGAAACCTTGTTCGTCAACGATGGTTCACCGGGCCTGAAAACCTGCGAGAACGGCAGTATCAAGATTCGTGGCGACTGGCGCGAAACCATGAGTACCCACTGGTTCCACGACCACATGATGGATTTCACGGCGCAGAACGTCTACAAGGGCAACGCCGTGATGATGAACTACTACAGCGCCCTGGACCGCGGCAACGAGGCCCTGCAGGACGGGGTCAACCTGCGCTTCCCAAGCGGGTCAGCCATGCCTTGGGGGAACCGTGACTATGACGTCAACCTGGTGATTGCCGACAAAGCCTGGGATGCCAATGGCCAGCTGTGGTTCAACCCGTTCAACACGGACGGCTTCCTCGCTGACCAGATTCTGGTCAACTGGCAGTACAAGCCCAAGCTCAAGGTGCGTGCGCGCAGTTACCGCTTCCGTCTCCTCAACGGCTCGGTGTCGCGCTACTTCAAGTTCGCCGTGGTGCGGGAGATTGCCGGTACCAGTGGTGAGTTCAAAGGCCCGTCCGGCTCCAACCTGTCGTATGCGCGGGTGCCGTTCCACATGATCGCCAACGACGGCAATATCATGGAACACGCGGTGCCATTCGACGGCACGATGGACCTCAATGGTGACGGCAACCTGCAAGACAACAACGGCGTCTTGCCGTTGCAGGCCATTGCCGAGCGCTACGACATCATCATCAACTTCGCCAAGAACGGTATCAAGGCGGGCGACAAGCTGTACTTCGTCAACCTGATGGAGCACGACTCCGGCAAAGGTCCGAATCAAGCTATCCCGTTGGCCGACGTGCTGTCGGAAAAATACAAGGCGGTAATCAAGCAGACCAGCAAAGGCCCGCAGTGGGACAACGGCGACCCGGCTGTCGGCAAGTTTCTGCAACTGTGGGTGCAACCGTACACCGGCCAGGACCTGAGCATGGACCCGGTAGCCTATGAGCCGGCCAAGCCAGGCAAAGCTGCTGGCCTGAAAATGCTGCCCCTGCCCATTGACCGCGACGCCGCAGCCGACCAGGCCAAACTCAAGGATGCCCGCCACCGCGAGTTCATCTTTGGCCGCTCTGACGGTACGGACACCACCCCGTGGACCATCAAGACCGACGGCGGCTTTGGCTACAGCATGGACCCGCGCCGCATCAGTGCCTCGCCGCAATTGGCCAACCAATCCACCGACGGTGGTTTTAGCGGCGACGGCACCCTGGAAGTGTGGAAGATCGTCAACGGCGGCAATGGCTGGAGCCACCCGGTACACGTGCACTTCGAGGAAGGCGTGATTCTTAGCCGCGACGGCAAGGCCCCGCCAGAATGGGAAAAATGGGCGCGCAAGGATGTGTACCGTATCGGGTCGGAACCTGATTCGTCCGAAGAGGTGGAAATGGCCATCCGCTTCCGCGAGTTCGCCGGCACCTACATGGAGCACTGCCACAACACCCAGCACGAGGACTCTTCGATGCTGCTGCGCTGGGACCTTGAACACCCGGGGCAGTTCCAGGTGATGCCCACCCCGCTGCCAGGATGGGATGGCGTGCGTTACATGGCCTCGGTAGGCCTGCCAACGTTCCGCACCAAAATCGATGACGACAATGACGACCCGGCCAACAAACCACCTGTCGTGGCCAATGACAGTGCCGCAACGACTGCAGGCAAGGCGATCACCCTGAACGTGCTGGCCAACGACAGCGACCCGGACGGCAACGTACCGCTCACGGTCACCGGCCTCAGCCAGCCAGACTCCGGCCAGGGAGCCGTCAGCACAGACGGCACCACCGTGACGTACAACCCACCCGCTACGGTCGCCACGCCGTTCACGGCCAGCTTCAATTACACGGCGCGTGATACCAAGGGAGCCGAGTCGGTGACCCCGGCCACGGTCAGCATCGCCGTAACCGCAGCAGCGGCGGCCGACGAGCTCAAGGTCACCAGTGCCACGGTGCAGGTACGCAGCGGCAACCGTTTCACCTGGGATGTGCAGGGGACTACCACGGTCGCCACGGGCAACAGCATCAGCGTGACTGCAGCAACCACTGGTGGTCCGGTAAGCCTGGGGAACGCGACGCTGACTGCCACGACCACGGGGGCCCGTTGGCGGGTAGCGGTGACCACCACCGGCTTTGGCCCGGCCACGCCAGCGACGGTCACGGTGAAATCGACGCTGGGCCAGATGGTGACAGCGCCAGTCACATACAAGTGAGTGCAAAGCGGGGCCGCTATGCGGCCCCCATCAGCCAACCCACGAGGACCGCATCATGCCCAGCTCATGGCGTTTCCTGCTGGTACTCGCGTTGTTCGCCGCCAGCATTCCGTTCTGGCCGCTGCAACCCCAACGAACGGTGGCCGAAGCAGCGGCCTCTCCCTGGGGGGCCAGCTATTTCCCCAACATCCCCTTGCTCACTCAGGACGGCGAAAAAGTGCATTTCTTCGACGACCTGATCAAGGACAAGGTGGTCGCCATCAACTTCATCTTTACCGGCTGCTCCGACTCCTGCCCAGTAGAAACCGCTCGCCTGCGCCAGGTACAGAAAATCCTCGGTGACCGGGTCGGCAAAGACATCTTCCTCTACTCCATCAGCATCGACCCCTATAACGACACCCCAGCCACCCTCAAGCGCTATGCCGAAAAGTTCGGCATCGGCCCAGGCTGGACCTTGCTGACCGGCGAACCCGACGACATCGAGCAACTACGCCGCAGCCTGGGGTTGTGGATCGATGGCCTGGAAAACGGCCGCTCAAAAGACCACAACCTGAGCCTCATCATCGGCAACCAGGCCACCGGCCGCTGGATGAAAGCCTCACCTTTCGAAAGCCCGTACATCCTTGCCGACCGCCTGGGCAACAGCCTGCACAACTGGAAGCAGGCCAGCGCCATGAGCAATGACTACGCTCAGGCTCCGCAAATTCGCTCACCCAGCAGCGGCGAGCAGATATTCCGTACCCGCTGCTCGTCCTGCCATACCGTGGGCAACACCGAGCCAGGCCAGCCAGGCATCGGCCCCGACCTGCTGGGCGTGACCCGTCAGCGTGACGCCAACTGGCTGGCCCGCTGGCTCAAGGTGCCCGACCAGATGCTGGCCGAAAAAGACCCCTTGGCCATGCTGCTGTTCGAACAATACAACCGCCTGGCCATGCCCAACATGCGCTTGGGCGATGCCGAAGTCAGCGCAGTGATGAGCTACCTCGAAGAGGAAACGGCTCGCTTGCAAACACCCATGGCTAATAGGGAAATCCCCTAAAGGCTATTGGCCACCAGTCATCAGGCTGTCATCTTATTGTCGTATTTTCCGAGCATTACCCAGGGTCGGGAACTATCAGCAGTGATTCGCCGTTCGCTTTCCTCCTCCAGCCTTCTGCGACTGCTGATCCTGATGCTCTGTGCAGCGACCCTGGCCTTTCTCTGGGGGCTGCACGTCACGCAGAAAGCCACCGCCCGACAGGGTGCACTGTCGGCCAAGGCCATCGAGCACCTGAACCTGGCCAGCATCCTGGGCGAAAACCTGCGACAGCTTGTCGACCGCGCCCAGGCGGTGGGTCGTGTTACCCAGGACGACATGAAAGCGCTGCGCCAAGGCAACTTCAGCCTGGTACCCAGCCTGGCCGCAGACCCAGTGTTCAAGCGCTTGAGCCTGTACGACCGACAAGGCCGGCTGCTAGCGGCCAGCCACGCCGATGAGGCCGCCGAGTTGCCGGCAGACTGGTTGCACCAACTGCTGCGGCACATTGACCGCTACGGTTTCAAACCTTTCCTGCCGAGCATTCAGCCTGTCAGCCAAAACGCTGCCCCGCCCACTGGGCGCCTGCCCTTCCTGCTGCCGTTGACCAATTCGACCGGCCGGGAAATCGACAACCTTTTGGTGGTGCAATTGGACGTCGGCTACCTGGCGGTGCTGTTCCAGCCTATCGACCTGGGCAACAGTGGCCTGGTGCGTCTGCTGCAGGATGACGGCCTGGAGCGGCTGCGCCTCGACAACAGCGGCGTGGTGACTGCGGGCGACCTATTGCAGCCACCGCTGCCGGCACTAAACACCGAAGCGGGCATGCTGACCCAATACGTAGCGGGTGATGCCTACCAAAGCTTGTACCGCCATGTACCCGAGCACGGCTTCAGCGTGGTGGTCAGCCAGCGCCAGGCAGAAATCCTCGCACCCTCGACGCTGGCCTATTCCCGGCAGTTCTGGTTGAACCTGAGCATGACCCTGATGATCCTGGCCAGCCTGCTATGGACCTTGCGCCTGCTGCGCAAGCGCCAGGAGGCCTTCGACGCGCTCGAACATGCCCAGCAGGTCAATCAGCAACTGATCGTGCGCCTGGAGGACGAACACCGGCGCAGCAGCCACGCCGCCGCCACCGACCACCTCAGCGGCCTGCACAACCGCCGCCAGTTCGTCGAAGTGGCCAGCCAGGCGCTGACTCGGCAACGTGGCAAGCGCCGACTGATGGCGATCCTGTTCATCGACATGGACCGCTTCAAGTCGATCAACGACTCGCTCGGACACAAGATTGGCGACCTGCTGCTACAGGCTGTGGCCGGGCGTATCCAGCGCCTGCTGGAGCCCGGCGACGAGGCTTCGCGCTTTGGCGGCGACGAATTCGTGGTGCTGCTGGCCGGCGAGCGCAGCGAGGAGCAGATCAACGCCTGGGTCCACGAACTGGTGCAGAAACTGTCGGCCGCGTACGCCCTGGATGGCCAAGAGGTCAACACCAGCCCCAGCGTAGGGGTGAGTATCTGCCCGCGTGATGGCCAGGACATCGACAGCCTGATACGCAGTGCCGATGCTGCAATGTACTCGGCCAAGCAGGCAGGACGCGCGCAGTATCGCTTTTTCGACCCCTCGCTCAACCTGGCCGATGTCCAGGCTTTCACCCTTGAGCAAGCGTTCGGCAGTGCCTTGGCCGAACGCCAGTTCGTGCTGCACTACCAGCCACAGATGCGCCTGGACACCCACCAGGTACTGGCCTACGAGGCGCTGGTGCGCTGGGACCACCCTGATTTCGGCCTGTTGTACCCGGACCGCTTCATCGGCCTGGCCGAGCGCAGTGGTTTCATTGTCGAACTGGGTTGGGAGGTGCTGCGGCTGGCCTGTGAAGCCTTGTCGAGCTGGAATGCCCAAGGCCGCAAGACACGGCTGGCAGTCAATGTCTCCGCCCTGCAGCTGCGTCAAGCCGATTTCGCTGACCGGCTGCTGAGCAAATTGCAGCATCACGGCATCGCGCCCCAGCAGCTGGAGCTGGAAATTACCGAAACCACCATCCTCGACCCCGAAGGCATGGCGGTGGCGCACCTGCATACGTTGCGCGGCGCAGGTTTGGGTATCAGTCTGGACGATTTTGGCCGTGGCTACGCCGGCTTTGCCCACCTGCATTCACTGCCCCTGAGCAAGCTGAAGATTGATCGTTCGCTGATCGCGGCGCTGTCCAACAGCCATGACGACAGCCCTATCGTGTCCTCCACCATCATCCTGGCCAAGCGCCTGGGCCTGGAAGTGGTGGCCGAGGGGGTGGAAACCCGTGAGCAGGTGGTGTACCTGAAGCTTGCCGGCTGCGATATCGCCCAGGGCTACCACTTCAGCCGGCCACTGTCGCTGCCACAGCTGTGGGTTTACCCGCCCTTCAACGGTATCGAGGACAAGGCATGCGTGTACTGAGCGCAACGGCAGGCTTGCCGATGGCGTTGGGCAAGGACAGGCAACGCATTTCGGTTTATCGTGTACCGATCACACACCGACACCCGCACCATGACCGATATCGAGCGCTACCTTCGCGCCGCCACCCGTGACAACACCCGGCGCAGCTACCAGGCCGCCATCGAGCACTTCGAAAGCCATTGGGGCGGCTTTCTCCCGGCCACCGCCGAGAGTATCGCCCGCTACCTAGCCGATCATGCCGACCAGCATGCAGTCAGCACCCTGCGTCAACGCCTGGCCGCGCTCAGCCAATGGCACGTCGCCCAAGGTTTCCCCGATCCGACCAAGGCGCCGTTGGTACGTCAGGTGCTACGCGGCATCCGCACCCTGCACCCGACGCCGCCCAAGCAGGCTGCCCCGCTGTTGTTGCAACATCTGCAAACCGCTGTAGCGTGTTTTGAAGAAGAAGCCCGACAAGCCCGCGAGCACCATGACTTGGCAGCCCTGCGCCGGGCTCATCGTGACAGCGCATTGCTGCTGCTGGGTTTCTGGCGTGGTTTTCGCGGCGATGAGCTGGCACGCCTGCGCATCGAACACATCCAGGCGCAAGCCGGTGTCGGCATCACGCTTTTCCTGCCGCGCAGCAAGGGCGACCGCGAAGCCTTGGGCGTACAGCACCGCACCCCTGCCCTCAAGGCCTTATGCCCTGTCACTGCCTACCTGCAATGGCTTGAAGTCGCCGGTATTGCCCATGGGCCGGTGTTCCGCAAACTCGACCGCTGGGGCAACCTTGGCGACAACGCGCTCAACAGCAACAGCCTGGTGGGCCTGCTGCGGCGCATGCTGGAACGCGCCGGGGTGCCGGCGGCACTGTATACCGGCCACTCACTACGGCGTGGCTTCGCCACTTGGGCCACGGCCAATGGTTGGGAACTGAAGTCGCTGATGAGCTATGTGGGCTGGAAAGACGCCAAGTCGGCGCTGCGCTACATCGACTCGGCGCAGCGTTTTGGCGATCTGGCCGTGCTACCGGCCAGTCAGGTGCAACCGCTTATTCCTTGAAGCTGTACCTGGCGACGCCGCCAATTTCCGGGCGAATGGCATACAGGTCGCCAGCGTCCGGATAATGGTGCAGGTCTTCTGGCGTCATGTCGTAACGCGCGGTACTGATGTACAAGGTGTTCATCCCGGGCCCGCCAAAGCAGCAGCTGGTGGGGCACGGTACTGGCATCAACACCTGGTCGGTCAGGTGCCCGTGGCGGTCGTAGCGCAGCAGGCAGCTGCCATGGTACTGGCACACCCACAGCCCGCCGTCGCGGTCCAGCGCCAGGCCATCCGGCCGGCCCAGTTCGGCGGGGGTTTCGGCAAACAGCGTAACAGCGCCCAGCCGGCCTTCGATGAGGTATTCTGCGCGGTAGATCGCACGCGCCGCCGAGTCGACGAAGTACACCGTGTGGCCGTCCTGAGACCAGGCAAGGCCGGTGGGCAAAGCCATGTCATCGTGGATCACCTGGTCGCTCAATTGCCAGTCAAAACGAAAGAGCGCCCCGGTATTGCCGCTGAGGGCCTCGTCCATCAGGCCGGTGACGAAGCGTCCCTGCGGGTCGCAGGCGCCGTCGTTGAAGCGGTAAGTCGAGCGCGGATGCACTGATGCCGAATGCTGGCTGACCTTGCGTGCTGGCACATCGAAGATGGCCACGCTGGCATCCTCGGTGAAAATCAGGTTACCCCGGTCGGTCAGCGCCAGGGCGCCAATACGCGCGGCAGACTCGTAAAGGCAATCGACTTCGCCATCGGGTGTCAGGCCGTTGATGCGCCCGCCAGAGATATCGACAAAGTACAGCACGCCACTGCGTTCATCCCAGACCAGGCTTTCACCAAGGTCCGCGCGCGTGTTGGCCACTTTGACCGGCACGTAATTGCATTCCTTGATGCGGCGCCAGCGCTCGGCCACCTGCACACGGCCGAGGTCCCGAGGGTAGCTGACACTGCTGTATTCGTTGAAGCGCGTGGCGATGTGCTGGCTAATGCTGGTGCGCAAGGTGCAATCAGTGGGATGGCACAGCGCACCGGCCAGATGAGTAACGGGCATTTCTGGCTACCTTCAATTCTCCTTTCTTACGATATCAACAAAAAAATCAATGACTTAATATTAAAAGCATGCAACTTTGATATCCCATGGATATCACCGCTGAGTCGCCGCGCTGCAGGAATGCTGGATGATCGAAACACGTTTGCTCAGGCAGTTCATCGCCGTGGCCGAAGAGCTGCACTTTCACAAGGCCGCCCAGCGCCTGCACATGGCGCAACCGCCGCTGAGCCAGGCGATCAACCGGCTTGAGGAAAAGCTCGGCTTCGGCCTGCTTCTGCGCAACAAGCGCGGGGTGCGCCTGACCGCAGCGGGTGCAGCGTTTCTCGACACCGCCTACCGCACGCTTGCTGAACTGGAACAAGGGATCGAGTACGCGCGCAGCGTTTCGGCGGGGGTCAGCGGCAAATTGACCATCACGGCCATTTCCATCGCCTATTACGACTCGCTGCTCAACCGCTTGCGCCGCTTTCGGGAGACTTATCCGAACGTGCAGCTGACCATCCGCGAGATGCCATCCGCCTCCCAGGCCAAGGCCTTGCTGGCTGGTGAGGCGGATATCGGCTTCATGCGCAGGCTACCACTGCCGGCCGGCACCCTGGAGGCACGCTTGCTGCTTGACGAGCAGATCGTCATGGCGCTGCCCGCCAGCCATCCCAAGGCGCGGCACGAGGCCGTCGACTTGCGCGAATTTGCCGATGAGGACTTCGTGTTCACCCCGCAAGCGCTGGGCGGCGGCTACCACGCACAGTTGGTTGCGTTGTGCGAATCGGCCGGGTTCTACCCCAAGGTCGTGCAGGAGGCGGCGCAGATCCACACCCTGCTGGGTCTGGTGGCCTGCTGCTTTGGCGTGGCCCTGGTGCCGGCGTCCTTCGTCCGCTCAACCCCGCGCGAACGCGTGCAGTTTTGCCCCATCCGCCCTATCGATGACCAGCCACCCCCAGGGCTTGGGCTGTACATGAAATGGAACGCCCAGAATGCTTCGCCAGCGCTGGCCAACTTCATTGCCATGTTCGAGACACAGCAATAAGGCCATTTCTACAGGGTGTTCAGCCTCGCTTCGCGCAGCGCCACAGCCGACCGATATCACAAGCCCTGGCCTGCAACAGCTCGGCAGCATTTGCACACGCCTGCTCCAGGCTCATCGGTCCATTGGCCAGTGCAAATGCAGCGTCGACCCCATGGGCATACAACTGCTGATACCCCTCCCCCAAGGTCCCGGCCAGTACCACCACCGGCACGCCATGGCGCTTGGCAACCCGCGCCACCCCCATCGGCGTCTTGCCGCGCAGTGTCTGGGCATCGAAACGCCCCTCGCCCGTCACCACCAGATCTGCCCCTTGTGCCAGGGCGTCAAGGCCAGCCAGCTCAGCCACGACTTCCACCCCAGGGCGGAACTGCGCGTCCATGAATGCCCGGGCAGCGAAGCCCATGCCACCGGCCGCACCACAACCAGGGTAATCGCGCACATCCGCGCCCAACAGCAGCGCACAATGGTCGGCAAAATGATTCAGCGCGTGGTCCAGCGCCTCCACTTGCTGCGGGTTGGCACCTTTCTGCGGGCCGAAGATCGCCGATGCGCCGTTGGCGCCACACAATGGGTTGTCGACATCCGCCGCGACTTCAAACTGCACCCCGGCCAGGCGCGGGTCGAGACCGCTGGCGTCGATACGGGCCAGCTTGGCCAAGGCCAGGCCGCCCTCTTCCAGCGCTTGCCCGTCAGCATCCAGCAGGCGCAGGCCAAGCGCTCGCAACATGCCACTGCCGGCATCGTTGGTGGCGCTGCCACCGATGGCCAGCACCACACGCTGAGCGCCGGCGTCGAGGGCTGCGGCAATCAGCTCACCGGTCCCCCAGGTGCTGCTGCGGCAAGCATCGCGCTGGCCGGTTGGCACCCGTTGCAAGCCACTGGCCTGGGCCATTTCGATGATTGCGGTGCGACTTTGCGGCAACCAGCCCCAGCCGGCCTCGACGTGCTGCCCCAATGGCCCGCGCACGGCCTGGCGGCGCAGTTCACCCTGGCTGGCGGCCAGGATCGCCTCCATGGTGCCTTCGCCACCGTCGGCCATTGGGCACTCGACCAGTTCAGCCTCGGGCCACGCTTCGCTCAGGCCCGCAGCGATGGCGCGGGCGACACCGGCAGCGTCGAGGCTGTCCTTGAACGAGTCGGGGGCAATCACGATTTTCATGGGGTTTCTCCTGTCCTGATGAGCGGCATGCTGACAGGTGGCTGCCCAGGTGGCCTCGGTCAAATGCACAAAACGCCGGCCGGGTTGTTTGGGCAGATGCCTTTTTGCCTGTACTGGCCCAATCGCCGGCAAGTGAATACTTCAGTCAGCTGGCAACAGCTGCAACCCCAGATACAAGCTAAGCATCCCTTCCAGGCGCAGCGGGTCGACCTCACCCAGCTCGGCTATTCGCTCCAGTCGATAGCGCAGACTGTTGCGGTGGATGCCCAGGGCATCGGCACAGGACTGGCTTTGGCCGTCATGTGCACACCAGGCGCGCAGGGTGGTGAGTAACTGCCCACTGCTGTCCTTGGCGCGGATGCGTTGCAACGGCTCCAGCAGCTCGTCCAGCGCATCGTCGTTACGGTGGCGCCACAGCAGCGCCGGCAGCCGGTAGCGCTGCAGGCTGAGCAATCGTTCGCGGGGCAATACTTCGCGGCCATAGGCCAGCAAGTCACGCACCCGGCGGTAACCACGGCGTAACTGCTCCAGGCTCTGCGCTGCACTGCCCAGGGCCAGTCGCTCAATGTCCCAGCCGTGGCGTTGCAGGCGTTCCAGCAGGCGCAGTTCATCCAGTGCCACGCCTGCCGGGCGGCACCACAGCAACGACTGGCGGGCCGGGCTGACGCACCAGCTATCCGGATAACGGCTCATCAACCATGCGGCCAGCGCCTCGGCAGGTGGCCCCGACGTAATCTCGAACAGGCACGGTATCCGCGCCAGCTGAGGTTTCAAGCCCAACTGACGGGCTTCGTCCAGCAAGCGCGGGGCGTTACCGCTGCCGCCGAGCAACAGCGCCAGCAGGTCGTCACAGCGCTGCCTTCGCCATTGCTGGTCAGCCTGTAAATTGCGTTGGGCCAGCAGCATTTCGGCGGTCATGCGCACCAGCTCGCCATACGTGCGCACCTGCTGCGGGTCGCCGGTCAGGCCTAACACGCCCATCAGCCGCCCATCGAGCATCAATGGCAGGTTCACTCCGGGCTGCACGCCCTTCAGGCACTTGGCCGCGTCGGTATCCAGCTCGACGATCCGGCCATTGGCCAAGACCAGCTGCGCGCCCTCGTGACGGGTGTTGATGCGCTCAGGCTCACCACTGCCCAGGATCAACCCTTGGCTGTCCATGACATTGACGTTGCAAGGCAAGATGGCCATTGCCCGGTCAACGATATCCTGCGCCAGGTCATGGTCGAGTTCGAACATTGCGGGGTCCTTTAGGTGTTTGGCTTTTGGGCTCGGGCACAGCAGCCTGGGCCAAGCGCTGTGCAAAAGCACAAAGACAGGCTAGCCGCAGTCCCCGAGACTCGTCAGGGCGAGCGCCGGAACAGGCGACGCGGCGAAAACCATAACAACAGAGAACCCGATCATGGCACACAGCCCCGCCCCTGACCAAGGCACGGACACCACCCGCAACGCGCTGTACCGGCGCATCACCTTGCGGCTGATTCCGTTCATTTTCATCTGCTACCTGTTCAACTACCTGGACCGCGTCAACGTCGGCTTTGCCAAGCTGCAGATGCTCGACGCCCTTAAATTCAGCGAAACGGTGTACGGCCTTGGCGCCGGCATCTTCTTCATCGGCTATGTACTGTGTGGCCTGCCAAGCAACCTGGCCCTCAATCGCTTCGGCCCACGGCGCTGGATCGCGCTGATGATGATCGCCTGGGGCAGCCTGTCCACCTGCCTGCTGTTCGTCACCACCCCTACCGAGTTCTACACCCTGCGCCTGCTCACCGGCGCTGCCGAAGCCGGCTTCTTCCCGGGTGTGGTGCTGTACCTCTCGCGCTGGTTCCCGGCGGCCCGGCGCGGCCGCATCATGGCCCTTTTCATGTCGGCGATCCCGGTATCGGGCCTGCTTGGCGGGCCGTTCTCCGGCTGGATCCTCGAACACTTCGCCGCCGGCCAGCACGGCCTGGCCGGCTGGCAGTGGATGTTCCTGATCCAGGGCCTGCCGACCGTGGCGTTGGGCGTACTGGCGGTGTTCCTGCTCAGTGACGGCTACCAGAAAGCCGCCTGGCTGAGCCCGGCTGAACGTCAACTGATCGCTGCCGACCTGCAGGCCGATGCTGCAAGCAAACCGAGCACCACCAGCGACAGCGTGCTGGCCGTGTTGACCAACCCGCTGATCTGGACCTTCGGCTTCGTCTACTTCTGCATCCAAAGCGGCGTATACGCGATCAACTTCTGGCTACCCTCGATCATCAAGAGCATGGGCTTCGACAACCCGCTGCTGATCGGCTGGCTCAGCGCCATCCCGTACCTGCTGGCAGGTGTGTTCATGATCCTTTGCGGGCGCTCGGCCGACCTGCGCAACGAGCGCCGCTGGCACCTGGTGGTGCCAATGCTGATGGGCGCCGTCGGCCTGCTGATTGCGGTGAACTTCGCCGGCAACCCGAGCATTGCCATTCTTGGCTTGTCGATCGCCACCATGGGTGCGCTTACCGGCCTGCCGATGTTCTGGCCAATGCCGACTGCGCTGCTCAGTGCCAGTGCCGCCGTGGCAGGTCTGGCGATCATCAACTCGGTGGGCCAGATGGCAGGGTTCCTCAGCCCGTACCTGGTCGGGTTCATCAAGGACCAGACCGGTTCAACCGATGCCGCACTGTATTCGCTCGCCGCGTTGATCGTACTGGGTAGCCTGGTGGCCTTGCGTGTAATGCGAGCGGGTTCGCTGAGTACTGCACGGGTGAGTTGAGGCATTCGCAGGCTTGCCCACGCCCACAAGTTTCAAGCCTGTGGGCGCGGGCAAGCCTGCAATGAGGCCCACCCAAGCCGCACCAAATCCACACCCGCCACCGATCGTCAGCTCAACGCATCCCCTTCCCGCCCCAGGCGTCAAATGGTTCCAAAGGCCCCTTTGGAGAAGCCCCATGACCCAGTACGCCGTGGCCCGCCTGGCCCAGCTCGACGAACACCGCCCCCTGCGCGTCCAGGCCGGCAACGAAGAACTCATCCTCATCCGCCAAGGCGATCAGGTACACGCCTACCAGGGCAACTGCCCCCACGCAGGCGCCCCCCTTGATGAAGGCGTAGTTTGCGGTGGTTTGCTGGTCTGCCCTTGGCACAAAGCTGCGTTCGCCGTTGACGACGGCGTGGTCTGTGAGCCGCCTGCACTCGCCGACCTGCGCCGCTACAAGGCATGGATCAAGGGCGATGAAATCTGGGTCGATGACCAGCCCCTGCCGGCAAGCGAACCGCCCAGGCACAGCGATGCCCGCTGTTTCGTGGTGGTCGGCGCCGGTGCCGCCGGCAGCGCCGCCGTCGCCACCCTGCTGGCTCATGGCTTCGCGGGCAGGCTGGTATGGATCGATCAGGAGCGCCAGCCGGCCTACGATCGCACAGCACTGAGCAAATTCGTGATTGCCGGGCAGATGCCGCCCGATGAGGTCCCCGCGCTGCTCGAAGCCGACGCCCTGCGCAAGGGCCAACTGCAGCGCAAGCACGGCGAGGTGCGCACCCTGAACAGCCAGAAGCGCCAGGTCACCCTCGCCGATGGTCAGCAGATCGATTACGACGCCTGCCTGCTGGCAACCGGCGGTCAAGCACTGCGCCCAGACATTCCCGGTGCCGACCTGCCCGGGGTGTTCACCCTCCGCTCACTGGAAGATGCTGCACAGTTGCTCGACGCAGCCGAGCCTGGCCAACCGGTGGTCATTGTCGGTGACGGCTTCATCGGCCTGGAGGCAGCCTCGGCATTGCGCAAGTATGGCGTGCAGGTGCACGTGGTCTCGCGCCACGAAGTCCCTCTGGTCCGACAGTTGGGCGAGCGTATCGGGCGCTGCATTCGCGCGCTGCATGAACGAAAAGGCATCACCTTCCACGGCCCCACCGAGGTCGAGCGGATCGAAGGCCAGGACAAGGTCGAAGTGGTGCAACTGGCCAATGGTGAACGGCTGCAGACCCCCTTGGTGCTGTTCGGCACCGGGGTAAAACCCGCCACCGCGTTCCTTCAAGGGGTGCCGCTTGGCGAAGACAAATCGGTGAGGGTCGACGCCGAAATGCGCGCAGCTGACGGTTTGTGGGCCGCCGGTGACATTGCCACGTTCCCGCTCTCGGGGCGCCCGGTGCGCATCGAGCACTGGCGCCTGGCCCAGCAACACGGGGTGATCGCCGCCGCCAACATGCTTGGCGAACAACGCCGTTATGCCGATGTACCGTTCTTTTGGACCTACCAGCATGGCCGTACCTATGAAGTGCTAGGCCATGCCAGAGACTGGAACCGGATCGATTTCGTCGGTGACCCGGAAAACGGCGATTTTGTTGCCCTGCAGTGTGTGGATGAACGCGTCGAGGCCGTTATCGCCAAGGGTTACTCCGATGCCATGGCGACGCTGTCGCAACGCCTGAAGCGCCCCTTGAGCCTGCAGGAGGCTTTGGCGCTCATTGGCTGAGGGGTGCCTTTCAATGCTTCCCGGTTGTGTGTAAAACAGGTAGGTCAGCCGACTGCATAAGGACCCACGCGCATGATCTACCGCCCCCTCGGCCACAGTGGCCTGCAGGTTTCCGCCCTTACCCTGGGCAGCATGATGTTCGGCGAGCAGACCCGTACCGAGGATGCCCTGCGCATCATCGACAAGGCCTGGGACCAAGGCATCAACTTCATCGACACCGCCGACGTTTACAACGCCGGGCGCTCGGAAGAAATCGTCGGTGAAGCCGTGGCGCGCCATCGCCATGACTGGGTCGTCGCCAGCAAGGTCGGCTTCGGCCCGGCCGACGGCCTGCCTAACCGCAGCGGGTTGTCGCGCAAGCACATCTTCAATGCCGTGGATGCCACGCTGACCCGCATGGGTATGGACTATCTGGACATCTATTACCTGCACCGCGAAGACCACAAGGTACCGCTGGAGGAGACCGTGCAGGCCATTGGCGACTTGTTGCGCCAGGGCAAGATCCGCTACTGGGGGGTGTCCAATTTCCGTGGCTGGCGCATTGCCGAGGTCTGCCATGTTGCCGAGCGCCTTGGTGTGCCCAGGCCGGTAGTCAGCCAGCCGCTGTACAACATCGTCAACCGCCAGGCCGAGCCCGAACAGCTCACGGCCGCCGCCGCCCATGGTCTGGGCGTCGTACCCTTCAGCCCGCTGGCCCGGGGCGTGCTCAGTGGCAAGTATGCGCCGGGCGCGGTGCCGGATGCCGGCAGCCGCGCAGGGCGGCAGGACAAACGCATCATGGAAGTGGAGTGGCGCCAGGAGTCGCTGACCATTGCCCGGCAGATTCAGACGTATGCAGAGTCCAAGGGGGTGGGCATTGTCGAATTCGCCATTGCCTGGGTGTTGAATAACCAATGGGTCAGTTCGGCGATTGTCGGGCCGCGGACCGAGGAACAGTGGGATACCTATGGCGGCGCATTGGCGGTGAAGATTACCGCGGAGGATGAGGCGTTCATCGATTCGTTGGTAACGCCAGGGCATGCGTCCACGCCGGGCTTCAATGACGTGGCGCATTATGTGAGTGGGCGGCTGGCGCGCAGCTGACGCATTGGGGAGCCCTGAGCCGGGCTCCCGGTCCCCCCTTTCCCCAATCACCTCGGTATCGTGCGCACCATTGGTTTTCCACCTCTGGAGCTGCAATGAAACTCTTGCAACCGCTGCAAATCGGCCCACTGACCCTACCCAACCGCGTATTCATGGCCCCCCTCACCCGCCTGCGCAGCCTGGAGCCGGGTGATGTACCCACCGCGCTGATGGCCGAGTACTACCGTCAGCGCGCCAGTGCTGGCCTGATCATCACTGAAGCCACGCAAATCTCCTTCCAGGCCAAGGGCTATTCTGGCTCGCCCGGCATTCACAGCGCCGAACAGATCGCTGCCTGGAAGCACATCAACCAAGGCATCCATGCCGATGGCGGCCACAGCGCCGTGCAGGTGTGGCACACCGGGCGGGTGTCGCATACCTCGCTGCAACCTGGCGGCGAGGCACCCGTGGCCCCTTCGGCGCTGCCGGCGGACGCACGCACCACCCTGCGTGACGCGCAAGGCAACCTGACGCGCGTGGAAACCTCCGCACCCCGGGCGCTCAGCGAAGCGGAGATCGCTGACATCGTCGCTGACTTTGGCCAGGCCGCGATCAATGCCTGTGAAGCCGGTTTCGACTTCATCGAGTTGCACGCCGCCCACGGTTACCTGCTGCACCAGTTCCTCACCCCCAGTGCCAACCAGCGCGAAGACCGCTACGGCGGCAGCGTTGAAAACCGTGCGCGCATTGTGCTGGAGGCGGTGGATGCGGCCATTGCCAACTGGAGCGCCGACCGGGTCGGTATTCGCGTGTTCCCGCTGGGTGGTTTCAATGGTGTGGACAATGGCGAAGACCAGGAAGCCGCCGGCCTGTACCTGATCCGCGAACTGGCCAAGCGAAACCTCGCCTACCTGCACCTGTCCGAGCCGGACTGGGCCGGTGGCAAGCCACTGCGTGACGAGTTCCGCCAGGCCATTCGCGCCGCCTACCCCGGGGTGATCATCGCGGCCGGTGCCTATACCGCCGAGAAAGGCGAAGACCTCATCGGGCGGGGTTTGATCGATGCCGTGGCGTTCGGGCGCGCCTACATTGCCAACCCCGACCTGGTGGAGCGTCTGCGGCTGCAAGCGCCGCTGAATGAGCACCGGGCGAAGTTCGATTACGCCAATGGGCCTGAAGGGTATACGGATTATCCGTTCCTGAAGCAGGCTTGATGCAAAAACGGGCGCTCTTGCGGGCGCCCGGTTTTTGTCGTGTCAGCCCAGTTCAGCCAGCGCCTGCGCGGCATAGGCATGTGACCGCTGCCGCGCCAGCGGGTCATGGATGCGGCAGTCGATCATCAGCTCGTCCGCCCCGGTCTGCTCGATCAGCGAGCGCAGCCCTTCCCTCACCCGTTCAGGCCCTCCGGCTACGGTGCAGGCCATCACCTGCTCGAGCACGGCGCGCTCGTGGTCCGGCAAGCGTTCGATGTAACCCTCTTGCGGCTTGGGCAGCAAGCCAAAGCGCCCGACATGCAGGTCCAGCATACACTTGCGGTGGGAGCTGGCCAGGTAGTGCGCCTCAGCATCGCTGGCAGCGGCGAACAGGTTCATGCCAACCATCACATAGGGTTTGGCCAGTTGCGCGGAAGGCTGGAAGTTGGCGCGGTAATGGGCAATGGCCTGCAGCAGGTAACGCGGGGCAAAGTGCGAGGCGAAGGCATAAGGCAGGCCCAGCTTCGCCGCCAGGTCAGCACCGAACAGGCTGGAACCGAGGATCCACACCGGCACATCGTGCGCACCCGGTACGCCGCGCACCCGGCGTTTGCCGTTGTCCGCCAGGTAATCACGCAGCTCGGCGATGTCCTGGCTGAAATCTCGCTCTGGCGCGGCGCCGCGCAATGCACGCACGGTCGGCCCGGACGTGCCTGGCGCACGGCCCAGGCCCAGGTCGATACGGCCCGGGTGCAATGTATCGAGGGTGCCAAACTGTTCGGCCACCACCAACGGCGCATGGTTGGGCAACATGATGCCGCCAGCACCCACACGAATGTGTCGGGTGGCGTTGGCGATTTCGTTGATCACCAGCGACGTGGCAGCCGAGCCAATGCCCGGCATGTCATGGTGCTCGGCGATCCAGTAGCGGCTGTAGTGCTGTTGCTCGACATGCCGCGCCAGCTGGCGGGATTCTTCGATCGCATCGGCGAAGGTCTTGCCTTCGCCGATCATGACCAGATCCAGTACGGACAGTGCAGTCATGGGGTCTCCAGAGGGATTATCAGTGGCTGCCAGTTTCCATGCTGCGCCGCCAGCGATAAACCCGGTTTCAGGCCCGGCATAGGGGCCTGGCATTCCCCAATCAGTATTCCCAAGGCACGCCCGGCTCCCAGCTGGCCACCAACAAGTCGATGAAGCCGCGTACCCGAGGGGACAGGTGGCGCTTGCTTGGGTAGACGATGCGAATGGGGTCTGCCGGGGGTCGGTAGGCGTGCAGTACCTCCACCAGATTGCCAGCGCGCAGGTCGTCACCGGTGATATAGGTCGGCAGGTGAATCAGGCCGAAACCGGCCCGGGCGCCGTCAAGCATGGCCTCGGAACTGTCGATGTTCAGCCGCCCGGGATCTTCGCACAGGTGCAGCCCCGCTTCTGTGTGAAAGCGCCAGGGCATGGCCTTCTCGCCCGCCAGGAAGGCAATCTTGTCATGGCCGTAGAGGTCGCCGGGCATCTGCGGCACACCGCGCTTCTCCAGATACGCAGGCGATGCACAGGTCACGAACTGCTGCCAGGCGACGGTGCGCGTCAGCAATTGCGAGTCTTCCTTAGGTGCACCGATGCGCACGGCGACGTCCACGCCCTCTTCGACCAGATCAACGAAACGGTCGGTGAAGCGGATATCCGCCCGCAGTTCGGGCCATTGCTTGAGGTACTGGTCGAGGATAGGCAATACATGGCGCTGCCCGAGCGACAGCGGTGCGGTCAGGCGCAGGGTGCCGGTGGGCTTGCCGCGGCGCAGGGCCATGGTGCTTTCGACCTCGTCCAGGTCATCCAGAATCTGCCGCCAGCGCTCGAACGCCACCAGGCCTTCATCGGTCAGGCTCAGCTTGCGCGTAGTGCGGTTGAGCAGGCGCACCGCCATGCGGGCTTCCAGGCGGGCGATGCTCTTGCCCACCGCTGAACGCGTCAGGCCCAGGCTGGCAGCCGCAGCGGTGAAGCTACCGGCCTTCGCGGCGCTGACGAAAGCGGCGATGTCGCCGAAGCGGTTGGGTTCCATGGTGTTTTCCTGACGCTGATCGAACCGCCATAGATGGGTGCGATTTCAGGCAATGCAAGGTTCCTGATCTAGTGGGGCTGCCTTGCAGCTTCCGTCTGCCCGAGGTAGCGATCGGTCCAGTTAGCCAGCGGCAGTGGCGGCTGCTGGTCGACAATGCGTCGCCAGATAAGCATCAGCTCTTGAGCGTTGAACAGCGAGCCAGGCCCGCTGCCTCGCCACGGCGAAGGTACACCGACCCTCCACTGCCCTTGATGATCGCGCTGAGCCATGTTGAAGCGAAAGGTATAATTCCCCGGGATCCCCATGCGCAGGTCGGTGACCACCAGTGCGTCGCCAATCTGGTCATAACGCAGCCAGTCATCGGTGAACCAGCGCAAGCGCTGGTGCAACGGGTCATCGTTCAGTGCTTGCGCCAGTTCCAGGTTGCGCGACAAGCGTTGCATTTCGGGTGGTTGCTGGTCGAGCACGCTGCTGATGCCTTCGTAGTAATCGCCATCCGGGGTCTTGGCCAGCACCCGCCAGACCAGGCTGTTGAATGCCATTGGCACGGCACGTACCTCGCTCACGACGACACCTTGCTGGTCCAGTGCCGACTGGAAACGCTGCTCGGCAGCCATGCGCCCCGCCAGGCCGAAACCCAGGTAGCAGGTACTGAACACCAGGGCCATGGTCAGCAGGCGGGTAGCCCTGCGGGTCACGCCCTTCATGAGGGTGAAAACCACCGCAGCCAGCAGCGGCACGGTGTAGACCGGGTCGATAATGAACACCGCCGCCCAGCTTTCCGGGGTGGCGTGCAAAGGCCAGAACAACTGCGTGCCGTAAACCGTGAAGGCGTCGAGTACCGGATGGGTTACCAATACCAGCCAGAACGCCAAAAAAAGCCTGGGCAAGGTATACCCCTTGCCGGGCCAGCGCTTGTTGACCAGCCAGGCCAACAGCAAGGCCAGGCCGGTGAGCACGAACAACGAGTGGGAGAAGCCGCGATGATAAGTCATCTGCGACACCGGGTCGGCATAGCGAATGATCACATCCAGGTCCGGTAGCGTGCCCAGTGCTGCACCATACAGCAGCGAGCGTCGGCCCTGGATGCGCCCGAGCACGGTCCCTTGCAGCGCCGCGCCGAGTACGGCTTGGGTGATGGAGTCCAAGGTGGGGATTCCTGAAAGAGTCGTTTCCGCACGCTACCCTCATACACCCCTGATGCGCAATTCTCCTGAAAGGCTCAGAACAACTGCCAGGTGTACACCAGCGTCAGGCGGTTCTCGTCGATATCACTGCGGTAGTTGGAGCGCGCCATGGCGTTCCTCACCCGAATCCCCAACCCTTTCAGTGCCCCGCTCTGCACCGCATAGCCGATATCCAGGTCACGCTCGCGGTCACGCCCCTCGTAACCCAGCCCGGTGTCGACATTGTTGCCGGTTATGTAGCGCACGGTCGCTGTCAGGCCCGGCACGCCCATGGCGGCGAAGTTGTAGTCGTAACGCACCTGGTACGAGCGTTCGTCGGTGTAGGCAAACTCATAGGTCGGCACCTCGTTGCCCAACGGCGAGATGTTGGCGAATACCCGTGGGAACGGACTATCGCCATAAATGCCCTGGTAGCCGGCATGGAAGCTGTGCCCGCCGTGCCGGGCAGTGAACAGCGAGAAGAACGCCTGGTTGTCGATGTTGCCCAGCAGCGCATCGCCTTGCTCACGCGCGGTGAAATAACCCAGGTTGGCGCTGAGTACCCAGTCCCCGACGGGTTTGCTGTGCTTCAGGCCAACGAAACCTTGTTGGTAGATGTCCTCCAGCTGACCGTACCAAAGGCTGACGCTGCTCTGATTGGCATTGAACGCATAGTCCCCACCCACATAGTTGAACGCGTCGCTTTCGGCCTGTCGCATCGGCACATGGCCGAGCATCGCGTTCATCTTGCCGTCGCCACCTTCGTTGCGCAGGTGGGTGCTTTTCAAGTGCCCGGCCTGCATAGTCAGCCCGTCGATTTCCGACGAACTCAAACTCAGGCCCTGATAGGTGGGTGGCAACAGGCGAATATCACTGAAAGTCAGCACCGGCAGGTTCGGTTGCAGTTCACCTGCACGCAGTTCGGTTTTTGATATCCGCGCCTTGAAGGTCGGCGCCAGGCGGCTGTACTCGTCGGCAGCACGGCCGTCGCCATGCACCGGCAACAGGCCGGTGTTGGTGCGGTCTGGACTGCTGTCCAGCTTGATGCCCAGCAAGCCCAGGGCGTCCACGCCAAAGCCGACCGGGCCCGGGGTGTAGCCACTTTTGAAGTCGAGGATGAAACCCTGGGCCCACTCCTCGGCCTTGGACTGTTTGTTGGCCCCGACAATGTCGGAAAAATCGCGGCTGAAGTAGTAGTTACGGGCACTCAGGGTGGCCTTCGAGTCCTCGAAGAAGCCGCCTTCGGCAGCCAGCAGTGACTGGCTGAGCAGTGTCAGGCCCAGGGCAACGCAAGGGGTGTGGTTCATTCCGAAGCTCTCTTGATCTTGTTTTTATGGGTAAAGCGTTGGAAACACGGCAGTTCATGGAGTACGGCGCAGCACCTCCCGGGCACGTGGCTGGCGCAGCCTCAGCAGCGCGTGCGCCAGCAGGCCGAACAGCAGCCCCCAGAACGCTGCCGACAGGCCCAGAAAAGCCACCCCCGAAGCGGTGACCAGGAAGGTGAACAGCCCGGCGTCGCGCTCGGCCGGTTCTGCCAGGCTGCGGACCAGGGCTTCGCTGATGGCGCCATACAGGGCCAAACCGGCCAGGGCCGCGATCAGTACGGCGGGAAAGGCGGCGAACAGCGACATCAAGGTGGCCCCGGCAATGCCCAGTAGCAGGTACAACGCACTGCCAGCCACCGCCGCCACATAACGCCGTTGCGGGTTTTCATGGGCTTCATGGCCGGTGCACAGGCTGGCGGTAACCGCCGCCAGGTTCAGCCCGTGGCAACCGAACGGCGCCAGTAGCGCTCCGATCAGGGCACTGGCGCTGATCAGCGGGCTGGCCGGCGTGGCATAGCCAGCGTTGCGCAGTACCGCCATACCCGGCATGAATTGCCCGGTCAGTGCCACCAGCACCATCGGCAGCGCCAGGCTGAATACCGCCGACAGGCTGAACTGGGGGGTGACCCACTGGGGTGAGGCCAGTTCCAGCACCAGTGCCTCGCTGCGCAACGTACCGCTGGCCACGGTCACCAGCATGCCCACGCCCAGCACCGCAGCCACGGCATAGCGCGGCTGCACCCGACGCATCAGCACGTAGGTGACGAACATCGCCAGTACCAGCAGCGGTTGCACCGGCAAGGCGCGGAACACCTCAATGCCAAAGCTGAACAGGATCCCGGCCTGCATACCGGCAGCGATAGAGCCCGGCAGGCGCGCGATGATGCGGTCGAAGGCCCCGCTGATGCCGATCAGCAGCAGGACCAGGTTGGCCACCAGGTAGGCGCCCACGGCCTGCGCCAGGCCCAGTTGCGGCAAGGCGGTGACCAACAGCGCCGACCCCGGGATCGACCAGGCGATCACTACCGGCACGCGGTAGCGCAGGCTGAGCAGCGCACCGAGCACCGCACTGCCCATGGACACGGCCCAGACCCAGGATGACAACTGCTGGTGCGACAGGCCGGCCGCTTCGGCGGCATGGAAAATGATCACCAACGGGCCGGCGTAAGAGATCGTCGTGGCAATGCTGCCGGCGACGATGGCCGACACAGAGCAGTCCTTGATCAGCGTTTTCATGAAGCTTCTCGCAAGCCAGCGGCCGGCCTTTGTGGCGGGCTCTTGTTTGGGTGTTGGCTGCTTCGCGGGCTTGCCCGCTCCCACAACGACTACACAGGCTTCACCTGTGGGAGCGGGCATGCCCGCGAAAAGCCCACTCGGTGGATCAGGCCTCCTGCAAAGCCCGCGGCCGCCCGCTGCGCTGCTCATCGGCACCGCCCTGGGCCTGCTGCAACTGGAAGTCGAACTTCAGCTCGGCATGCCGACCCTCCGGCCCTTCGACGAACACCACCTCCCCGACCAGCCCGTCCCGTGTGGCATAGGCAAAGTCATCCCACAGGTACTTGTCCCCCGACAGGTTTATCTGCGTGGTCAGGTGCCGGTACCCGGGCGCCGAGATAAAGAAGTGCACATGGGCCGGGCGCTGGCCATGACGGCCCAGCAGGTCCAGGCATTCCTGGGTTGGCCCCTGCGGGTCGCAGCCATAGCCCGATGGCACGATGGAGCGCGCGCGGTAACGCCCTTGGGCATCGGTAACGATGCGCCGACGCAGGTTGTACGCCGACTGGCTTGGGTCGAAGAACGAATAGGTACCACGGGTATTGGCATGCCACAGGTCGACCGTGGCACCCGGCAGCGGGTGTCCGTGCGGGTCCAGCACCTGGCCTTCCAGGAACATCACCGTGGCCACGCCCTCCTCGCTGCCGTCGTCCATGCGCACTTCACCTTGCGCAATCGGTGCGCCAGCCACGTACAACGGGCCTTCGATGGTGCGTGGGGTACCGCCAACGCGCCCCGCCTCCTGGTCCTTGGCATCCTGCAGCAGGTCGAGGAAGTGTTCGATGCCCAGCCCCGCCACCAGCAGCCCGGCCTCGCCACGACCGCCCAGGCGGTTGAGGTAGTCGACGGCGTGCCAGAACTCGTCTTCGCTGATGTCCAGGTCTTCGATCAGCCGCGCGGTATCCTGCAGCAGGCGCTGCACGATGCGTTTGAGGCGTGGGTTGCCGGCCGCATTACCAAAGCCTGCGGCCTCCTCGAAGAACTGCTGTACCTCGGCAGTATGGGAAATGTTCACGGTCATGGGGGTTACCTCGTCTTGTTCTGTTCGGTTCAGGCCTGCGCCGCCAGGGCCTGGGCGTGGCGCCGACCACTGGCCAGGTGCACGGCCATGGCCAGCGCGGCGATGGCGCCAGGAATGGCGAAGGCGATGAAATTGAGTTGAAGTGGCAGGTTGATGCCCATCAGCGCACCGCCCAGCAGCGGGCCGACGATGGCGCCATTACGGCCGATGCCCGAGGCCCAGCCCAGGCCGGTAGAGCGCACCGACAGGCCGTACATCTGCGCCGCGCCGGCATACAGCAGAATCTGCGTACCAATGGTGGTGGCGCCGGCAATGAAGATCAGCAGGTACAGCACCGGCATCGGGCTGTTCACCCCCAGCAGGCTGATCGACAGTGCGGCGGCAATGAAGAACGCCACCTTCACCTTGACCAGGTTGTAGCGGTCGCCCAGCCAGCCGCCGAGGATTGCCCCGGCCATGCCGCCAAAGTTCAGGGCCAGCAGGAATGACAGGCTTGAGCCCAGGCTGTAGCCGGCGTTGGCCATCAGCTTTGGCAGCCAGGAACTCAGGGCGTAGACCATCAGCAGGCAGCAGAAGAACGCAACCCACAGTGCCAGGGTGCGAATCGCCAGGCCATTGCGGAACAGTTCCAGCACCGAAGCACCGCTGCCTTTGCGGTCGGCCGCCTGAAGCACATCATCGGCCTGGACATCGCAGTCCGGGTCCAGCCGTTTGAGCAGTGAGCGTGCTTCCTCGATACGGCCTTGGCGCACCAGGAAACCGATGGATTCAGGCAGGTAGTAAAGAATCACCGGTAACAGCAGCAGAGGCACCGCTGCGGCGAAGAACATCGACTCCCAGCCAAAACGCGGCAGCATGAAAATGCCGACACCTGCCGACAGCATGCCGCCCAGTGAATAGCCACTGAACATGATCGCCACCAGCGTGCTGCGCAGGCGCTTGGGCGCGTATTCGTTCATCAGTGCCACGGCGTTGGGCATCAGGCCACCACAGCCCAGGCCGGCGATGAAGCGGTAGATGCCAAACTCGCTCGGGCTGCTGGCAAAGCCGTTGAGGATGGTCGCCCCCGAGAACAAGGCGAAACAGATGGCAATGCCCTTCTTGCGCCCAATGCGGTCGGCCAGGCTGCCGAAGGCCAGGGCGCCGAACATCATGCCGAACAGCGCATAGCTGCCCAGTGCACCGGCCTGCAACGGGGTCAGGCCCCACTCTTTCATGATGACCGGCAGTACCACACCGTAGATGAACAGGTCATAGCCGTCGAAAATCAGCAGCAGGCCGCACCAGGCCATGACCATCCAGTGAAACGGGGAAAAGCGCGCATTGTCGATGATCGGGTGTACATCAAGGGTTCGCATGGCATCTGTCGCTCTTGTTTTTGTTTTGGAAGAAAACTTTTGCCTTGAGGTTGCAGTTCAGCCCAGGTCGCCGCCCCCAACCGGCAGGGTCACGCCGGTGATGTACGAGGCTTCGTCGGACGCGAGGAACAGAATGGCCCCCACCTGCTCGTCGATACTGCCGTAGCGGTGCATCAGGCTGCTGTCGAGGGTCTGGTCGACGATCTGCTGGTACCAGTGCTTTTCCTGCTCGGTTTGCGCTGCACTGTTGCGGGGTACGCGCCGGGGCGGCGCTTCGGTGCCACCCGGCGCGGTGGCGTTGACGCGGATCCCACGGCCAGCCGTTTCGAAGGCCAGGCAGGCGGTGAGCGCATTGACGCCGCCTTTGGCCGCGCCATAGGGCACACGGTTGACGCCACGGGTGGCGATGGAAGAAACGTTGACGATGACGCCGTTGCCACGTTCAAGCATGTAGGGCAGCGCGGCATGGCAGCACCACAGTGTCGGGAATAGCGAACGGCGCACTTCGGCCTCGATCTGCTCGACATCGTAGTGCTCGAAAGGCTTGGCCCAGATGGTGCCGCCGACGTTGTTGACCAAGACGTCGAGGCGGCCGAAGGTTTCCACCGCACTGGCCATGACCCGGGCGCAGTCGGTGTGTTGCTCCAGGTCGGCGGTGAGGGTGAGCATGCCTTCGCCGGCCAGCTCGTGGACCAGTTCGGAACGGTCTACGGCCACCACTTGCGCACCTTCGGCCTTGAGCCGCCAGCACACACCCCGGCCGATGCCTTGGGCGGCACCGGTGACCAGGGCGACCTTGCCTTGGAATCTGTTGTTCATATGCAAATCTCCAGTTCGCGAGAGACCCTGTGGCAGCAATTGTCTTGCTCAAAGCCGGAAAGGCTGCGCGATCACTGTGGGAGCGGGCATGCCCGCGAACACGGGCGAAACCCGTGCCATCCACCGCGCTGCCTGCTTCGCGGGCTCGCCCGCTCCCACAGGGTCGGCGTATTGCTTTGAATCAGAGGGGCTGTCAGGCCGCAGCCGCAAACTTCTCGTAGTAGAAGTTGGCCGGGGTAATGCCCTGTTCGCGCACGTACTGGCTGACCGCTTCCACCATGGGGGGCGGCCCGCACAGGTATACGTCCACATCGCCGTCATTGAGGTGGCGTGGCTCGATGTGCTGGGTGACATAGCCCTTCTGCGGGTACTGGCTGTCCGGGTTGGCGACGCAGGCGCTGTAGGTAAAGTTGGGGATGCGTGCCGCCAGCGCTTGCAGGCGGTCGAGCTCGACCAGGTCGAAGTCGTTGGTCACGCCGTAGATCAGGTGCAACGGGTGCTCACTGCCCTGCTCGGCGATCTTCTCCAGCATCGCGGTGAAGGGTGCCAGCCCGGTACCACCCGCCAGCAGCAACAGCGGGCGCTGGATCGGCCGCAGATAGAAGCTGCCCAACGGCCCGGCCAGGCTCAGGCTGTCGCCAGCCTTGGCAAGGTTGGTCAGGAAGCTGCTCATCAGCCCACCTGGTACGTTGCGGATTAGGAAGCTGACTTCGCCGTCCTTCTGCAGCGAGCTGAACGAGTAGGCCCGGCTCTGCTCGCTGCCCGGCACCTTGAGGTTGACATACTGCCCCGGCAGGAAGGCCAGACGGCTCAGGGCCTCCCCCTTGATCGACAGGGCAATGGTGCTGACTGACAGCTGGCGGACATCGCTGATGGCGGCCTCGAAACTGGCCTGCTCGGTCTTGCACAGCTGCGACGAAGCCGGGATGCGGATGACGCAGTCGCTTTCGGCGCGCATCTGGCACGTCAGCACGTAGCCTTCGGCGATTTCGTCTTCGCTCAAGGCGTCTTCGATGAAGTTGTCGCCAAGGTCATAATGACCGGACTCAGCCTTGCACTTGCAGGTCCCGCAAGCGCCGTCACGGCAGTCCAGCGGAATGTTTATGCCTTGGCGGTAAGCGGCGTCGGCCACGGTTTCCTGACCGGTGGCTTCAATGAAACGGGTAACCCCGTCTTCGAAATTCAGTGCGATCTGGTAGCTCATGTTGCACCTCGCGGGCGAGCCGGGCCACGGCGCGTCACAAGACGCACCGGGCAATGCTCGCAAAACCCTGTATCAGATGTGGTAGATGTCGATGACCTGGCGGACGTAGTCGTTCTTCAGCACCACCTTCTTGGCCTTGATCAGCGGCTGCTCGCCGCGCAAGTCGAGGGTGTAGAAGCTGGTGCCGAAGTAACTGTCGGTGGTCTTGTAGCGGAAGCTCAGGGTGTGCCAGTTGAAGCGCACCTGGCAGCTGCCCTCGCCCTGCTCGACGATCTCGATGTTGCTGATGTTGTGCGAGGTGCGGGTGTCGGGCACGGTCGCACTGGAGCGCTCGGTCTTGATGCGGAACACACGGTCTTCCAGGCCGCCACGGTTGCCGTACCAGATCAGCGAAATTTCGCTTTGTGGGTCTTCGGTGAGGGTGTCGTCATCGTCCCAGCTCGGCATCCAGAAGCTGGCATCGCTGGCGTACAGTTCCAGCCACTGGTCCCACTGGGCATCGTCCAGGTAGCGCGCTTCGCGGTACAGGAAGTCGCGCACGGTTTCATACAGGCTCATTGCACGGCCTCCACGGGGATCAGCTGCTGTTCGTCCTTGAGGGCCTGGATCATGGTGTCCTGCCAGTACTTGTGCTGCAGCACGAACAGGCCTTCGTCCTCGGTGCGCACGCCCGACAGCAGGGGTTCGAGTTCAATCTCCTTGGCTGCCTCATCGGCGCCTTCGACCCAGTGTTTGGCGCCGCGGGACATGTCGTTCCAGCCGGTGCCGCCGCCATAGCCGGTCTGGCACGAGCGGAATTCTTCCAGGTCGTCCGGGGTGGCCATGCCGCTGACGTTGAAGAAGTCTTCGTACTGGCGAATACGCTTGGCACGGGCATCGGCGCTCTCGCCTTTCGGCGCGATGCAGTAGATGGTGATTTCGGTCTTGTTCACCGAAATCGGCCGTGCGACGCGGATCTGCGAGCTGAACTGGTCCATCAGGTACACGTTGGGGTACAGGCACAGGTTGCGCGAATTTTCGATCATCCAGTCGGCACGCGCCTGGCCGAAATCGGCGGCCAGTTGGTCGCGGCGCTCATAGGCCGGGCGGTCTTCCGGGTTGGCCCAGCGGGTCCACAGCAGCAGGTGGCCGTGGTCGAAGGAATAGAAACCGCCGCCCTGCTTGGCCCAGGCGCCAGCACTCATGGTCTTGATCTCGTCACCCGCCTCGCGCTGCTTGCGCTGGTTCTGGGTGGCAGCGTAGTTCCAGTGCACGGAGCTTACGTGGTAGCCGTCAGCGCCGTTTTCGGCGGTGAGCTTCCAGTTGCCTTCGTAGATGTACGAGCTGGCACCGCGCAGCACTTCCAGGCCTTCAGGCGACTGATCGACGATCATGTCGATGATCTTCGCTGACTCGCCCAGGTGCTCGACCAGCGGTTTCACGTCGGCGTTCAGGCTGCCGAACAAAAAGCCCCGGTACGACTCGAAGCGTGCCACCTTGGTCAGGTCGTGGGAGCCGTCGCAGTTGAAGCTGTCGGGGTAGCCGGCGTTGCTGGGGTCTTTCACCTTCAGCAGTTTGCCGCTGTTGTTGAACGTCCAGCCGTGGAACGGGCAGGTGTAGCTGGAACGGTTGCCGCGCTTGTGCCGGCACAGCATGGCACCGCGGTGGCTGCAGGCGTTGAGGAAGGCATTGAGCTCACCGTCCTTGTTGCGCGCGATAAAAATCGGCTGGCGCCCCATGGTCAGGGTGAGGAAGTCATTCTTCTCGGGGATCTGGCTTTCGTGGGCCAGGTAGATCCAGTTGCCCTCGAAGATGTGTTTCATTTCCAGGTCGAACAACCGTGGGTCGGTGAACATCTCCCGCTTGCAGCGGTAGATGCCCTTTTCACGGTCGTCCTCGAGCATGGCATTGAGGTAGTCGAATCCCAGGGACATGGCCAGGGTCTCCCTTGTTATTGTTTAGACCTGGTCAGGTTAGGGAGAAGGCTGGCGGGGGGCTATCCGGATTGTGCAGAGTGCTATCCATTTACCGTAGCGGGCAGCCGTTGGGGCGCTATTTGCTATTGTTTACTGAATACCGCTTGATCGATTATTCCTATGAGTTTAATTTTGTCCGCGTCCGTCAAGCCCGGCACGCTGTACTTCCTCAATGAGAGGGCGACACCGCTAATGAAGTCCACTTGGCCTGGCGTTCTATTGGGATCAAATGTGTATCGATACACTGCTTCACCCACATCGACCCCCATATGAGATGTCCCATCTCTAAAAAGCACTTTAGCATTGTGCTGTGCAAGTCGTTCATGCATTTTTGCAAAAAGATTCTCGCGATCGACGGGAGGCGGTGTGAATGAATTGCGTCTGAAGTACTTGGGAACGCTGATCCGACGGGGTATAAGTTTTCGTAACAAACTCGGAAGGTTTATAAGGAACCACATATGCCCACTTGGATCATCCCTGTTTATCGGATCCCCACCACAGTAGCTATAGGCATTCACGCCTCCCGCTCCAAATGGGCTAATACTGTCAGGCTTGTTGAATCTCATCAAGACAGGGCCAAACCCCCGGTATCCATCCCCCAACAAATAACACCCAAGTCCAGTGTCTTTGCGCTGCCCCTTGAAGCGCAAAAATGGCGCAACGGCGCTGTCAATGTCATGGCCGTAAGCGGTATAGTTCATCCGAGATACTTTATCACCCACACACACCAGCACCGACTTTTGTAAGTCCGTTGCGTAAAGCCCGGCCTGTTCATTACCACTCTGGGCGAGCACCTGTCCGTTGGCGCTCAAAAAACTCAATGACGGTTTATCAGAACATTCGATTGTCGAAAGACCATCGGCCGAGTAGAAAAATAACTGCCGCAATACAGGCATAAGTACCTCCCGTGTATCCACGAAGATCAAGGGTAGGTCGGGGCCAGTGCGCCCGCAACTGGCAGAAATAATAGGTACGACCCATGGGCTCAGTTATGAGCGTCGCTTGAAGGTCTGCGAGGGGAGCTCACCAAACTGCTGTCGATAGACTTCGGAAAAACGCCCCAAATGCAAGAAACCATAATCCAGTGCCAACTCTGTCACACTCCGCACGCCACACGTCGGGTCGCTCAGGCACGCATGCACCCGTTCCAGTTTCCGCTGGCGCACGTAATGCTTGGGCGTGATGCCCAGGTGCTGGTCGAACAACGCATACAGCGAGCGCAAACTCATGCAAGCCTGCTCTGCCAGCACTTCAGCCGACAGTTCCAGTTTCAGGTTGCGTTCGATGTAATCAAGAATGCGCTCTAGCCCGGCCTGCGGGGCACTCAGGCTCTCGCGGCGGATATTGGTGCTCATCAGGGTCAGCAGCTTGCTGGCGACAATCTGGCTGTAATGGCCCTGCACCCTGGGCAGCGAATCGCTCACTTCCGCCTCGTGGCAAACCATGGCCAGCAGGTTGACGAAGCCATCCAGCTCCTCCAGCCGGTAATGATTGCGCAAGAACCGCACGCCCCCATCAGGCCGCTGCCAGCGCTGTTCATCGCAGATCGAATCCAGCAGCCGGGTCGGCACCTTGAGGATGAACTTCTCGCAGTCTTCCGAGTAAGTCAGGTCAACCGGGTCGTCCGGGTTGATCAGCAGCAATTCGCCCGGCACCAGGTGCTGCTCGCGCTTGTGCCCGCGCCACAGGCAGTTGCCATTGAGCAAGACTTGCAGGTGGTAGATGGTTTCCAGCGCGGGCGACGTCACGCGAACACTGCCGCCATAGCTGATACGGCACAGGTCGAGCTCGGCGAACTTGCGATGGCTGAGGCTGGCCTGGGGGTGGGT
>NZ_JBYSYE010000016.1:0-106062 GCF_058782925.1 Pseudomonas sp. FW305-E2 | reverse complement strand
GAGTTTTTCGTTCCGATGTCGCTGGAAGTGGGGCGCATTATAAGGGGATTCGAGAGGGCGTCAACCTTTAATTTCAAGAAAGTGAAATATAAGGGGAAAAGACCGTATCGGGGCTGCCAAGTGTTCGCCACGACAGTTTCAGCGCCTGTGAGACCGAGCGCCGCCCGCGCGGCGCTCGGTCTCATAGGCGGTGAATGTCTCAAGCCGGACGCGCGCGGCGCCCGATCTCGCAGGCGCCAGAGAAACAAAGGCGGGCACCCTCCCACAGCCATTGCTATCTCAAGACAGGCCCTTGGCAGCCCCCATCCCTCTCTCAAACCGCCCTACCCTGCTTCCTGGCAACCCTGGGAAGAGCCCGCGCAACAGCAGGTATCCGCAATACCATCAACACAGCCCCAATAAACGCATAGATCGCCCATTCCCGAAGGTCGGAACGCACGATCCACAGGAAATGCAGCAAGCCCAACCCAAGCACCGCGTACACCAACCTGTGCAGCTTCCTCCACCGCGCGCCCAGCCGCCGTTGGCTGTACCGGTTCGAGGTGACCGCCAGCGCCAGCAACCCCAGGAACCCCAGCGCCCCCACAATAATGTAGGGGCGCTTGCGCAACTCCACCGCCAACTGCCCCCAATCCAGCCCTAGAATAAAAAACAGGTAGGCCAGAATATGCAGCACTATATAGGCGAACACCCATAACCCCAGCTGCCGGCGAACCACGATCCAGCCAGACCAGCCCGTCAGCTTCTGCAGTGGCGTCATGCTCAAGGTCACCAACAGGAAGGTAAGCGCCCCAAGCCCAAGACGATCCATCATGATCTTCCCGGGATCAGGCCCCAGCAGGTTCATCGCCGCTTCATATAGCCACCACACCGGGAACAGGCAGCCTACGACAAAGATGGCCAAGCGAAACCAGGGGTAACGCATCAGTAGTTCTTCCGCAGATCGAGCCCGGTATACAGCGACGCCACTTCATCGGCATAGCCATTGAACATCTGTGTCTCCCGCACGTTGGGGCTGAACAACCCGCTGGGCAAACGACGTTCGCGCGCCTGGCTCCAGCGCGGGTGGTCGACTGTCGGGTTCACATTGGCATAGAAACCATATTCATCCGGCGCCAGCCCTTCCCAGGTAGTGCCGGGCTGCTCCGCGACCAGGCTGATGCGCACAATCGACTTGATGCTCTTGAAGCCATACTTCCAAGGCACCACCAAACGCAACGGCGCACCGTTTTGGTTGGGCAGTTCCCGGCCGTACATACCCACTGCGAGAATTGCCAGCGGGTGCATCGCCTCATCCAGGCGCAACCCTTCTCTATAAGGCCAGTCGATCAAGGCGAAGCCAGAACGTTGCCCCGGCATATGCTGCGGATCCTTCAGCGTTTCGAAACGCACATAACGCGCACTGGAAGTCGGCTCGACCTGCTTGAGCACCTGAGCCAAAGGGAACCCCAGCCACGGAATGACCATCGACCACGCCTCTACGCAGCGCAGCCGATAGATCCGCTCCTCAAGCTGATAGGGTTTGACGAAGTCCTCCAGTGCATAGCGTCCGGGCTTGCCCACTTCACCATCCACCACAATGGACCACGGTTCGGTCTTCAGGCTGTCGCCATTGGCCGCCGGGTCGCCCTTGTCGGGCCCGAACTCGTAGAAGTTGTTGTAGTGAGTGGCATCCTTGAACGGCGTAATCGCCTCGTCCTTCACCGTCACCGCTTGCCAGCGCGTGGCCGCGAGCTTGTCAGTGAACCAGGCCGGCGCGGCTCCAGCCTGCACATCGGCATAACGCGACCCTTGCGCCGCGCCCACCCCGCCCGGCAATGCGCCTAGCGCCAAGCCAGCCAATGAGCCACCCAGCAGGGTACGACGGGAAAGGTAAATGCCTTCGGGGGTGATCTCCGACGCCTTGCACTCGGAAGACCTGGGAAGCTTGATAAGCATGAACGGCTCCATAGCACTGAGTAACGGATGTACCAGTAAGACTATGGAGCCGTGAGGTTATTCCAGCGTTAAGTGATTCTCACGCTTTGCGACGGCGTGCCTTCAGCAGGAACTGGATCGGCCCCGATGCTGCATAGGCGAGGAAGATCAACAGCAGGATACGCGGCGGGTCGCTGAACACGACGGCAAACACCAGCACCACAGCCAGGATCGCCACGAACGGGACGCGCCCCTTGAGGTCCAGCTCCTTGAAACTGTTGTACTTGATGTTGCTGACCATCAGCATGCCAGCAGCAGCCACCAGCAGCGCGACCAGGAACGACAGCTTGGAGCCCTGGATGCCGTAGTCGCTGAACGCCCATACGGTGCCCGCCACCACACCTGCGGCAGCCGGGCTGGCCAGGCCGATGAAGTAGCGCTTGTCGGCGGTACCGACCTGGGTATTGAAGCGCGCCAGGCGCAACGCGGCACCGGCCACATAGATGAAGGCAACCATCCAGCCGACCTTGCCCATGTCACCCAGCGCCCAACCGAAGGCCAGCAAAGCCGGGGCCACACCAAAGGCGACCATATCCGACAGCGAGTCATACTCGGCACCGAAGGCACTCTGGGTATTGGTCATGCGCGCAACGCGGCCGTCCAGGCCATCGAGCACCATGGCCACGAAGATGGCGATAGCGGCAAAAGCGAAGTACTTGCTCGCCTCGCGCGGGTCGCCGGCACTCAGGGCGCTCTGTGCGCTCATCGAGCTGATGATGGAATAGAAACCGGCAAACAGGTTGGCGGTGGTAAACAGGTTGGGCAGCAGGTAGATGCCGCGGTGGCGCACCTTGCGGCCTTCGGCGTCATGCCCTTCTTCAACGTGCTCATCGACAGGTAGCAGGCTTTCGGCGTCGGAGGGCTTGTTCGGCTCTTCGGGACGTTCGCTCATGGAGGGTACCTTGCAACAGGATGGAAAATGTTCGACACGGGCCCGCGAAACAGGTTCTGACAGCGAGCCACTGGTCTGCTTTATACCAGAAGCTGGATGCCAGAACGAAAAAACGCGGCCGAAGCCGCGTTTTTCATCTTTCGATAAGACTTAGTTCTTGGTCTTGTCGACGATTTTGTTAGCCGAGATCCACGGCATCATCGAGCGCAGCTGCTCGCCGATGATTTCGATGCCGTGAGCGGCGTTGTTGCGGCGCTTGGCGGTCATCGATGGGTAGTTGGTAGCACCTTCGGAGATGAACATCTTCGCGTACTCGCCGTCCTGGATGCGCTTCAGGGCATTGCGCATGGCCTTGCGGGATTCTTCGTTGATGACTTCCGGGCCAGTGACGTACTCACCGTATTCGGCGTTGTTGGAGATCGAGTAGTTCATGTTGGCGATGCCGCCTTCGTACATGAGGTCTACGATCAGTTTCAGTTCGTGCAGGCACTCGAAGTAGGCCATTTCCGGCGCGTAGCCAGCTTCGACCAGGGTTTCGAAACCGGCTTTGACCAGCTCGACGGTACCGCCACACAGAACAGCCTGCTCACCGAACAGGTCGGTTTCAGTTTCGTCCTTGAAGGTGGTTTCGATGATACCGGTACGGCCACCACCCACGCCCGAAGCGTAGGACAGTGCGACGTTCTTGGCGTTGCCGGAAGCGTCCTGGTAGATAGCGATCAGGTCAGGGATGCCGCCGCCTTTGACGAACTCGGAGCGAACGGTGTGGCCCGGGGCTTTCGGCGCGATCATGATCACGTCGAGGTCGGCACGCGGAACAACCTGGTTGTAGTGGATCGAGAAACCGTGAGAGAAGGCCAGGGTAGCGCCCTTCTTGATGTTCGGCTCGATTTCGTTCTTGTACAGAGCACCCTGGAACTCGTCCGGGGTCAGGATCATGACCAGGTCAGCCGCAGCGACAGCGGTAGCAACATCGGCAACTTTCAGGCCGTGGGCTTCAGCCTTGGCAACGGTAGCCGAACCTTTACGCAGACCGACGGTAACGTCTACACCGGAGTCTTTCAGGTTGCACGCCTGAGCGTGGCCTTGGGAGCCGTAACCGATGATGGCGACTTTCTTACCCTGGATGATGGAAAGGTCGCAGTCTTTATCGTAGAAAACTTTCATGAAAATACCCCTGGTTATATCTCGGCCCCTGCGGAGCCATCGCTAATTTTTTGGATTTAGATGCTGAGCACTTTGTCGCCACGGGCAATGCCGGTAACGCCGCTGCGCACGGTTTCCAGAATCGATGCAGTGCCGATCGCCTGGATGAAGCTGTCCAGTTTGTCGCTGGTACCGCTCAGCTGCACGGTGTACACGCTGGCGGTCACGTCGACGATCTGGCCACGGAAGATATCCGTGGTGCGCTTGATCTCGGCACGCTGGGCACCGGTGGCCTTGACCTTGACCAGCATCAGTTCACGCTCGATGTGAGCGCTTTCCGACAGGTCGACAAGCTTGACCACTTCGACCAGCTTGTTCAGGTTCTTGGTGATCTGTTCGATCACTTCGTCATGGCCAACGGTGGTCAGCGTCAGACGCGACAGGGTCGGGTCTTCGGTTGGCGCTACAGTCAGGCTTTCAATGTTGTAGTTGCGCTGGGAGAACAGGCCGACCACGCGGGACAACGCACCTGGTTCGTTTTCCAGCAGCAGGGAAATGATGTGCCGCATATCAGGTACGCTCCGTCTTGCTCAGCCACATGTCACGCATCGAGCCATCCTTGATCTGCATCGGATAGACGTGCTCACTGCGGTCAACCGCGATGTCGATGAACACCAGACGGTCCTTCATCGCAAACGCTTCTTCCAGCTTCGGCTTGAGGTCCTTCAGGCTGGTGATGCGGATACCCACATGGCCATAGGCCTCGGCCAGCTTGATGAAGTCAGGCAGCGACTCGACGTACGAGTGCGAGTGACGACCGTTGTAGGCCATGTCCTGCCACTGGCGGACCATGCCCAGCACACCGTTGTTCAGGTTGACGATCTTCACCGGCAGGCCGTATTGCATGCAGGTGGACAGCTCCTGGATGTTCATCTGGATGCTGCCTTCGCCGGTCACACAGGCCACGTCCTGATCCGGGAAGTTGAGCTTGACGCCCATCGCCGCCGGGAAGCCGAAGCCCATGGTGCCCAGGCCACCGGAGTTGATCCAGCGGTTTGGCTTGTTGAAGCGGTAGTACTGCGCGGCAAACATCTGATGCTGGCCCACGTCGGAAGTGACGAAGGCATCGCCATTGGTCACTTCACACAGTGTCTCGATGACTTTTTGCGGTTTGATGACGTTGCCATCGCCCTTGTCGTAAGGGAACAACTCGCCATTGCCACGCCATTCGTCAATCTGCTTCCACCAGGCATCCAGCGAAGCCTTGTCAGGCTGCTCGCCGATTTCCTTGAGGATGCCGAGCATTTCGCTGAGCACGCTGTCGACCGGGCCGACGATTGGCACGTCGGCCTTGATCATCTTCGAGATCGACGCCGGGTCGATGTCGATGTGGATGATCTTGGCGTTCGGGCAGAACTTGGCCGGACCGTTTACAACGCGGTCGTCGAAACGCGCACCGACGGCAAAAATGACGTCGGCATTGTGCATGGCCATGTTGGCGGTGTAGCTGCCATGCATGCCAAGCATGCCGAGGAACTGGCGGTCGGTCCCCGGGAAGCCACCCAACCCCATCAGGGTATTGGTGACCGGCAGGTTCAGCGACTTGGCAATTTCAGTCAGGGCTTCGGAGCCACCGCCGAGGATCACACCGCCACCGGAGTAGACGACCGGGCGCTTGGCCGCCAGAAGCATCTCGGCAGCCTTGCGGATCTGGCCGGAGTGACCGCGGACCGCCGGGCTGTAGGAGCGCAGCTTGACCTTTTTCGGGTAGACGTATTCGAACTTCTCAGCCGGGTTGGTCATATCTTTTGGAATGTCGACCACGACTGGACCTGGACGACCGGATTGCGCCAGGTAGAAAGCTTTTTTCAGAACTTCAGGGATCTCGGTCGGATTCTTGATCATGAAGCTGTGCTTCACGATCGGCCGCGAGATACCGATCATGTCAGTTTCCTGGAAGGCATCGGTGCCCACCATGGTGCTAGGCACCTGGCCGGACAGGATGACCATCGGAATCGAGTCCATGTAGGCGGTGGCAATACCGGTAATGGCATTGGTCGCGCCAGGACCGGAGGTTACCAGCACCACACCGGCCTTGCCGGTGGCGCGAGCGTAGCCGTCCGCCATATGGGTGGCCGCCTGCTCGTGACGAACCAGGATGTGTTCCACTTCCGGTTCTTTGAACAAAGCGTCGTAAACATGCAGGAGAGCACCACCAGGGTACCCGTAGATGTGCTTAACGCCTTCGTCACGCAAAAAGCGGACGACCATCTCAGCGCCAGATAAAAGCTCCACGTTGTTCACCTCTAAAACGCCAGAATACCGCCCTCACTGGACGGGTCTTAATAGGTTTACTGCCAAGCAGAGCATGAGCGAACGTCAGCACTGACTGAGCAAGTATTGGGAAATCCCCAGAGTGTTGCGGGGGTTTCCCACCCAGCGCGAGGTAACGCGTTGCGGGGTGTAACAGGTCGGCGCGGGTGTGCACCTCATGATCTGCTTAGCGGGTCTGCTTCTGGCAGTCCCTCTACAGCGGAAGTTGGATTCTTGTGATTCGGCGCCAACAAGTCAAGAAAAATTATTGCCAATTTTTCCCCAAGATGAATTCCTGCCACCACTAAAAATCGCTTCAGCAGCAGAATTAAGAAGATTTCCAAAAAAAAGGGCCACAATCTGCGGCCCTTGACGGAAAAACTGAAGAAATCAGGCGGAAGGAGCGATCAATTGGTCAAAAGCTGCCAACAGGCGGCGTAGCTCACGACTTTGCTCCGGCCGGTCGGTAAACACGGTTTCGGCCATGACAAGGATGCTCGATGCGTTGGGCAGCGGGTGGCCCAGCTCGATGATGATCTTCATGCGTGGCAGGAAGATCCATTGCAGCCACTGCTCAAAACTGAGGGTATCCACGGCGAACGGCACCGTACTGGCCAGTGCCTCGTCGCTTGGCGGCTCGTCATCCCACCAGCCTTGCACCTGCAGCTCACGCTCGATCAAGAGCAGGTGGTCGGCAATATCCAGCACGCGTTGCTCGATCATCACGAATTGACCCGCGCCTTTTGCCGGGCCAGCGCAGCGCCGGCGCTGTCACCCTGCTTTTCACGGGCCTGGGCGATCGTGTTCCAAAGCTCTGCCTGCAGGCTTGGGCGGCCGTTGGCGTAGGTCAGGGCGCGGCGCGCCAACTGCTCGGCCTGCGCCGCATCACCTTGCGAGAGGCGCACCTGGGCCAGGCGATACAGCACCTGCGGCTCACGCGGAGCAATGCGCTGGGCACGCTCCAGGCTCGAGGCGGCACCGTTGAAGTCGCCACTGCCCTGCTGCGTCTTCGCAGTGGTCAGCAGTGCCAGCACAGGACCGTCCAGCTGCTCGTCGGCCGACAGGCCACCGGTGGCGGTGCTGCGCGGAATACCGGTTGGCGCACTGGCACTTTGCGGGGTGCTGTTCATCGCGGCAATGTCGAAGGGTTCATCGGCAATCGGGTTTGGATTGGTGGTCATCGGCGCCGAACTGACAGGTCCTGTACTGATCGGCCCCGGGGTGATCGGCGAGGTACTGATCGGCGCAGCGCCATTGCCCGCCGGGAATGTCTGGATGCCCGATGCGCCTGCGCCCTGCGGGATCATCACGGTGACACCGGAATCCTCCGGCAGCGTCTGCGCCTGGGCGGTGCCGGTGTTATAGCCACCCGCCGAGCGGTTGGCCGTCACGCGTTCGCTGTTGGACACGCGGGTGCTCGAGTCGACCACCGGAATATTGCCACGCGGGACGCTGGAGCACCCCTGGAGCACAGCCAACGCCGTCACGGCAGGAAACAGCCACTTGTTCACGTCACACCTCATCAATGCAGCCTGTGCTTAATTCATCCAGCCCTTGACCCAGTCCATGACCGATTCGACTGGGTCCTGCTCGCCGCCACAGGTTGCGCCGGCCGGCGGCTCACTCCCGCGAATATACGGCATCTGCACCGCTCCCGGACAGCTGGCATCAGACCCATGGCCACTGTAGGGGTCGATCCAGGCCTGCACCACGTTGTCAGGTTGCGGCATATCCAGCGGCAGCGGGTCGGCCTTCTTCATGAAGCTGGTCCACACCTGCAAGGCGCCGGTGGCGCCGGTAAACGGTGTCTTGCCGTTATCGTCACGGCCCATCCACACCACGGCCAGCAGATCCTGACTGAAGCCGGAGAACCAGCTGTCACGCGAGTCGTTACTGGTACCGGTCTTGCCCGCCAGGGTCAGCGAGCGTGGCAAGGTGTTGTACACCGAACGCCCTGTACCTTCGCGCATTACACGCTGCATGGCGTTCTGCACCAGGTAAATGGCACCCGGGTCGAAGGTTTGCTGGATCTGGAACGGGTAGCGCTTGAGCGGCTCGCCCTCGGCGGTGAGCACGCTGCGGATACCGCGCATCGGCGTGTTGAAGCCGCCGTTGGCGATGGTCTGGTACATGGTTGCGACCTGCATCGGCGACATGCCACCCGCCCCCAGCAACATGGCCGGGAACGCTGGCCAGTCGACATTCACGCCCAAGCGACCAATGGTCTTGATCACGTTCGGCACACCCACTTCCAGGCCGAGCTTGGCGGTCGACAGGTTGTAAGAGTTGGCCAGCCCCTGGTACAGGTAGATCGTGCCATGCGGGCGGCGGTCATAGTTTTGCGGGCGCCAGACCTGGCCGTCAGCCCCTTTGACCGAAAATGGCTCGTCCTGCACCCAACTGGTCAGGGTGTACTTGCTCGGCTGCTCCAGCGCAGTCAGGTATACCGACGGTTTGACCAGGGAGCCGATCGGCCGTACAGCATCGATGGCCCGGTTGAAGCCGGCAAAACCTGCCTGGCGGCTACCGATCAGCGCTTGTACTTCACCGGTTTCAGGGTTGGTCACGACCATTGCCGCCTCGACATCGTCTGCCCCCTTGCGGCCCGCCAGGCGCTTGAAGGTCTCGCTCATCGAGGTTTCGGCCTTCATCTGCAGGATAGGGTCGAAGCTGGTAAAGATGCGCAGGCCTTCTTCGGTCAAGTCTTCGTCGCGGTAATCCTGGCGCAACTGTCGCTTGACCAGGTCGAGGAAGGCAGGGAACGAGCTGTCGGCCAGGCTGCCACGCTTGGTCACGCCCAGCGGCATTTTCTTCGCCGCATCGACTTCTGCCTGGCTGGCCACGCCCTGCTCGGCCACCAGGTCGAGCACCAGGTTGCGGCGAGCCAAGGCACGCTCGGGGTGACGCCGCGGGTTGTAGTAGGACGGGCCTTTGACCATGCCCACCAGCAGGGCGATCTGATGCAGTTTCAGCTCGGACAGCGGCTGGCTGAAGAAGAACTGACTCGCCAGACCAAAGCCGTGCACCGCGCGTTGACCGTCCTGGCCGACGAACACCTCGTTGAGGTAAGCCTCAAGGATTTCGCGCTTGTCGTAGTGCAGTTCGAGCAGGACCGCCATCATCGCCTCGGTCAGCTTGCGGCTGAGGCTGCGCTCGCTGCTGAGGTAGAAGTTCTTCACCAACTGCTGGGTCAGGGTACTGCCACCCTGGCGCATCGAGCCGGACGACGTGTTGACCCACATGGCCCGGACGATGGACTTTGGCGACACGCCGAAGTGACTGTAGAACTCGCGGTCTTCCGTGGCCACCAAGGTTTCGAGCAGATATTTGGGTACCTGATCGATCTTGATCAGGATGCGGTCTTCGAGATTTTTCGGATAGATGCCGCCGATCATCAGCGGCTCCAGCCGCACCACGTCAAGCGCCTTGCCGTTGGCACCGGAAAGGCCCGCAACGTAATCGCCAGAGAAGCGTACACGGACGAACTGCGCCGGCTCCATGCCCTCGTAGAACTGGAAGCCACGGGTATTGAGGTCGACGGTATTGCCGCTGACGGACGCAGCGCCCGGGCCGTTGGCCGCGTTTTCGCGACGGTAGCCGAGCGCATCGAGCTCGGTGAGGAAGTCGTTCTTGCTCAACTTCTGGCCGGTGAACAGCTCCAGCGGTCGGGCATACACTTTGGCCGGGATGGTCCAGCGCTTGCCGGAGAACTTTTCCTGGACGACGGCATCGAGGTAAACCGCGAAGCCGGCGACGATCACCAGGCCAACCAGGCTGAGCTTCAAAGCCCAGCCCAGCCAGGCGCGGGAGCGGCCGGTCGGGCGTTTCTGAGGGGTGCGGGAATTTCGGGTTCGGGTCATGGCGGCGGATTATACGCACTTTATAAAGGCTGGGCAGACGGCCCGGCGGTAGGCAGGGACGGCACCATTGACCATAATGGCGCATTCGAATTCCCTTGCCCCGGAAGGATTTGCCGTGAGCCAAGCTCTTATTACTGCGTTGCAGAACCCTGCCCTGTACCCTCACCCCGTGGAGGGGTTTCAGCTCATCGAGACGCATATCTCCTGGGTCCTGCTCACTGGCGAATACGCCTACAAGATCAAGAAACCGATGAATTTCGGCTTCCTGGACTTCACCGGACTGGACCAGCGCCAGCATTTCTGTAACGAAGAATTGCGCCTGAACCAACGCCTGACCGAAGGCCTGTACCTGGAAGTGTTGCCCATCACCGGTAGCGTCGACGCACCGCAGATCGGTGGCGAAGGCGTAGCCATCGAGTACGCGCTGAAGATGCGCCAGTTCCCCCAAGGGCAGATGCTCAACACCCTGCAGGCCAATGGCGAACTGAACGCCACGCACATCGACCAGATGGCCCGGCAGATTGCCGATTTTCACCTTCAGGCTCCGCGTGTGCCGATGGAGCACCCGCTGGGCACGCCAGAGAGCGTGATGGCCCCGGTGGAGCAGAACTTCGAGCAAATTCGCCCATTCCTCAGCGACAAAGCCGATCTGCAGCAACTTGACGCCCTGCAGGCCTGGGCCCGCAGCAGCTTCGAGCGCCTGCAAGGGCTGCTGGAAAAGCGCAAGGCCAATGGCTTCATCCGTGAGTGCCACGGTGACATTCACCTGGGCAACGCCACCTTGATCGATGGCAAGGTGGTTATCTTCGATTGCATCGAATTCAACGAGCCTTTCCGACTGACCGACGTCTACGCCGACACCGCCTTCCTGGCCATGGACCTGGAAGACCGTGGCCTGAAGTGCCTGGCCCGACGCTTCATCAGCCAGTACCTGGAACTGACAGGGGACTACGAAGGCCTGGAACTGCTCAACTTCTACAAAGCCTACCGCGCGCTGGTGCGGGCCAAGGTCGCACTGTTCAGCATGCCGGCCGACGCCGATGGCGTGCAACGTGCCACCACCCTGCGCACCTACCGCAACTACGCCAACCTGGCCGAAAGTTACAGCGCCATCCCGTCGCGCCTGCTGGCCATCACCCATGGTGTTTCGGCGGTGGGGAAAAGTCACGTGGCCATGCGCCTGGTCGAGGCCTTGGGTGCAGTGCGCGTGCGTTCGGACGTAGAGCGCAAGCGCCTGTTCGGCGAACAACAGCAGGCCGACGCCGGCCAACTGAGCACAGGCATCTATGACCAGGACGCCAGCGCTGCGACCTATCTGCGCCTGCACGAGATAGCTGCGACCGTGCTGCGCGCCGGCTTCCCGGTGGTGCTGGACGCCACCTACCTCAAGCGTGAACAACGCCAGGCTGCGGCAGAGGTTGCCAGCCAGACCGGCGTGCCGTTCCTCATCCTCGACTGCCACGCGCCAGAGGCGGTCATCGCCAGTTGGCTGGAGCAGCGCCAGGCTGAAAACAGCGACCCCTCGGATGCCACGCTGGAGGTGATCAAGGCCCAGCAGGCCAGCCGTGAGGCGCTGGATGCGCAGGAGCTGGTGCACAGCACCCGCGTCGATACCCAGGCTGCCGGCAGCATGGATCAAGTGATCGAGCAGATTCGCCAGCGGTTGCCTGGCCTGTAAGTTCGTGATCTTCCCGTGCCTGCCCGCGAAGGGGCAGGCACAGGCCGCTCATCACCCGATGGCAAAAAGCCGCATATTTCCCAACGCCCGCTACACTCCTCTCAGACCTGCTCGCGATTTATCCCCCATTCCCGTTCAGCCATCGCAAGGAGGCTCGATGAACGATGAATTGCAGCATCTGAAGAACCTTGGCAAGACGTCTGCGCAGTGGCTGCATGCAGCCGGCATCCACAGTGCATCGGATTTGCGCCGCCTGGGCGCGGTGGGTGCGTACCAGGCCGTGAAGACACGAGGGTTCCGTGCATCGAAGGTGCTGTTGTATGCCATTGAAGGCGCCCTGCTGGACATGCACTGGAACGATTTGCCGCTCGAACGCAAGGAAGCACTCAACCAACAATTGGACGCGAAAAACCCTACGCAAAAAAAACCAAAATAATAGGGGTAAAGGGATTGACGGCTAAATGAGAATTGTTATGATTATCACAACTGGTCGCGAGACTGGTTGGATAAGCTAAGAGCCCCTGGTTCGGACTCTCAGATTATCTCCTCATCAGGCTAATCACGGTTATTGACCCGGCAATTTGCCGGGTCTTTTTTTGCCTGTGCTTTTTCAGGATCAACGCCGCAGCTGCGCACAATAATCCTGCTCCGGCATCGCCGCCGTGTACCACACATAATCAGCCTCGCCAGGCTCGATTCGCTCGCCCACCTCAGCAAGCAGCAATACCTTGCTCTCCCCCGTCGCCCCCAGGTCAGCCAGATGCAAGGGTATGCCCAGGTCAGCCAGATGCAAGGGTATGCCCAGGTCCTTGCGCACATGGTAAGCCCCGGCAAACAGCAGTGCCGGTTGCGGTGCCGCCTGCAAGCGCTCGGCCATGCGCCGGTCGCGCTGCTGCTGAACGGCCAGCATCGCCGGTAACTGGTTTTCCGGCAGCATCCCGCAATGCCCGGCGCGCACCTGTTCCAGCAAGGCAGCCTTTACCGCGGGTGCATTGGACTTTTCGCCCTGCACCGGCGCCGGCTGTCGATAGGCCTGACGCATCTCGGCGGGCGAAAGGTTGGCGGCCAGCAACGTCACCCCATGCTGCAAGGCTTCGGTGACAATCGGCCCGTACAACTGCCAATCCCAGCCCTCCTGCCAGGCCAGTGCCTTGGGCAAGTCTTCCGGCAAAGGCTGCCCCACCAGCTTGTCCACCCGCGATTGCTGGCTGGGCTGCAGCATCTCCAGCAACAGGCTGCCCTGAGTGCGCTGGCCTTGAAGAGCGCGCAGCAGCCACAGTTGCAGCGCGTGATGGTCAGGGTTGTCATGCTTCTCGCCGACAAGCACTCGGGGTGCATCAGCCAGGCGCTGCACCAGCGTTTCAGGGCTTATGACCTGCTCATTGGACAGGTCGACAATCTTTCCCAGCTCGGCGTGCGTGCGACCTTCACTGCTCTGCCAGGCGGGCAACGGCGGCAGGCTGGCCTGACAGCCGCCTATCGCCAGTACCAGGCACAGCGAGAAACCGGACAGCATCGGGTGTCGCATCGGCAGTTACTCCATGTCATCCACACTTTCAATGGCCTGCACCGGGGGCGGGCCGGTCGCAAGACAAGGCCACTTTCACAAAGGCCCTGCACGCGTTGAGAACATCAACGGGTGATGATCAGCGGGTGCCCGCGCTCGGGGTGCGCCTGCACCAACACGTCAATACCGTACACCGCCTTCAGTGCCGCTGGGGTCAGTGCCTCTTCGGGCGTGGCAAACGCGTGGCAGCGCCCCTGTTCCAGCAACAGGATACGGTCACAGTAACGTGCTGCCAGGTTCAGGTCATGCAGGATCACCAACACTGCAGCACCGCAGTCGGCGAAGCGGCGTACGGCTTCCAGGGTGGTGTGCTGATGCAGCGGGTCGAGCATCGAGGTCGGCTCGTCGAGCAACAACGTGCTGCCCTCCTCCCCCGGCCATAGTTGCGCCAGCACGCGGGCCAGGTGTACCCGTTGCCGCTCGCCACCGGAAAGCGCCAGGTAGCTGCGCTCTACCAGGTGCCAGGCATCTGCCGCCCGCAACGCCGCTTCGACAATTTCCGCATCGCGCCGCTGACCGGTGCCATGAGGCATGCGCCCCATGCCTACCACTTCCTCCACCCGAAACGAGAAACCCAGGCTGGACACCTGCGGCAACACTGCCAGGCGCCTTGCCCGTTCCTGTCCGGCCCAATCGGCCAGCGGGCGGCCCTGCAGCGTTACCCGCCCGCGGTCGGGCGCCAGTTCACCGCACAGCACACTCAGCAAGCTGCTCTTGCCGGCACCGTTGGGACCGAGCACACCCACGACCTGCCCCGGAGGCAACTGCAGGTGAATGTCGTGCAGCACCTCATTGCTGCCCCTGCGCAGGTACAGGCCCTCTACATGCAACATCAGCCGCGCCCTCGCATCAGCAGGAACAGGAAGAACGGCGCACCAATGAAGGCCGTTACGATACCAATCGGCAGCTCGGCAGGCGCCAGTAGCAGCCGCGCCGCCAGGTCGGCGAACAACATCAGTACACCGCCGGCCAGCAGCGAGGCAGGCAGCACCACACGGTGATCAGGCCCGGCCAGCAGACGTACCAGGTGCGGCACTACCAGGCCGATGAAGCCGATCAACCCGGCTGCCGCCACTGCCGCCCCCACGCCCAGCGCCGTGCAGAACACCAGCTCACGCTTGAGCCGCTCCACGTCAACGCCCAGGTGACGCGCCTCCGACTCACCCAGCAACAGGGCATTCAGCGCCTTGGCCCGGCGCGGCAGCCACACCGCCACCCCTGTCGCCACCAGCAACAATGGCCACAGCCGCTCATAGCTGGCGCCATTGAGGCTGCCAAGGTTCCAGAACGTCAGCGTGCGCAAGGTGGCGTCATCGGCCAGGTAAGAGAACAGCCCCACGGCCGCGCCCCCCAGCGCGGTCATGGCCACGCCAGCCAATAGCATCGTGGCGACGTTGGTCTGGCCATCGCGGCGCCCCAGGCGGTAGACCAGCGCAGTTACCCCAAGCCCGCCGACAAACGCGCAGAACGACAGCAGATAAGGCGCGAAAGCATCCGGCATGCCGCCAAACCAGGCGCCGCCAACAATGGCAACCGCTGCCCCCATCGCAGCGCCGGCGGCAACCCCTACCAGCCCGGGGTCGGCCAGCGGGTTGCGGAACAGCCCCTGCATGCCCACCCCGGACAGCGCCAGCACCGCGCCCACCGCCAACCCCAACAGGGTGCGCGGCAGGCGGATCTGACCAAGGATCATCTCGGCCTGCTGCAGGCCATCTTCGGAAACGGGCAGTCCCAACAGGCGCAGGCCAGCGCGCAGCGTATCGAACATCGGCAGGCTGACTGGCCCCAGCGCCAGTGACAGCCAGATTGCCAACAGGCACAGCAGGCTCAGGCTAATGAACAACGTACGTGGCGAGACCCGCTGTTTCATTGTGCGAAGCTGGCCTGAGCAGCCGGGTAGAAGGTGGCTGCCAGCGACTGCAAGGTCGCCGGTAGCCGAGGCCCGAGCCCGCCGACCAGCAGCGTCGGGTCCAAGGAGACCAGGCGTTTCTCACGCACGGCCCGCGAGGCAGCCAGCGCGGGGTTTTCTTTCAACAGCGCCTGCAAGGCCTGTTCATCGGCCAGCGCCCGGTCGGAAAACACGATCACATCCGGGTCAAGCGCCGCCAAGGCTTCGTTGGAGAAGTTCTTGTAGCCAGGGTGCGCGGCCAGGTTACGCCCACCCGCCTGGCTCAGCAGCCAGTCACCGGCAGTGCCTTGCCCGGCGATCAGCGGCTTGGCCCCGGCATGGCCGACCAGCAGCAACACCCCGGGAGCCTGCTGCCCGGCCTGGGCCAGCTTGACGTTGGCCTGCAACGCATCGAGCCGCTGGCGGTAGTCCGCAGCAAGCGCGGACGCTTGCTGCTCTGCACCGAGCAACTGCCCCAGGTGCCTGAGGTTTTCATCTACTGCCGGCAGCTCGGCCTTGCTGGAGAACAACTCGACCCGCACACCGGCCTTGCGGATTTGCGCCAGTACCGGTGGCGGCCCCATTTCCTCGGTGCCCACCAGCACATCCGGGCGCAGGCTCAGGATGCCTTCGGCCGACAGTTGCCGCTGATAACCCACACTGGGCAAGGCTTTCAACGAGGCCGGGTGCTGACTGGTAGTGTCCACACCGACCAGGCGCGCTTCACCTCCCAATGCGGTTATCCACTCGCTCAAGGCGCCACCCGCGCTGACCCAGCGTTGCGGCTGCTCGGCTGCCAAGGCTTGGGTAGAGAGCACAAGGCTTGCACACAGAGCGAGAAAAGCAGCTGGACGGCGCATCATCGGGTTCCTTCTGAAGGCGGGCTACACGCCTTGTGGCGAGCAGCGGAACTGCGCACCATAGGCAGCCGGGCGCAGCGAATGCGATCAATTTGATAATTATTCGCATTGGAGCGTCAAGCCATCACGTGTTTCACGGGTCATCCTTGCCATGCACTTCCTTTGTACATCCCTCGGCCTGGCCGAGGGCCAAAGCCGCGCCTTCAGCGTAGACGGCCTCGAACTGTTCGGCGTGCGTCGCCAAGGCCAGGTGTACCTGTACCGCAACCGCTGCCCGCACCGGGACATCCCGCTGAACTGGGCAGAGGACGCGTTTCTGGATGACAGCGCCAGCCTCATCCACTGCGCCCATCACGGAGCCCTGTTCCTGATAGAAAGCGGCGAATGCGTGGCAGGCCCCTGTGAGGGTGAGCAGCTGCAGCCCCTGGGCTGCCACGAAGATAGCCAGGGCATCTGGTTCATGGGGTAAGCAGCACCGGCAAGCGGCGATCGATGACGATACCCTCGGCGTCCAGCCGAGTGCCATAGGCAAGCACCTCCACCCCGTCCGCTACGGCAGCGCGCAGCGCCTGGGCGTAGGCTGTATCAATTTCTTCAGCCGGGCGCACAGCGTCGATACCGGTCAGGTTCACGCAATACAGCTGCACGGCCCGCACGCCCTGCCGGGCCAGCTTTGCCAGCTCACGCAGGTGTTTCGCACCGCGTTGAGTCACCGCATCAGGGAAGGCCGCAACTGCAGTGTCGGGGTAGCCCAGCGTCACACTCTTGACCTCGACATAGGCCGGGGCACCCTCGAACTCCAGGCGAAAGTCGATACGGCTGCCTTCTTCGCCATAGGCCACTTCACGCTTGAGTGCAGTGAAACCGGCCAGTTCAGTGATTGTGCCGGCGCGCAGGGCCTCTTCGACCAACGCATTGGCCCGCCCGGTATTCACGCAGGCCAACCGCCCCTGGGGGGTTTCGCTGATTTCCCAGGTCCCTGGCAGCTTGCGCTTGGGGTCGTTGGAGCGGCTGAACCACACCTGCCCACCTTCACGCATGCAGTTGAGCATGGAGCCGGTATTCGGGCAGTGGATAGTCATCTGCTCGCCGCTGGCCAGTTCGATATCAGCCAGAAAGCGCTTGTAGCGACGCAACAGGCGGCCCTGCTCGAGTGAAGGAGAGAAACGCATCAGCCTTGCCAGCTCTGCAGGCCACGGGCAATACGCTGCACCGCTTCTTCCAGGCGCGGCAGGCTCTGGGTATAAGCGAAGCGCACATGGTGCCCGGCCAGGTGGCGACCGAAGTCCAGGCCCGGCGTGAACGCCACGTGCTCGGTTTCCAGGAAGTGTCGGCAGAATGCGAACGCGTCCCCGCCAAAAGCGCTGATATCGGCATACAGGTAGAACGCGCCTTGCGGCTCGACGGCGATGCGGAAGCCCAGTTCACGCAGGGCGGGCAGCAGGTAGTCGCGACGGCGGGCGAATTCGGCGCGGCGCTCTTCGAAAATGGCCAGCGCCTCGGGCTGGAAACAGGCCAGCGCGGCATGCTGGGCCATGCTCGGCGCACTGATGTACAGGTTCTGCGCCAGTTTCTCCAGGTCGGCGACCGCACCGGGCGGGGCCACCAACCAGCCAAGGCGCCAACCGGTCATGCCGAAATACTTGGAAAAACTATTCAGGACGAATGCCGAGTCGTCGACTTCCAGCACGCTCGGCGCGTCCATGCCATAGGTGAGGCCGTGGTAGATCTCGTCCACCACCAAGTGGCCATGCCGCTCATGGGTGGTTTTGGCCAGGCGGGCCAATGCTTCGCGCCCCAGCACGGTACCGGTCGGGTTAGCCGGCGAAGCGACCAGGGCTCCGACAGTGTCCTTGTCCCAGTAGCGCTCAACCAGGTCGGCAGTCAGCTGGTAGTTCACGTCCGGGCCCACCGGTACCAATTGGGCCCCGCCCTCGACCAGGCGCAGGAAGTGGCGATTGCACGGGTAACCCGGATCGGCCAGCAGCCAGTGCTTGCCCGGGTCCACCAGCAGGCTGCTGGCCAGCAGCAGCGCGCCGGAGCCACCTGGGGTAACAAGGATGCGTTCCGGGTCGATGTTCAGGCCATAGCGCTGCCCATAAAAACCGGCAATTGCCTCACGCAGTGCCGGCAGACCGCGTGCGGCGGTGTAGCGCGTGTGCCCGGCGGCCAGCGCGGCCTGGCCGGCCGCGACGATGGGTGCGGCCGTGGTGAAGTCCGGCTCACCGATTTCCAGGTGGATCACGTCGTGCCCGGCCGCCTGCAGCTCGTTGGCCCGGGCCAGCAGCGCCATGACGTGGAAAGGTTCGATGGCGCGGCTGCGCGCACTGTAGGGTTGGGCCATGACCTTCTCTCAATTGGGTCTAAACTGGAGATTCTACCTCTGCACACCACCGAACGTACCGCTCAGGCCGGTGTCAATTAGCAGGATCGGGCGGGGTAGCGCACCCCCGATCTATCTGGTAAGTTCGGCGGCTCGCAGTCGCAGGGCCGGCGGTCGCCGGAGATGGAGCATCCTGCGCATTGGATCAGATGAGTGAGAGGCGGTCTATTCATGTCCACCCTAGAAAAGCAAAAAGCCAACCAGAATCTTTATGGGGTTGCACCCTATCAGGAGACCAAGGGTGAGGAGTACATGGGTGAGCCCATGCGCAAGCACTTCACCAAGATCCTCACTGGCTGGAAGCAAGAGCTGATGGTCGGCGTCGACAAGACCGTTGACCATATGAAAGAAGAAGCAGCCAACTTCGCAGATCCCGCAGACCGCGCATCCCAGGAAGAGGAGTTTGCCCTCGAACTGCGCAACCGCGACCGCGAGCGCAAGCTGATCAAGAAAATCGATAAAACCCTGCAGAAGATTCAGGACGAAGAGTACGGCTGGTGCGAGTCGTGCGGCATCGAGATCGGCTTGCGCCGCCTGGAAGCCCGCCCTACCGCCGACCTGTGCTTCGACTGCAAGGAAATTGCCGAGAAAAAGGAAAAAACGGTCGGCAAAGGCTGATCTTTCTTCCACCTGAACGGGGCGCATCATGCGCCCCGTTTCATTTATATGCCCAGCCTGACCATGACCGACTCCAGCTACATCGGGCGCTTCGCCCCCACCCCCAGCGGCTTCCTGCACTTCGGCTCGCTGGTCGCCGCCCTCGCCTCCTGGCTCGATGCCCGCGCCGTCAACGGCCGCTGGCTGCTGCGCATGGAAGACACCGACCCGCCCCGGGAAATGCCCGGCGCCCGCGATGCCATCCTCCAGACACTGGAACGTTATGGCCTGCACTGGGATGGCGAGGTGGTATTCCAGAGCCAGCGCCACGATGCCTATGCTGCCGTGGTAGACCGCCTGTTCAACATGGGCCTGGCGTATGCATGCACCTGCTCGCGCAAGCAACTGGAACGCTACAACGGCATCTACCCGGGCTTTTGCCGTAACGCCGGGCATGCCCGTGAAGGGGCGGCAATCCGCTTGCGGGTGCCAGAGCTGATCTACCGCTTTACCGACCGAGTGCAGGGTGAGTACCAGCAACACCTGGGGCGTGAGGTGGGCGACTTCGTCATCCAGCGTCGTGACGGGCTGTACGCCTACCAGCTGGCCGTGGTGCTGGACGATGCCTGGCAGGGTGTTACCGACATCGTGCGGGGTGCCGACCTGCTCGACAACACCCCGCGCCAGCTGTACCTGCAGGAGTTGCTGGGCTTCTCACAGCCGCGTTACCTGCATATTCCGCTGATCGTGCAGCCGGATGGGCACAAGCTGGGCAAGTCGTACCGTTCACCGCCACTGCAGGCGGAGCATGCTACCCCCCTGCTGCTGCGGGCATTGCGGGCGCTGGGGCAGGAGACAGACCCGGAACTGCTGTTGGCGACGCCGGCAGAGGTGCTGGCAGTCGCGCGCACGCAATGGCGGCCGGAAGCCATCGCGCAGCGGACCACGGTGCCAGAGGCTGATCTGCGCTGAAACTTTACCGGCCTCTTCGCGGGCGCGCCCGCTCCCACAGGAACCACGCCGCCTTCAAGGCCTGTGGTCTACCTGTGGGAGCGGGCATGCCCGCGAAAGGGCCGGCACAGGTAAAGCCCCCCTAAAAACAAAAGCCCAATAAATTCAAACCCTTGGCGAACGCTGTGGATTCCCGCTAGCATCCCCCCTGCCATTTGCGCCAATAATAAGTTCAAGCCCGCAGCGCCCAACCATCGAGGCCAGCATGTACATCTATCGTTTGGTCCTGCTTCTGGTCGTGGGGATCTACCTGTTCTCCCCGGCCATCATGGACTGGTGGATCGAACCGACCGGAGCCTGGTACCGCCCCTACCTGCTCTGGCTGATCCTGATCGTCGTCACCTTCATCCTGCAGAGCCAAAGAGATGCCGATGAGCTTTAGCCTGACCCAGATGATCCTGATCAGCGCCGGGTACCTCATGGTGCTGTTCGGCGTGGCCTGGATCAGCGAGCGCGGGCTGATCCCGCGTTCGATCATTCGCCACCCACTCACCTACACCCTGTCGCTGGGCGTCTACGCCAGTGCCTGGGCCTTCTATGGCTCGGTTGGCCTGGCCTACCAGTACGGCTACGGCTTCCTTGCCTGTTACCTGGGGGTGTCTGGCGCATTCCTGCTGGCGCCGGTGCTGCTCTATCCGATCCTCAAGATCACCCGCACCTACCAGCTGTCATCCCTGGCCGACCTGCTGGCCTTCCGCTTCCGCAGTACCTGGGCCGGGGCCTTGACCACCATCATCATGCTGATTGGCGTGCTCCCGTTGCTGGCCCTGCAGATCCAGGCGGTGGCCGACTCGATCAGCATCCTTACCGGTGAACCGGTCAAGGCCCGGGTGGCCTTTGCCTTTTGCACGCTGATCATTCTGTTCACCATCTTCTTCGGCTCGCGGCACATCGCCACGCGCGAAAAGCATGAGGGGTTGGTTTTCGCCATCGCCTTCGAGTCGGTGATCAAGCTGCTGGCCTTGGGCGGTATCGGCCTGTATGCCTTGTATGGCGTATTCGGCGGCCCGCACGAGCTGGAAGTCTGGCTGTTGCAGAACCAGACCGCCCTTGCCGCCCTGCACACCCCCCTGCAGGAAGGCCCATGGCGCACCCTGCTGCTGGTGTTCTTCGCCTCGGCCATCGTCATGCCGCATATGTACCACATGGCCTTTACCGAAAACCTCAACCCGCGCTCGCTGGTCAGCGCCAGCTGGGGCCTGCCGCTGTTCCTGCTGCTGATGAGTCTTGCCGTGCCGCTGGTGCTGTGGGCCGGCCTGCGCCTGGGCGCCAGCACCAACCCCGAGTACTTCACCCTGGGCCTGGGCATCGCCGCCAACAACCAGGCATTGGCACTGCTGGCCTACATTGGCGGCCTGTCGGCAGCCAGCGGCCTGATCATCGTCACCACCCTGGCGCTGTCGGGCATGGCCCTGAACCACTTGGTGCTGCCGCTTTACCAGCCCCCGGCCGAAGGCAACATCTACCGTTGGCTGAAGTGGACCCGCCGTGCATTGATCGTCGCCATCATCACTGCCGGCTTCATGTTCTACCTGAGCCAGAACTACCACCAGAGCCTGGCCAACCTGGGCATCGTCGCCTTCGTCGCCACCTTGCAGTTCCTGCCTGGGGTGCTGTCGGTACTCTACTGGCCAACCGCCAACCGCCGCGGTTTCATCGCCGGGCTGCTGGCCGGCACTCTGGTGTGGATGGTGACCATGCTGCTGCCGCTTCTCGGCAACTTGCAGGGTTTCTACATCCCGCTGCTGGACATGATCTATGTGCTGGACGACACCAGCTGGCACATGGCAGCCATCGCCTCGTTGGCGGCCAACGTGCTGCTGTTCACCCTGATCTCACTGTTCACCAACGCCAGCACCGAAGAGGTCAGCGCGGCCGAAGCCTGTGCCGTGGATAACGTGCGCCGTCCGCAGCGCCGCGAGCTGCACGCCGCCTCGCCGCAGGAATTCGCCACCCAGCTGGCCAAGCCGCTGGGCGCCAAGGCCGCGCAAAAGGAAGTCGAGCAAGCACTGCGCGACCTCTACCTGCCGTTCGACGAACGCCGCCCCTATGCCCTGCGCCGCCTGCGCGACCGCATCGAAGCCAACTTGTCCGGCCTGATGGGGCCGAGCGTGGCCCAGGACATGGTCGAGACTTTCCTGCCGTACAAGTCCGGCAACGAAAACTACGTGACCGAAGACATCCACTTCATCGAAAGCCGCCTGGAAGACTACCACTCGCGCCTGACCGGGCTGGCCGCCGAACTCGATGCCTTGCGCCGCTACCATCGCCAGACCCTGCAGGAATTGCCCATGGGCGTCTGCTCACTGGCCAAGGACCAGGAAATCCTGATGTGGAACAAGGCCATGGAAGAGCTCACCGGCATCGCCGCCAAGCATGTGGTCGGCTCGCGCCTGGTCACCATCGACGAGCCTTGGCGCGGCCTGCTGCAAGGCTTCATCAACGTGCCCGACGAGCACCTGCACAAACAGCGCCTGGCGCTGGACGGCCAGCCACGCTGGCTGAACCTGCACAAGGCAGCCATCGACGAGCCACTGGCACCCGGTAACAGCGGGCTGGTATTGCTGGTGGAGGACCTTACCGAAACCCAGGCACTGGAAGACAAGCTGGTGCACTCCGAGCGCCTGGCCAGCATCGGCCGACTGGCCGCCGGCGTGGCCCACGAGATCGGCAACCCGATCACCGGCATCGCCTGCCTGGCGCAAAACCTGCGCGAGGAACGCGAAGGCGATGGTGAAATCATCGAGTTGTCCAGCCAGATCCTTGACCAGACCAAGCGCGTATCGCGCATCGTCCAGTCGCTGATGAGCTTCGCCCATGCTGGCGGCAGCCACCAGAACAGCGAGGAACCGGTGTGCCTGGCCGAAGTGGCACAAGATGCCATCGGTCTGCTGGCGTTGAACCGGCGCAATTTCGAAGTACAGTTCTTCAACCTTTGCGACCCGGACCATTGGGCCGAAGGTGACCCGCAGCGCCTGGCCCAGGTGCTGATCAACCTGCTCTCCAACGCCCGCGATGCCTCGCCGCCCGGTAGCGCCGTGCGCGTGCGCAGCGAGGTTAACGAGCACACCGTCGACCTGATCGTCGAAGACGAAGGCAGCGGGATTCCGAAGAACATCATGGACCGCCTGTTCGAACCCTTCTTCACCACCAAGGACCCGGGCGAAGGAACCGGACTGGGGCTCGCTCTGGTCTATTCCATCGTGGAAGAGCATTATGGGCAAATCACCATCGACAGCCCGGCCGATATCGAACGGCAACGTGGCACCCGGATCCGCGTGACCCTGCCCCGGCATGTCGTAGCGACGTCCCCTGAAATTCGAGACCGTCGAGAGAATTGAATCAATGCCGCACATTCTGATCGTCGAAGACGAAACCATCATCCGCTCGGCCCTGCGTCGCCTGCTTGAGCGGAACCAGTACCAGGTCAGCGAGGCCGGCTCGGTGCAGGAAGCCCAGGAACGCTTCAGCATTGCCACTTTCGACCTCATCGTCAGCGACCTGCGCCTGCCAGGCGCGCCCGGCACCGAGCTGATCAAGCTCGGCCAAGGCACCCCGGTGCTGATCATGACCAGTTACGCCAGCCTGCGCTCAGCGGTGGACTCGATGAAAATGGGCGCGGTGGACTACATCGCCAAGCCCTTCGACCACGACGAGATGCTGCAGGCAGTAGCGCGTATTCTGCGTGACCGGCAGAACGCCCCCGCTGCTGCACCGCCTGCCGAGCCACGCGCCAGCAATGGCAAGGCTACGCCGTCCGACAAAGGCAGCGCGGCAACAGCCAATGGCGAGATCGGCATCATCGGCTCGTGCCAGCCCATGCAGGACATGTACAGCAAGATCCGCAAAGTCGCGCCTACCGACTCCAATGTGCTGATCCAGGGCGAGTCCGGCACCGGTAAAGAGTTGGTGGCCCGCGCCCTGCACAACCTGTCTCGCCGGGCCAAGGCACCGATGATCTCGGTGAACTGCGCGGCCATCCCCGAAACGCTGATCGAATCTGAACTGTTCGGCCACGAAAAAGGCGCGTTCACCGGCGCCAGCGCCGGGCGCGCCGGCTTGGTGGAGGCCGCCGATGGCGGTACGCTGTTCCTCGATGAAATTGGCGAACTGCCGCTGGAAGCCCAGGCTCGCCTGCTGCGTGTGCTGCAGGAAGGCGAGATACGCCGGGTAGGTTCGGTGCAGTCGCAAAAGGTCGATGTGCGCCTGATCGCCGCGACCCACCGCGACCTGAAGAACCTGGCCAAGGCCGGCCAGTTCCGTGAAGACTTGTATTACCGACTGCACGTCATCGCCCTGAAGCTGCCGGCCCTGCGCGAGCGTGGCAGCGACGTCAACGAGATCGCCAGCGTCTTCCTCGCCCGCCAAAGTGCTCGCATCGGCCGCGACGACCTGCACTTCTCGGCCGAGGCCGAGCAAGCCATTCGTCACTACAGCTGGCCCGGTAACGTGCGAGAACTGGAAAACGCCGTGGAGCGCGCGGTGATTCTCAGCGAGAGCGCAGAAATTTCCGCCGAGCTGCTGGGCATCGACATCGAGCTCAGCGACCTGGAAGAGGATGACATCCTCGACAATGCCCTGGTGGTGGCCAACGCAGGCAATGCCAGCCACGAGCCGACCGAAGACCTGTCGCTAGAAGACTACTTCCAGCACTTCGTGCTTGAGCACCAGGACCACATGACCGAGACCGAACTGGCACGCAAGCTCGGCGTCAGCCGCAAGTGCCTGTGGGAACGCCGCCAACGCCTGGGCATACCACGGCGCAAGAGCAACGCTACCAGCGAATAACCGACCTGCGCACCGTACGCCGTAGCCTATGCGGCGTCGGTGAGATCGAGCGCCGCCCGCGCGGCGCTTCGCGGCTAAAGCCGCGCCTACATTTGTTTCGGGCCAGTCCCTCCTGTGCCACGCACGCGCGACCGCCTTGTTGTACGACGCAATCCCGAGCCATGCGCCAAGGCGTTCGCGCTCAAATCCCACAGAAAAAATTAGCCCGAACACATGTAGGCGCGGCTTTAGCCGCGAAGCGCCGCGCGGGCGGCGCTCGGCCTCACAGGCGCTGAACGTGTCACGGCGAACACCCCAGGTAACACCTCACCTCCCGTAAAAATCTGTTACCCAACCTTTCCGCCGTAACAGTTCCCGAGGCGTACGGTAACGAAATCCCGACATTTTCGACCTATCGAAAATCGTCGAACCCTCTCAACCCCTTGATTTTACTGAGTTTCCAAAAGTTGGCACGGCACCTGCTATATGCTTAGTACAAAAACAATAACAAGCACTGAAATCTAGAATAAGAACAAGACGAAACGGCTCACGCACAATAAAAACAAGATGGCGGAGGCGCAGCTAACTGATTCTTTTGGAGAGGATGCGTGTTTGGGGCTTGCCCCACAACCAGGCAGAGAACAACAAAAACTGCACTAAAAGCAGCGCCTGAACTGGTTGGATCAACAGATCAACGTGTCATCAGCGGCCAAAGCAATCCGTTTGCTCTTTACCCCCGGTTTGGGGGTCGTCCACAAGCTTCGAGATTTGTGGACAGGGCACTCAACAAAAACAAGAAGCCCAGCAAAAAAACAATAAGAGCACGTAACGACTTCTTGGGGAGCTTAGGCTCCCCTTGTCGTTTCTACCCTTCTGGCAGGCATCCTGCTACCCGCCTACACCATTCCCCGAGTAAATGCTAGAATCCCCGCCCATCATGCGGCCATTCTCCTATTCTTGGCCGAACATCCCTTCACACAGTGCATCCCATGCTGAAGAAGCTGTTCCAGTCTTTCCGCCCGCCCGTACCGGGCCCGCACCACAGGCGCACCACGCCCGAGGTGATCAACAAGAGCCAGCACTCGCTGCAGCGCCACCAGTTCAGCCGTCATGCGGTGAACATCGTGGAGCGCCTGCAAAGCGCCGGCTACCAGGCTTACCTGGTCGGTGGCTGTGTCCGCGACCTGATGCTGGGCATCACGCCGAAGGACTTCGACGTCGCCACCAGCGCCACCCCCGAACAGGTCCGTGCCGAGTTCCGCAACGCCCGCATCATTGGTCGTCGCTTCAAATTGGTCCATGTGCATTTCGGCCGTGAGATCATTGAAGTCGCCACCTTCCGCGCCCACCACTCCGAGGACGACCAGGGCGATGCCCACCGTTCGTCGCATAACGCCAGTGGCCGCATTCTGCGAGACAACGTGTACGGCACCCTGGAAGAGGACGCGCAACGCCGCGACTTCACCATCAACGCCCTGTACTACGATCCGGTCAGCGAGCGCATTCTCGATTACGCCAACGGTGTGCACGACGTGCGCAATCGCCTGCTGCGGCTGATCGGGGACCCGACCCACCGCTACCAGGAAGACCCGGTGCGCATGCTGCGCGCGGTGCGCTTTGCTGCCAAGCTCGACTTTGGCATCGAAAAGCACACCTACCTGCCGATTCGCGGCCTGGCCCCGATGCTGCGCGAAATTCCACCCGCGCGCCTGTTCGAGGAATGCCTCAAGCTGTTCCTCAGCGGCCAAGGTGCCATCGCCTTCGAAATGCTGGTTGACCTGGAGTTGTTCGAACCGCTGTTCCCGGCCAGTGCCCACGCGCTGGATGAGCGGCCAACCTACACCCACACGCTCATCAGCCAGGCACTGAACAACACCGACCTGCGCGTGAAGCAGGGCAAGCCGGTGACGCCAGCCTTCCTGTTTGCTGCTCTGCTCTGGCCAGCTCTGCCGGCCCGTGTGCTGCACCTGCAGAACCAGGGCGTGCCGCCGATCCCGGCCATGAACGGTGCAGCCCACGACCTGATCGCCGAGCAGTGCGCGCGCATTGCCATCCCCAAGCGTTTCACCCTGCCGATCCGCGAGATCTGGGACATGCAGGAGCGCCTGCCGCGCCGCAGCGGCAAGCGCGCCGACATGCTGCTGGACAACCCGCGTTTCCGCGCCGGTTACGACTTCCTGCTGCTGCGTGAAAGCGCCGGGGAAGAAACCGACGACCTGGGCCAGTGGTGGACCGATTACCAGGAGGCAAACGACAGCGAGCGCCGCGAGATGATCCGCGAGCTTGGTAGCCGTGACGACAGTGCCGGCCCGCGCAAGCGCAAGCGCAGCGGCAGCAAACGCAAGCGCAGTGGCGACGAGGCGTTCGAGTGACCGTTCGCGCCTACGTAGGCCTGGGCAGCAACCTGGACGCACCTGCCGAGCAGTTGCGTAGCGCCTTGCAGGCGCTGGACCAGGTCGAAGCCACGCGCCTGGTAGCCGCCTCGGCCCTGTACACCAGTGATTCGCTGCTGCCCGGCCAACCGCGCTACACCAACGCTGTCGCCGCCCTGGACACCACCCTGGCGCCACTGGCATTGCTCGATGCGTTGCAGGCCATCGAAAACGACCAGGGCCGCGTGCGCAAGGAACGCTGGGGCCCACGTACGCTGGACCTGGACATCTTGCTGTTCGGTGACCAGGTGCTCGACCAGCCACGCCTGAAAGTGCCGCATTACCACATGCATGCCCGCCCCTTCGTGCTGTATCCGTTGGCCGAGCTGGTACCGGGCGATTTCCGCCTGGCCGATGGTCGTGCCCTCGCGCAACTGCTCGACGAATGCCCATTCGTCGGCCTGGAACGCCTGTAGACCGGGCGTTCCAGCCTGCATTACCACCTCGGTAACGCCAGTAACACCCTGATCGTAACAATGCGGTAACAGGGTGATTGACTTCCCCCACCTCGCTCACGACTATAGGCGTCCCGTGTGGCACCAAAGTGCCGCATACCCGTATTTAGGCCCGGACGGACCTGTGCCCGAACATCACGCGCGATGATGTGCCGCTCCGGAAGATGACTACACGCGTTGAATGCAGTCGTTTTTTACAGCGCCTGAACGAGGAATTTCCTACATGCCTGAAGTAACCCTTACCACCCTTAACGGCCTCAAGGCCAAGGGTGAAAAAATCACCATGCTGACCTGCTACGACGCGACCTTTGCCAAGGTCGCCAGCCAGGCCGGCGTTGAAGTGTTGCTGGTGGGCGACTCGCTGGGGATGGTCCTGCAGGGCCACGACAGCACCTTGCCGGTCACCACGACGGAGATGGCCTACCACACCGCCAGCGTCAAACGCGGCAACGACGGCGCGCTGATCCTCACCGACCTGCCGTTCATGGCCCACGCCACGCCGGAGCAGGCCTTTGCCAACAGCGCCACGCTGATGCAGGCCGGCGCCCACATGGTCAAGATCGAAGGCGCAGCCTGGCTGGCCGAAACCATCCGCTTGCTGGCCGAGCGTGGTGTGCCAGTGTGCGCACACATGGGCCTGACCCCGCAAACCGTCAACGTGCTGGGCGGCTACAAAGTGCAGGGCCGCCAGGAGGCCCAGGCCCGGCAGATGCGCGCCGACGCCATTGCCCTGGAACAGGCCGGTGCGGCCATGCTGCTGCTCGAGTGCGTACCCAGCGAGCTGGCAGCGGAAATCACCAATGCCGTTGGCATCCCGGTAATCGGCATTGGCGCCGGCAGCGCCACCGATGGCCAGGTACTGGTACTGCACGATATGCTCGGCCTGTCGCTGAGCGGCCGGGTACCGAAGTTCGTGAAGAACTTCATGCAGGGCCAACCGGATATCCATAGCGCCCTCGTCGCTTACGTTGAGGCGGTCAAGCAAGTCAGTTTCCCAGGCAGCGAACACGGGTTCAGTGCATGAATACAGTCAAGACCGTCCGCGAACTGCGCGCGGCAGTGGCCCGCGCGCGCGGTGAGGGCAAACGCATCGGTTTCGTGCCGACCATGGGCAACCTGCACAGCGGCCATGCAGCCTTGGTGACCAAGGCTGCCCAGCGTGCCGACTTCGTGGTCGCCAGTGTCTTCGTCAACCCGCTGCAGTTCGGCGCCAACGAAGACCTCGACAAATACCCACGCACCCTGGCAGCCGACCAGGAGCGCCTGGTGCAGGCCGGCTGCAACCTGCTGTTCGCGCCCACCGTGGAAGAGATGTACCCCGACGGCATGAGCGTGCAAACACGCGTCAGCGTGCCCCAGCTTTCCGAAGGCCTGTGCGGCGCCAGCCGGCCTGGGCATTTCGAGGGCGTGGCCACCGTGGTCAACAAGCTCTTCAACATGGTCCAGCCAGACCTTGCCGTGTTCGGCGAGAAGGACTATCAGCAGTTGGCGGTGATCCGCGCCATGGTGCGCGACCTGAACATGCCGATCCAGATCATCGGCGAACCCACCGTGCGTGCCGAAGACGGCTTGGCGCTGTCGTCGCGCAATGGCTACCTCACGCCAGAGCAGCGTACTGCTGCGCCAGCGCTGTACCGCACACTGCAGCACATTGCAGCGGGCATCGGCCGTGGCCAGCGGGATTTTGCCGCGCTGGTCGCTGAAGGCCTGGCGCAACTGAGCGCAGCGGGTTTCCGCCCGGATTACCTGGAAGTACGCCATGCCGTAAGCTTGCGCCCGGCAATGATCGATGATCGAGACCTGGTGGTGATTGCGGCGGCTTACCTGGGTAACACACGGTTGATCGACAACCTCTACCTGCATGTGGAAGAGAAGACCGCATAACGGTCCTGGGCTGCCTTACAGCCCATTCGCGGGCAAGCCCGCTCCTGCACGTTTACCTGTAGGGGCGGGCTTGCTTGCAATGCCCCACCAAAATCCCCCTGCCATACCCATTCCCAGCACGTGGCCTTTGCCTATAATGGTGCCAGCCTGAACCCGGCAACGACTGCCGTGTCCAAGCCCTCACCACGCACCAAGGGAACCCCGCGCAATGGCGTATTACCGTACACCCCACGATGTGACGGCCCTGCCCGCCTGGCAGGCGCTTCAGAAACACCGCGACGCCATGCAAAGCTTTAGCATGCGCGAAGCCTTCGCCGCCGATGCCAAGCGCTTCGACCAGTTTTCCCTTAGCGCTTGCGGCCTGTTCCTCGACTACTCAAAAAACCTGATCACTGAGCAAAGCCGCGACCTGCTGGTCAGCCTGGCCAATGAAGTGGGCCTGCAAGACGCCATCAAGTCGATGTTCAGCGGTGAGATCATCAACGCCTCCGAAGGCCGCCCGGTGCTTCACACCGCCTTGCGCCGGCCCGTAGGTGACAAACTCAGCGTCAACGGCGTGAACGTCATGCCGGAAGTGCACAAGGTGCTCAACCAGATTACCGAACTGGTCGGCCGCATTCACGATGGCCTGTGGCGCGGCTACAGCGAAAAGCCGATCACCGACGTGGTCAACATTGGCATTGGCGGTTCGTTCCTGGGCCCCGAGCTGGTGTCCGAAGCGCTGCTACCCTATGCCCAGCGCGGCGTGCGCTGCCACTACCTGGCCAATATCGACGGCAGCGAGTTCCACGAGCTGTCGGCCAACCTGCGCGCCGAAACCACCCTGTTCATCGTCTCGTCGAAGTCGTTCAACACCCTCGAGACGCTGAAAAACGCCATGGCCGCGCGTACCTGGTACCTGGCCCAAGGCGGCTCGGAAGCCGAGCTGTACCGCCATTTCATTGCAGTTTCCAGCAACAAGGCCGCTGCTGTAGCGTTCGGTATCCGCGAAGAAAACATCTTCCCGATGTGGGACTGGGTGGGCGGGCGCTACTCGCTGTGGTCGGCCATCGGCCTGCCGATCGCCCTGGCCATCGGCACTGCCAACTTCAAGGAACTGCTGTCCGGCGCCTACACCATGGACCAGCACTTCCAGACCGCACCGTTCGACAAGAACATGCCGGTGCTACTGGCCTTGCTGGGCGTGTGGTATGGCAACTTCTGGGACGCGAACAGTCACGCGATCCTGCCGTACGACCACTACCTGCGCAACATCACCAAGCACTTGCAGCAGCTGGACATGGAATCCAACGGCAAGAGCGTATTGCAAGACGGTACCCCGGTGAAGACCGACACCGGGCCGGTAATCTGGGGCGGCGTGGGCTGCAACGGCCAGCATGCCTACCACCAGTTGCTGCACCAAGGCACCCAGTTGATTCCGGCCGACTTCATCGTGCCAGTGGTGAGCTTCAACCCGGTGGCCGACCACCACCAGTGGCTGTACGCCAACTGCCTGTCGCAGAGCCAGGCGCTGATGCTGGGCAAAACCCGCGAGGAGGCCGAAGCCGAATTGCGCGCTAAAGGCCTCAACGAAGCGGACATCGAAAAGCTGGCCCCGCACAAGGTAATCCCGGGTAACCGCCCGAGCAACACGTTGGTGGTCGAGCGCATCAGCCCGCGCCGCCTGGGCGCGTTGGTGGCGATGTACGAGCACAAGGTGTTCGTACAGAGCGTTATCTGGGGTATCAACGCCTTCGACCAGTGGGGCGTTGAGCTGGGCAAGGAACTGGGCAAGGGCGTTTACCAGCGCTTGGTCGGCAGCCTGGAAGACAGCGCCGAAGACGGTTCCACCCAAGGCCTGATCAACTACTTCCGCGGCCGTCACCGCGGTTGATCCGAAGCTTGTGCCGGCCTCTTCGCGGGTAAACCCGCTCCTACCAGGCAACGCGTTATCTCGTAGGAGCGGGTTTACCCGCGAAGAGGCCGGCCCAGGTTGAACACCGCTCCCAGCTACACTGTCCTATCGAATAGCCGTTGCAGTCCATCGCCCCTTACAAGAGCAGGACCACCCGCCATGTTCGATATCCGCAAATACCCCCAAGCCCTGGCCGTCAGCCAGTCCGCCGCCCTCACCCCCGAAGACTACCGCCGCCTCTACCGCCAGTCGGTCGAAGACCCAGACACCTTCTGGGCCGAACAGGCCAAACGTCTGGACTGGATCAAGCCTTGGTCAAGCGTGCAGCAATGCGACCTGCATACCGGCAAGGCCCGCTGGTTCGACGGTGCGCAACTCAACGTCAGCTACAACTGCATCGACCGTCATCTGGCCCAGCGCGGCGAGCAAACGGCCCTGCTGTGGGAAGGCGACGACCCCAAGGATTCCAAGGCCATCACCTATCGCGAACTGCACCGTGAGGTCTGCCGCCTGGCCAACGCAATGAAAGCGCGCGGTGTGAAGAAAGGCGACCGGGTGTGCATCTACATGCCAATGATTCCCGAGGCCGCCTTCGCCATGCTCGCCTGCACCCGCATCGGCGCCATCCACTCGGTAGTGTTCGGCGGTTTCTCCCCCGATGCCTTGCGAGACCGTATTCTCGATGCCGACTGCCGCACCGTGATCACCGCCGATGAAGGCGTGCGTGGCGGCAAACGCATCCCGCTGAAACAGAACGTCGACAAGGCCCTGGCCAGCTGCCCTGCGGTCAGTAGCGTATTGGTGGTGCGTCGCACTGGCGGCGATGTTGCGTGGACCGAGGGCCGCGACCTCTGGTATCACGAAGCGACGAAGGATGCCGGCGACGACTGCCCCCCAGAACCGATGGAGGCCGAAGACCCGCTGTTCATCCTCTACACCTCCGGCAGCACCGGCAAACCCAAAGGGGTGCTGCATACCACCGGCGGCTACCTGCTGCAGGCAACGATGACCTTCAAGGTGGTGTTCGATTATCGTGACGGCGAGGTGTTCTGGTGCACCGCCGATGTCGGCTGGGTGACTGGCCACAGCTACATCGTCTACGGCCCGCTGGCCAATGGCGCAATCTCGCTGATGTTCGAAGGCGTGCCCAACTACCCGGATACCTCGCGCTTCTGGCAGGTGGTGGACAAACACCAGGTGAACATCTTCTACACCGCCCCGACCGCCCTGCGCGCACTGATGCGCGAGGGCTCTGCGCCACTGCAGGGCACCTCACGCAAAAGCCTGCGCCTGCTGGGCAGCGTCGGCGAGCCGATCAACCCGGAAGCCTGGGAATGGTATTTCGAGGAGGTCGGGCAGAAGCGCTGCCCGATTGTGGATACCTGGTGGCAGACCGAAACCGGCGGCATCATGCTCACCCCGCTGCCCGGCACGCAGTCACTCAAACCCGGCTGCGCTACCCAGCCAATGTTCGGCGTGCAGCCGGTGCTACTGGACGAAAAAGGCAAACTGATCGAAGGCCCCGGCGCCGGCGTGCTGGCGATCAAAGCCAGCTGGCCGGGGCAGATCCGCAGTGTCTACGGCGACCACCAGCGGATGGTCGACACCTACTTCAAGCCCTTGCCCGGCTACTACTTCACAGGCGACGGTGCCCGCCGCGATGCCGATGGCGACTACTGGATCACCGGGCGCATCGACGATGTGATCAACGTATCCGGGCACCGCATCGGCACCGCTGAAGTGGAAAGCGCACTTGTGCTGCATGACAGCGTGGCCGAAGCCGCGGTGGTCGGTTATCCCCACGACCTCAAGGGCCAAGGCGTCTACGCCTTCGTCACGACCATGAATGGCGTGACACCAGATGACACGCTAAAAGCCGAGCTGCTGGCCCTGGTCAGCAAGGAAATCGGCAGCTTCGCCAAGCCTGAGCTGATTCAGTGGGCGCCAGCGCTACCCAAGACGCGCTCAGGCAAGATCATGCGGCGTATACTGCGCAAAATCGCCTGCAATGAGCTGGAAAACCTGGGCGATACCTCGACCCTGGCCGACCCAAGCGTGGTACAGGGCCTGATCGACAAACGCCTCAACCAGTAACCGGCGGCCGCAAATCTGGCCGCCCTGTACAGCAGGTCGCCATGGAAGCCCTTCGTCGCCGTATCGAAACCCAGGTCATGAGCCTCACTGGGCTGGCCCTCGGCCAGCTCGACCTGGAATCGCCCAAGGGCGACCCCGGCCTGTTCGGCCCGCACAGTATTAGCTGGCGGGTACATGGCGACTTCCCGAGCATGCTGGTCGGTGGCATCAGCGCGCTGATGCTGCAGTTGTTGCATCCCCTGGCCTTGGCCGGTGTGTGGGACCACTCCAATTTTCGTGAAGACCTGCTCGGCCGCTTGCGCCGCACCAGCCAGTTCATTTCCGGCACCACCTTCGGCGCCACTGGCGATGCCGAGTGGCTGATCGACAAAGTGCGCACCATTCACCTGCAGGTCACCGGCACTGCACCGGATGGCCGCCCTTATGCGGCCAGCGACCCGGATCTGTTGACCTGGGTGCATGTAGCGGAGGTCAGCCGTTTCCTCGCCGCCCACCTGCGTTACCGCAACCCACACCTGCCACGCGCCGAGCAGGATGCCTATTACAACGAAATCGCCCTGATCGCCGAGCGCCTCGGTGCCCGTGACGTGCCGCGCTCGTGCCAGCAAGTTGAAGACTATCTGCAACGCATACGCCCGCAGCTGCACTGTGATGCGCGCAGCCATGAGGTCATGCGAATCCTGCTCGACGCCCCTGCCCCCAGCCGCCTGGCACAGCCAGTTGGCAAACTGATGCTGCACGCGGGTATCGACTTGCTGCCCGGCTGGGCCCAGGCACTGCTCGGCCTGCAGCACGGGCCCCTGCAGCAGCGCCTGATCCGCCTGGGCCTGCGCCGCACCGCGCCGGTACTTCGCTGGGCAATGCGCGACGGCTCGGCACACCGGGCCAAACGGCGCATGGGCATTGATTGAGCGAAAAGGGTGCCCCCTGCGGAACTGATTTAACGTGCCATACTCCAAGCACTCCTGCTTAGACAGACGAAGCGACACATGTACAAAGGATTGACTCGCGCCGCTGGCGCAATCGTGGCCTTGGTAGCCCTGTATAGCCTGCTCGGCTTTCTCATTCTTCCCGGTGTCGCACTGCGCATCGCCAACCAGCAGTTGGCCCAATACGCCACCGTGCCGGCCCACCTCGAACGGATCGAACTCAACCCATTCAGCCTCGAGCTGACGCTGTGGGGCCTGCAGATCGGCGAGCCGGGCAAGGAGCAGGTCGGTTTCGAGCGTCTTTACGCTAACGCCTCGCTCGACAGCCTGTGGACAAAAGCCCTGCATCTGGAAGCGGTGGAGCTCGACAAACCGCGCAACGAAGTGCTGTTCGCCAAGGACGGTACCCTCAACCTGACCGGGTTGTTCAAACTACCGGCCAGCGAAGCCAAACCCGAAGAGCCGCCCAGCGACCCGTTCCCGCTGCGTATTGGCAGCATCAAGCTCGTCGACGGCTACCTGCACTTCGAGGACCTGCGGCCCAGCGAGCCGATCGAGTTCCTCTACGACAACATGAATCTGGAGCTGAAAAACCTCAGCACCCTGCCCAACGACAACGCCGACATGACCTTGGTGGCCAGCGGCCCCAATGGCGGACGCATCGACTGGAAGGGCACGCTGAGCCTGTCGCCGATCGCCTCCGAAGGCACACTGAAGGTCACTGACGGAAAGATGAAGCTGTTCTGGCCCTACGTGCGCGATGCCGTGCCACTGGTGCTGGAAGACGGCGTGGTAAGCCTCGATACGCACTATAAGCTCAACCTCGCCAAACAGACCGAGCTGCTGCTGGATAACGTCTCCGTGCGCATCGCGCCATTCGCGATCAAGGCGCCGGATGGCCGACCGTTGGCACGCCTGGCCAGCCTGGAGGTTAGCGAAACCTCCATTGACCTGGTCAAGCAGCAGGTCACGGTGGGCAAGGTTCGCAGCGAAAAGCTCGAAACCTGGGCGGCGCTGGAAAAAGATGGCCAGCTCGACTGGCAGAAGCTGTTCGCCAGCCAACCCGCCAAAGCAACGCCGAAGGAAAAGGCCGAGCCGGCGGCCGCAGCACCTACGCCTGAAGAGAAAGCGGTCAAAGAGCCAAGCAAACCCTGGCAAGTGCTGCTCAAGGACGTGCAGTTGCGCAACTACCTGGTACACCTGGAAGATCGCAGCCAAAAGGCACCGGTAGCCTTGGACCTTGGCCCTCTCAATGCCGACCTGCAAGGTTTCGACAGCCTCAACCAGTCGCCCTTCACCCTCAAACTCGATACAGGTGTGGGTAAGCAAGGCAAGCTGCAGGCTGCAGGCCAGGTCAACCTGGCACCGATATGGGCAAAGCTGGATGTGAGCACCCGCGACATCGACCTGCGTGTAGCCCAGGCCTACATCAGCCCGTTCATCCTGCTGGAGCTGCGCAGCGGCATGCTCTCGAGCGACCTCAAGGTCGACCTGAAGAACACCGCGCCGCTGGCCTTCAATGTGACCGGCAAGGCGCAGGTCAGCCAGTTGCATACCCTCGACACCATCAAGAGCCGCGACTTCGTCAAATGGCAGCAGGTGAACGTCGACGGCTTGTCCTACGTGCACGGCGATGCTCTGTCGATCGACAAGGTGACCCTGCTGCAGCCCTATGCACGCTTCATCATCAACGAAGACCGCACTACTAACGTGAATGATCTGCTGATCCCGCAACCGGCCGACGCCCCGGCGAGCCGCCAGCCCAAGCCGACCACGGCCAGCAGCAACAAGCCGCTTGGCATCCATATCGGGCAGATCGACATCAATGACGGTTCGGCCAACTTTGCCGACCTGTCGCTAACCCCCAACTTCGCCACAGCCATCCAGCAACTCAACGGGCAGATCGGCACCATCGACAACCGCAAGCCACAGCCGGCCAAGGTCGACGTCAAGGGCAAGGTAGACCGCTACGCACCGGTTACCATCAAGGGCGCACTCAACCCGTTCAATCCACTGGCCAGCCTGGACATTGCCACCAGCTTCAAGCGCGTAGAGCTGACCACGCTGACGCCCTACTCCGGCAAATTCGCTGGTTTCCGCATCCGCAAGGGGCGGCTGAACCTGGACCTGCACTACTTGATCACCAACGGCCAGCTCAAGGCCGAGAACAAGGTAGTAGTGGAGCAACTGCAGTTGGGCGAGAAAGTCGACAGCCCGGATGCGGTCGACCTTCCAATCCGCCTGGCGGTGGCATTGCTGAAGGATACCGAGGGCAAGATCTCGATCGAGCTGCCGGTGTCTGGCGACCTCAACAACCCGCAATTCAGCGTGATGCCGATTGTTTGGCAAACCCTGCGCAACCTGGTGCTGCGCGCGGCGCAGGCGCCATTCAAATTCATTGGCGGGCTGATCAGCGGCGGTAGCTCGGAAGACCTTGGCAACGTGGCGTTCGCCCCCGGTTCCAGCGAACTCAGCGGCGAGGCCCAGTCGTCCTTGGACAAGCTGGCATCCGCGCTGAAAGAGCGCCCGGAACTGCGCCTGGAAATCGAAGGCACCAGCGCCCAGGCCAGCGACGGCCCGCTGATTGCCCAACAGCGCCTTGAGCGTGAGTACCAGGCCACCTGGTACAAGATCCTGCAGCGACGGGGTGACAAGGTGCCGGCCAATGCCTCGATGCTGGTGGTTGACGACAGTGACAAACCGGCGATGCTCGAAGGCATCTACCGCACCCGCCTGAAGCAGCAGCCGCCTGCCGAATGGGAGCAGTTGGGCCGTGACGAACGCGCCGCCAAGCTGCGCGAGGCCGTGATCAAGTCGTGGGCCGAGAGTACCGCCTTGCTGCGTACCTTGGGGCAGGAGCGGGCCAGCAGCATCAAGGACTACCTGGTCGACAAGGGCAAGCTGGAAGACGACCGGGTGTACTTCATCGATACCAGCCTGGGGCAGCCTCAAAGCGATGGCCGGGTGGTGACACCGATGCACCTGGATGCCGAGTAATCCCCTCTGGCAGGCCTGGCCTGTTCGCAGGCACGCCCGCCCCCACAGGCCTGCGCACTACCTGTGGGAGCGGGCGTGCCCGCGAAGAGGCCAGCACGGGCTTCAAACCAACCGCTGCCCCGACACCGCCGGGTGATACAACGGTTGAACCTTGTTCCCGGCCGGGTCCAGCAGGTGGAAGCTGCGTGCGCCGTCACCATGGTTGAACGGCCGGTCGAGCAAGGTCACGCCACGGGCCTTGAAGTACGCATACCAGGCCTCCAGCTCCTCCACGCTGTCGACAATGAACCCGTAGTGATCCAGGGTCTGCAACCCGTTGGCCGCCCCTGCCCCACGTCCCAATGAGAGGTTGTCGTTACCGCAAGTGAGGTACACCAGGTCCTCATTGGCGCGATTCAGCACTTCCATGCCCAGCACATCGACGTAGAAGCGTTCACACTCTTCCAGGTTAGGCACCAGCAGGGCGATGTGGCGCAAGCCATTCAGGCGGCCAGGGCGTGCAGGCAATTCGGACATTGGCGAAGCTCCATTATTGTATACAATTCATTATTGAATTTAAAACAAAAGGAGAGATTTGTGTATAGCCTGTTCATCAAGACCCGAGTGAAGCCTGGATGCGCCGAAGCTTTCCTGAGTGCAATCAAGGTCAATGCTGCAGCTTCCGTGGCGAGTGAGCCTGGCTGTCTGGTGTTCGATGTGTCGCAGGACCGGGTCGATACGGAGGTGATCTACTTGTACGAAATCTACCGCGATGATGCTGCGTATGAAGCGCATACCCAGACCGCGCATTTTCGCGACAGCCGCCCATTGGTGGAGCCTCTGATCCTTGAACAGGAATGCTTCGAAAGCGATGTGATCGCGCGCAACCCAGTGTATTGAGCGCAAGAAAAAGCCCTGGCACGGGCCAGGGCTTTGCTGAAAGTGGCCAAATCCATTTGGCCGACGGGACATTCCTTTACTCGGCTTTCAGGCCGTCAGACATTACGCTCTTGACGCCTTTGATGTTCTTGGTGATGCGCACCGCTTCTGCTTTCTGCGATTCGGTAACCTTCACATCAGAAGACAGCGAAACAACACCTTGGCTGGTCTCGACTTTGATGTCGCTGCCTGGGATGCCTTTTTCAGTCAGCAGATCAGCTTTGACCTTGGTAGTGATCCAAGTGTCGGAGCCTTCTTGCTTGGCGTTGTCGACGGTGTTGGCCGCCAACATGACTGGAGCCTGGGTTGGCTCAGCGGCGAATGCACCGTTAGCCATGGTCAGGGTCAGAGCGGTAGCAGTAGCGGCAGCAATGGCGAACTTCTTCATGTGGGTCACTCCTGTTTTTCGAAGGGTCTGCGCCGTATGTCCTGGCGTCAGGTATGAAGGTAGTTGCATGGGCTGTGCCAGCTTGGCTTCTTCGTTTATTTCCTTTTAAATCAATCAGTTAGCAACACGCCATCACTGCTGCGGTCGTGCATTTTGCAATCTGCGCGGTAAACCTGCATGCAAGATGCAAGTCCGCAAAAGGTTCCCGCCCCCATGAAAAAAGGGCCCCGAAGGGCCCTTTCTCTATTGCGTGACGGTCACTTAGACGCCCGAGGCCTTGGCCGCAGCAACGTCTTTGATCGACAGCTTGATACGGCCGCGGTTGTCCACGTCCAGTACCAGCACTTCGACTTCCTGGCCTTCTTTGAGGATGTCGGTGACTTTCTCGACGCGAGCATCGCTCAGCATGGAGATGTGCACCAGGCCGTCCTTGCCAGGCAGGATGTTGACGAAGGCGCCGAAATCGACAATGCGCTCGACCTTGCCGACGTAGATCTTGCCGATCTCGGCCTCGGCGGTGATGCCCAGGATGCGCTGCTTGGCAGCATCTGCCGCTTCCTTGGTTTCGCCGAAGATCTTGATCGAGCCGTCGTCTTCGATGTCGATCGAAGCCTTGGTCTCTTCGCAGATGGCGCGAATGGTGGCGCCGCCTTTACCGATGACGTCACGGATCTTGTCGGTGTCGATCTTCATCGCGATCATGGTCGGGGCGTTGGCCGACAGTTCGGTACGCGACTGGCCAATGACCTGGTTCATCTGGCCGAGGATGTTCAGGCGCGCTTCCAGGGCTTGGCCCAGGGCGATTTCCATGATCTCTTCGGTGATGCCGTTGATCTTGATGTCCATCTGCAGCGCGGTGACGCCTTTGGCGGTACCGGCTACCTTGAAGTCCATGTCGCCCAGGTGGTCTTCGTCACCCAGGATGTCAGTCAGGACTGCGAACTTGTCGCCTTCCTTGACCAGGCCCATGGCGATACCGGCAACTGGCGCCTTCATCGGCACACCGGCGTCCATCAGGGCCAGGGAAGCACCGCAGACCGAAGCCATGGAGCTGGAACCGTTGGATTCGGTGATTTCCGAAACCACACGGATGGTGTACGGGAACACGTCAGCAGCAGGCAGCATGGCCTGAACCGAACGGCGGGCCAGACGGCCGTGGCCGATTTCGCGACGGCCAGCACCGCCCATGCGGCCACACTCACCTACCGAGAACGGTGGGAAGTTGTAGTGCAGCATGAAGGGGTCTTTCTTCTCGCCTTCGAGGGTGTCCAGCAGCTGGGCATCACGGGCAGTACCCAGGGTCGCAACGACCAGGGCCTGGGTTTCGCCACGGGTGAACAGTGCCGAACCGTGAGTTTTCGGCAGCACACCCACTTCGATGTTCAGCGGGCGCACAGTCTTGGTGTCGCGGCCGTCGATACGTGGCTTGCCGTTGACGATGTTTTCGCGAACGGTGCGGTATTCGATTTCGCCGAAGATGTCTTTTACTTCGGAAGCCGAAGGCTGGCCTTCTTCACCGGAGAACTTGGCAACCGCCTGGTCACGCAGCTCACCCAGACGCGCATAGCGGTCGGCTTTGACGGTGATGGTGTAGCCCTGCGAAACCGCTTCGCCGAACTCGGCGCGGATAGCATTGAACAGCTCGGTGTTGGCAACGGCAGGTTTCCAGTCCCAAGTCGGCTTGCCAGCTTCGGCAGCCAGCTCTTTGACAGCCTGGATAACAGCCTGGAATTCGTCGTGGGCGAACAGTACGGCACCCAGCATCTGGTCTTCGGTCAGCTCTTGAGCTTCCGATTCAACCATCAGTACGGCGTCGGAGGTACCGGCAACGACCATGTCCAGGCTCGAGGCAGCCAGTTGCTCGTAGGTCGGGTTCAGCAGGTAGCCAGTGCTTTCGTGGAAGGCAACGCGGGCAGCGCCGATTGGGCCTTCGAACGGAATACCGGAAATGGCCAGGGCAGCCGAGGTACCGATCATCGCAGCGATGTCCGGGTCGGTCTTCTTGCTGGTGGAAACCACGGTGCAGACGACCTGCACTTCGTTCATGAAGCCTTCCGGGAACAGCGGACGGATCGGACGGTCGATCAGGCGCGAGGTCAGCGTCTCTTTCTCGGAAGGACGGCCTTCACGCTTGAAGAAGCCACCTGGGATCTTGCCAGCGGCGTAGGTCTTTTCCTGGTAGTGAACCGACAGCGGGAAGAAACCCTTGCCTGGATCAGCCTGTTTGGCGCCTACCACAGTCACCAGCACGGTGACGTCGTTGTCGACGGTAACCAGCACGGCGCCGGTTGCCTGACGGGCAATACGGCCCGTTTCGAGAGTGACGGTCGATTGACCGAACTGGAAAGTCTTGATTACCGGGTTCACGGTTTCCTACCTTTTTCAGTGGCTCTTGGGGGAACTGGTTTCTTGCGAATTCTTGGGCAGAACGGGGAATCGGCCCCATTGACCGTCCAGATACAACACGAGGCTGGGAGCCTGGCACCAAGCGGAAAAACCGCTCAGCATTGCCAGGCTGCCAACCTCGGAGATACGCGTGAAGTGCCCAACGGCAGCGCTGCAAAACAGCCCTGCCGAAGCCTGCGACACCCCACGCACACCACTGACCAGGCCGCTATTAGCGACGCAGGCCCAGGCGACCGATCAGGGCGCTGTAACGAGTGGTGTCTTTGCCCTTCAGGTAATCCAGCAGCTTACGACGCTGGTTGACCATACGGATCAGACCACGACGGGAGTGGTGGTCTTTATCGTTGGCCTTGAAGTGGCCTTGCAGCTTGTTGATGTTGGCGGTCAGCAGAGCAACCTGCACTTCCGGGCTACCGGTATCGCCGGCGGCTTGCTGGTATTCGGCAACGATCTGAGCTTTTTCTTCAACGCTGAGGGCCATTTGGCTTCTCCTGATAACGGATCCCGCAAGCGGGGTCCAATAGGCCAGGGACAAATCCCTGTATTAATAAAAAAGGTGTGACCGTGCCTACTGACAGCCACCCTTGATGCCGTGGGGCTCGGCAACTGCCTGACCCCGCGGTTTCGGTCATTCCGACCGAATCAGCCGACGCGGCGCAATGCGCCCGTCTTCGCTCACCTCACCGATACCGATGAAGCGTGCATTGTGATCCTGTACCCGCACCATGCCAAATTGTGGCGCGTCCGGCGCGCGTACCGCCTGGCCATGCAGCCAGTAGAACGCACTGTGTTCCGACAGGCTGACCAACGGCCAGTCCTGCAGCCCGCTGTCCGATGGCATCAGGAAGCGGTCGAGCGCTTCGTTGCCACCTTCGGCATGGGCCTGTTCGAGTTCCTCGAGGGTGACCGTCTGTGCCAACGCAAAGGGCCCTGCCTGGGTCCTGCGCAGCTCGGCGACATAGGCGCCGCAACCAAGGGCTTCACCGATATCCTCCACCAGCGTGCGGATATAGGTGCCTTTGCTGCATCCTACGCTCAACCGTGCACGGGTGCCTTCGCACTCGAGCAACTCCAAGCGGTTAATAGTAACAGAACGCGCCTCGCGCTCCACTACCTCTCCTGCACGTGCCAGTTTGTACAGCGGCTGGCCGTCACGCTTGAGCGCCGAGTACATAGGCGGTATCTGGCTGATCGGGCCGCGGAAACGGGGTAGCAGCGCTTCGATGTCGGCGCGACCAACGGTCACGTCGCGGGTCTGCAGCACCTCACCCTCGGCATCGCCGGTGTTGGTAGTCTGCCCCATCTGCATGACGGTTTCGTAGCCCTTGTCGGAATCCAGCAAGTACTGCGAAAACTTGGTCGCTTCACCGAAGCACAGCGGCAACACGCCGGTCGCCAGCGGGTCGAGGCTACCGGTATGGCCGGCCTTTTCCGCGTTCAGCAACCAACGCACTTTCTGCAAGGCGGCATTGGACGTGAAGCCCAGCGGCTTGTCGAGCAGGATGATGCCGCTGATATTGCGGCGGATACGTTTGACCTGGGCCACCGCTTACTCCTTGGTGTCCGACTCGTCGGCATCCTTGTGCAGGCGGTCTTCGGCCACTGCACGCTCGATCAGCGCCGACAGGTGCACACCACGGCTGACACTTTCATCGAAATGGAAGTGCAGCTGCGGCACGCTGCGCAGTTGCATCGAACGCCCCAGGTGCAGACGCAGGAAGCTGGCGGCGCTATTCAATGCCTTGAGCGATTGCTGCACGGCATCCGGGGTTTCCTCGCCCATGACGGTGATGAACACCTTGGCATGGCCCAGGTCACGGCTCACGTCCACGGCGGTGATAGTCACCAGACCGACACGCGGGTCCTTGACTTCGCGACGGATCAGCTCGGCCAGCTCGCGCTGCATCTGATCGCCAATACGTTGGGTACGGCTATATTCTTTGGCCATTCTTGCTACCTGTAACTTAAAGCGGCAAACGCCCGGACAGACGAATGCCTGACCGGGCGCTACCTGAAGAGGTACCGCAAGCCGCCCTGTAGCAGGCGCTTGCGGCTCGCTCGCCCTTAAAGGGTACGAGCCACCTGGACTTTCTCGAAGACTTCGATCTTGTCGCCGACCTTGACGTCGTTGTAGCTCTTGACGCCAATACCGCACTCCATGCCCGAACGGACTTCGGAAGCATCGTCCTTGAAGCGACGCAGCGATTCCAGCTCGCCTTCGAAGATCACAACGTCATCACGCAGTACGCGAATCGGACGGTTGCGGTACACGGTACCCTCGATGACCATACAGCCAGCGATGGCGCCGAACTTCGGCGAACGGAACACGTCACGTACTTCGGCGACACCCAGGATGTTCTCACGAACATCGCTGCCGAGCATGCCGGTCAGGGCCTTCTTGACGTCTTCGATGATGTCGTAGATCACGTTGTAATAACGCATATCCAGACCTTCCTGCTCGACGATCTTGCGCGCACCGGCGTCGGCACGCACGTTGAAGCCGAACAGTACTGCATTCGAAGCCAGCGCCAGGTTGGCATCGCTCTCGGTGATACCACCGACGCCACCACCAATCACGCGCACTTGCACTTCGTCGTTGCCCAGGCCGCCGAGCGAACCCTGCAGCGCTTCCAGAGAACCACGCACATCGGTCTTGAGAACGATGTTGAGGGTTTTCTTCTCTTCCTGACCCATGGTCTCGAAGATGTTTTCCAGCTTGCCGGCGTGAGCACGGGCCAGCTTGACCTCGCGATACTTGCCTTGACGGAACAGGGCAACTTCACGGGCTTTCTTCTCGTCGGCAACCACGGACAGCTCGTCACCGGCTTCCGGAGTACCGTCCAGGCCGAGGATTTCGACCGGGATCGACGGGCCAGCTTCCTTCACAGGCTTGCCGTTCTCGTCGAGCATGGCACGTACGCGGCCATAGTTGGAGCCGCACAGGACCATGTCGCCCTGACGCAGGGTACCGTCCTGAACCAGGATGGTCGCCACCGGGCCACGGCCCTTGTCCAGGCGCGATTCGACAACCACACCACGACCTGGCGCGGTTGGGGTAGCGGTCAGTTCGAGGATCTCGGCCTGCAGCAGAACGGCTTCGAGCAGCTCGTCGACACCGGTACCCATCTTCGCCGAAACCTTGACGAACGGCGTGTCACCACCCCAGTCCTCGGAGGTAACGCCTTCGACGGACAGCTCGTTACGGATGCGATCGAGGTCAGCACCTGGCTTGTCGATCTTGTTCACTGCAACGACCAGCGGAACACCGGCTGCCTTGGCATGCTGAACGGCTTCGCGGGTTTGCGGCATCACACCGTCGTCCGCCGCCACCACCAGGATGACAATGTCGGTCGCCTTGGCACCACGGGCACGCATCTGGGTAAACGCAGCGTGACCTGGGGTATCGAGGAAGGTGACCATGCCGCGGTCGGTTTCCACGTGGTAGGCACCGATGTGCTGGGTGATACCACCGGCTTCGCCAGCGGCAACCTTGGCACGACGGATGTAGTCGAGCAGCGAGGTCTTACCATGGTCAACGTGACCCATGACGGTAACCACCGGCGCACGCGACTCGGTCTGGCCTTCGAACTTCAGCGATTCGGCCAGGGAGTCTTCCAGGGCGGTGTCGCTGACCAGCGTGACCTTGTGGCCCAGCTCTTCTGCGATCAGCTGAGCGGTTTCCTGGTCGAGCACCTGGTTGATGGTGACCGGGGTCCCCATCTTGAACATGAACTTGACCACTTCAGCGCCCTTGACGGACATCTGGTTGGCCAGCTCGGAGACGGTGATGGTCTCGCCGATGGTCACGTCACGGATGACGGGGCCGGTCGGGTTCTGGAAGCCGTGCTGATTACGCTTTTTCAGCTTGCTCTTGCCACCACGGCCACGACGAGCGCCATCGCTCTCTTCGTCGGTAGTGCGCGGAGCAGCACGCGGAGTCGGCGCCTTTTCCTTCTCCTTGACCTTGACCTTGATCGACACACGAGGCGCTTCGCCACGACGACGGTCGTCATCACGGGTACGGCTTTCGTTGCGACGGGTCTCGTCTTTCTTGCGCTCGGCAGCACGGGCTGCGGCGTCTTCAGAGGCCGGGGCGTCTGCGACTACCGGGGCCGGAGCAGCGACCGGAGCAGCGGCAGGAGCCGGCTCTGGCTTGGCAGCAGGCGCAGGGGCGGCGGCGGTGGAGCCGGCCGCCTGACGGCGAGCCTGCTCTTCGTTGCGCTGGCGAACTTCGGCCTCGACCTTGTCGCGAGCGGCATTTTCAGCCGCGCGGCGCTCTTCCAGCTCACGCTTCTGCTCAGCCTGGATTTCTTCAGGGCTGCGCTGCACGAAAACTTTCTTCTTGCGTACTTCTACGCTGATGCTCTTGCTACCGGCGACACGCAGGGTGCTGGTGGTTTTGCGCTGCAAGGTAATCTTGCGCGGCTCTTCCGCCTTGCTCTTGTGGCTGCTTTTCAAATGAGTCAGCAGGGTCTGCTTCTCATTGTCGGTCACTACCTGACCGGCGTCGGTGTGCGGCAGACCTGCCTCACGCATCTGCTGCAGCAGGCGCTCTACCGGTGCCTCGACCTCTTGGGCCAGTTCTTTCACCGTGACTTGCGTCATGCACTTCTCTCCTCAGGCCGCGCCTAATTACTCGAACCAGTGGGCTCGGGCGGCCATGATCAACTTGCCGGCACGCTCTTCGTCGATGCCGTCGATGTCGAGCAGATCGTCGATCGACTGCTCGGCCAGGTCTTCGCGGTTAACCACGCCGCGCACCGCCAGTTCAGCCGCCAGGTCTTTGTCCATGCCCTCAAGGGAGAGCAGGTCTTCGGCCGGGTGGGCGTCTGCCAGTTTTTCTTCGGTAGCGATGGCCTTGGTCAACAAACGGTCCTTGGCTCGAGCGCGGAGCTCATTGACGATATCTTCGTCAAAGCCATCGATGTTGAGCATTTCTTCCAACGGTACGTAGGCAATTTCTTCAAGGCTGGTGAAGCCTTCGTCGACCAGCACTTGGGCCAGCTCCTCGTCGACTTCCAGTTCCTCGATGAAATTGCGCAGGATGTCACCGGTTTCGGCCTGTTGCTTGGCCTGGATGTCCTTCTCGGTCATCACGTTCAGGGTCCAGCCGGTCAACTGACTGGCCAGGCGAACGTTCTGACCGCCACGGCCAATGGCCTGGGCCAGGTTGTCCTCGGCGACGGCGATGTCCATGGCATGGGCATCTTCATCAACGATGATCGCCGCGACTTCAGCCGGCGACATGGCGTTGATGACGAACTGCGCCGGGTTATCGTCCCACAGGACGATATCCACACGCTCACCACCCAGCTCCCCGGATACGGCCTGGACGCGCGAACCACGCATGCCGATACAGGCACCTTGCGGATCGATACGCTTGTCCTTGGAGCGGACGGCAATCTTGGCTCGCGAACCCGGATCACGGGAAGCAGCCATGACTTCGATGAGGCCCTCGGCAATTTCCGGCACTTCAATGCGGAAAAGCTCGATCAGCATCTGCGGCGCGGTGCGCGACAGAATCAGCTGTGGGCCACGGTTTTCGGTGCGAATTTCCTTGAGCAGCGCACGCAGGCGCACGCCAACACGGAAGGTTTCGCGCGGAATGATGTCTTCGCGAGCCAGCAAGGCCTCGGCGTTGTTGCCCAGGTCAACGATGACGTTGTCGCGGGTAACCTTTTTTACGGTACCGGAGATGATCTCGCCAACGCGCTCACGGTAGGCATCGACCACCTGGGCACGCTCGGCCTCACGGACCTTCTGCACGATGACCTGCTTGGCGGTCTGGGCGGCAATACGACCGAACTCGATGGACTCGATCTTCTCTTCGATCACGTCACCGACCTTGGCTTCAGGGTGGGTGTCCTTGATCTTGTCCAGCCAGGTCTCGATCGCCGGATCATCAAGATCGGCTTCGTCGACCACGGTCCAGCGACGGAAAGTCTCGTAGCTACCGGTGTGGCGGTTGATTTCCACACGTAGGTCGACTTCGTCTTCAAAACGTTTTTTGGTTGCAGTGGCCAGGGCCACTTCCAGCGCTTCGAAAATGACGCCGGGCGGTACACCTTTTTCGTTGGATACCGATTCAACAACCAGCAGTACTTCTTTGCTCATCGTACGCCTCGCCTTGCGCAAGCCATTGGGCCCGGATAGTCCGCCGGGCCCGGCACGTCTCAGTCAAAACTGGGAATAATATTGGCCTTGTCGATCGAGTCGATCGGTAACAGGAACTCCTGGTTGTCCACCTGGACCACCACATCCTGCTCCTCCACACCGCGGAGAAGGCCCTGGAAGTTACGACGACCCTCGAAGGGTGAGCGCAGCTTGATCTTCACTTGTTCGCCGGCATGCGAGGCAAACTGTTCCAGCGTGAACAGTGGGCGATCCATGCCTGGAGAAGACACCTCGAGGGTGTACTCACTGCTGATTGGATCTTCCACATCGAGGATTGCGCTGGCCTGACGGCTGACTGCTTCGCAGTCGTCCACCAGAATACCGCCTTCCTTGTCGATGTAGATGCGCAGTACCGAATGCTTACCCTGGGAAACGTATTCGATCCCCCAGCACTGATAGCCCAGACCCTCGACAACCGGGGCCAACAAGGCCTGCAACTGTTCTAGCTTGCTCGACACCTGAACCCCCTCGTGCATGCTGTGCAAATAAAAAATGGGCGAAGCGCCCATCCCTGAAAGCGCCGTAGGACAACGACGCCGAAACTGTTCGGTTAGCAAAAAGCCCCTGAAAAGGGGCTCCGCTGAAGCTGGTTGCGGGGGCTGGATTTGAACCAACGACCTTCGGGTTATGAGCCCGACGAGCTACCAAGCTGCTCCACCCCGCGACAAAGCTGGGGCAAAAGTATAAGACCGAACCCTGTTGAGGGTCAAATCCAAACATTCACCTACAAGAAAGCCCGCTAAAGCGGGCTCTCAAGCTTTAATTGGTACCGAGAAGGGGACTCGAACCCCTACACCCTATGGGCACAACCACCTCAAGGTTGCGTGTCTACCAATTCCACCACCTCGGCAATACTACTACTTGAAACCCGTTACTTCTGCTCTTGAGCCGGAGGAGGTACATCACCCGTATTACTGGTGGTTTCGCTCTTCTGCTGCTGGAGCACCGGTACATCATCATTAACTGCCGGTTTTTGCGGCTCTTTCACTTCTAGCACTGCTGGATCTGGAAGACCTGCTTGGCTAAGCTGGTGAGCTTGTTGCTTCGCGAAGTATCCTAACCCAAGTGCTGTCAAAAAGAAAGTGGCAGCGAGTATAGCAGTTAATTTACTTAGGAACGTTGCAGAGCCTTGGCTCCCGAACACGGTATTTGAAGCCCCCGCGCCGAAAGATGCACCTGCTTCAGCACCTTTACCCTGTTGCAACAGAACCAGCACTACAAGCGACAGCGCTGCCAACAGATGAAAAACAACGATGACTGTTTCCAGCATTTGTTCAGTTTCCTGCGGCGCGACAAATTGCACCGAATTCGTCTGCGTTCAGGGAAGCCCCACCAATGAGCCCCCCATCGATATCCGGCATGCCGAACAGTTCGGCCGCATTGGCCGCCTTCACGCTGCCGCCGTATAGCAACTGCACCTTCGCAGCCACTTCAGCATCTTCTGCCGCCAACTGGCCGCGGATGGCGGCGTGCACATCCTGGGCCTGCTGTGGCGTGGCCGTAAGGCCTGTACCGATGGCCCATACAGGCTCATAGGCAATTACTGCATCGGCAAAAGCCTTAACACCGAATGCTTCGATGATACTGCTTAGTTGACGCCCGACAACTTCGAGCGTTTTGCCAGCCTCGCGCTCCTCAAGGGTTTCCCCTATGCAAAGCACTGGCTTCAAGCCTTTGGCCTGGGCTGCTGCAAACTTGCGATTGAGCACTTCGTCGGTTTCACCAATAATCTGGCGACGCTCCGAATGGCCAATCAACACCAACTTGCAACCTGCTTCAACCAGCTGCTCGGGAGCAACTTCCCCGGTCAGCGCACCCTGTTCGGGTTGTACAGCAGAATTCTGTGCACCGACAGTAATTTCTTTACCTGCCAGGCCATCAATCACCTGATTGATGAACAAGGCTGGTGGAAATACGGCGACTTCCACTCCGCTCGGCAAGGCGAGATTACTCAAGCCTTTGGTCAGCTCAGCGACGCTAGCGCGGGTACCGTGCATTTTCCAGTTACCAGCTACCATAGGGCGACGCATGCTTTACCTCGTCGGTCAAAGTGGGCGCAGATCTTACCCAACCAGATCTGCGCTGGCAAGCGCCTTCAGACACAAACTTCGCTGACCAGTTTGGCCAGTGCTTCAGCATGGGCCCGCACCTGGCTTTCGTCTTCGCCCTCAACCATGACCCGCACCAGCGGCTCGGTACCGGACTTGCGCAACAGCACGCGACCACGCCCCGCCAGCGCATCGGTAACCTTTGCACTCGCTTCCTTGACGGCGGGGTGCTCCAGCGGGTCGACCTTGCTGGCGCCAAAGCGCACATTGATCAGCACCTGTGGGCACTTGCGCAGGGCCTGACGGGCCTGGGCCAGGGTTTCACCCCGGCGCTTGAGCGCCATCAGCACCTGCAGCGCGGCAATGATCGCATCGCCGGTGGTGGTGTGGTTGCAGCACACGACGTGACCGGAGTTTTCACCGCCGACCAGCCATTCACGCTCCAACAGCTCGGCCATGACGTAACGGTCGCCGACCTTGGCCCGCACAAACGGGATGTCCAGGTCCTTGAGCGCCAGCTCCAGGCCCAGGTTACTCATCAGCGTACCGACCACCCCGCCTTGCAGCTTGCCATGCTCCTGCAGGTCGCGAGCGATGATGAACAGCAGCTCGTCGCCATCGACGATGGCGCCCGTGTGGTCGACCATCAGCACGCGATCGCCGTCACCGTCAAAGGCAATGCCGAGATCGGCGTGCCCGACCAGTACAGCGGCCTGCAGCGATTCGATGTGTGTCGAGCCGCAACCTTCGTTGATGTTCAGGCCATCCGGTTGCGCATGCAGCACGGTCACGTCGGCACCCAGCTCACGGAATACGCTGGGCGCAACCTTGTAGGTCGCACCATGGGCGCAGTCGACCACCAGCTTGAGGCCTTCGAAGCTGGTGCTGCTCGGCACGCTGCTCTTGCAGAATTCGATGTAGCGGCCGGCGGCATCGTTGATACGCGAAACCTTGCCCAGCTTGCCCGACTCAATAACGGTCATCGGTTGGTCGAGCAGCTCTTCGATCATCAGCTCGACCTCGTCCGGCAGCTTGGTGCCCTGGCCCGAGAAGAACTTGATGCCGTTGTCATCGTGCGGGTTGTGCGAGGCACTGATGACGATGCCGGCTTCGGCGTGGAAGGTACGCGTGAGGTAAGCGATGGCCGGTGTCGGCATCGGCCCGAGCAGCATCACATCGGCACCTGCCGCGGACAGGCCGGCTTCGAGTGCGGACTCGAACATGTAGCCGGAGATACGCGTGTCCTTGCCCACCAGCACGCGGCAGTGCCCTTGCTTGCGGAAGGCCATGCCGGCCGCCCAGCCAAGCTTCAGCATGAAGTCAGGCGTGATCGGGTATTCGCCGACGCGGCCACGAATGCCGTCGGTACCAAAGTATTTTCTGCTCATAGGGACTCCAATGTTCTTATTCGGCGTTTTGCACCGCAGCGATCATGCGCACCACATCAACGGTTTCGGCCACGTCATGTACCCGAAGGATGCTCGCTCCCTTGGTCATGGCCAACGCCGCCAGCGCAAGGCTGCCGTACAAGCGCTCGCCGACCGGACGTTCCAGCGTCAGGCCGATCATGCTCTTTCGTGAAACACCCACCAGCAGTGGGCGCCCAAGGCGATAGAGCGCGTCCATGTGCTTGAACAGGCTCAGATTGTGCGCCAGTGTCTTGGCGAAACCGAAGCCCGGGTCAAGGATGATTCTGTCAGCATCGATGCCCGCTGCGGCGCAGGCGGCCATCCGCTGTTCTAGATAACGGGTGACGTCGGCGGTCACGTCCTCGTAATGCGGATCGTCCTGCATGTTACCCGGCTCGCCACGCATGTGCATGAGGCACACCGGCAGACCGGTGTCCGCCGCAGCGTCCAGGGCACCATCGCGCTCCAGGGCCCGCACGTCGTTGATCAGCCCGGCACCCAGGCGGGCTGCTTCACGCATGACAGCAGGCGTGGAGGTATCGACCGAAATGACCACGTCGAGACGACTGTTGATGGCCTCGACCATTGGCGCCACACGCTCCAGCTCCTCGGTCACCGACACTGCACGCGCACCTGGGCGCGTGGACTCGCCACCGATGTCGATCAGCGTTGCGCCAGCGGCCACCATCGCTTCGGCATGGCGCAGGGCCTCGTCGCGCTGACTGAAGCGACCGCCATCGGAGAAGGAATCGGGGGTGATATTGAGAATACCCATGACATGGGTATGCGACAAATCAAGAACCCGGCTGCCGCAAGGCAACCGGGTGGGGTACTGCACTGAGCTCATAGATGCCCTTAGTGTTCAGCCGCTGGGCCGCCGATTGGCGATTCCGGACGCTCATCCTGGGCCGCAGGCGTGCCCGAGTGCTTGTCATCGTCCCAATCACGCGGCTCACGTGGTGTGCGCCCAGCCATGATGTCGTCAATCTGATCGGCATCGATGGTCTCGTACTTCATCAGCGCTTCGGTCATCGCCTCGAGCTTGTCGCGGTTGTCGATCAGCAACTGCTTGGCAGTGGCATAGCACTGATCGATGATGCTGCGCACCTCGGAGTCGATCAATTTGGCAGTCTCGCCGGACACGCTGGCATGCTGGCTACCGGCACTGCGGCCGAGGAACACCTCGCCCTCTTCCTCTGCATACATCAGCGGGCCGAGCTTCTCGGACAGGCCCCACTTGGTCACCATGTTACGAGCGAGCTGGCTGGCGCGCATGATGTCGTTGGACGCGCCAGTGGTCACGCCATCGAAGCCCAAGGTCATCTCCTCGGCGATACGGCCGCCATACAGCGAGCAGATCTGGCTGATCAGCGCACGCTTGGAGAGGCTGTAGCGGTCTTCTTCCGGCAGGAACATGGTCACACCCAAGGCACGACCACGCGGGATGATCGAAACCTTGTAGACCGGGTCGTGCTCAGGCACCAGGCGACCGACAATGGCGTGGCCGGCCTCGTGATAGGCCGTGTTTCTCTTTTCCTTTTCGGACATGACCATGGTCTTGCGCTCGGCGCCCATCATGATCTTGTCCTTGGCCAGCTCGAACTCTTTCATTTCGACCAGGCGCTTGTTGGAACGCGCGGCAAACAGCGAAGCCTCGTTGACCAGGTTGGCCAGGTCGGCACCGGAGAAGCCTGGGGTACCCCGCGCGATGACCGCCGGGTTGACGTTCTCGCCGATCGGCACCTTGCGCATGTGCACCTTGAGGATCTGCTCGCGACCACGAATGTCCGGCAGGCCAACCACCACCTGACGGTCGAAGCGGCCGGGGCGCAGCAGCGCAGGGTCGAGCACATCCGGACGGTTGGTGGCGGCGATGACGATGATGCCATCATTCATCTCGAAGCCGTCCATCTCCACCAGCAACTGGTTGAGGGTTTGCTCACGCTCGTCGTGACCGCCGCCCATACCGGCGCCACGATGGCGACCAACGGCGTCGATTTCGTCGATGAAGATGATGCACGGGGCGTGCTTCTTGGCCTGCTCGAACATGTCGCGCACACGGCTGGCACCGACACCCACGAACATTTCCACGAAGTCCGAACCGGAAATGGTGAAGAACGGTACTTTCGCCTCGCCCGCGATGGCCTTGGCCAGCAGGGTCTTACCGGTACCGGGTGGGCCGACCATCAGCACACCGCGCGGGATACGGCCACCCAGGCGCTGGAACTTGCCCGGATCGCGCAGGAACTCGACCAGCTCGCCAACCTCTTCCTTGGCCTCGTCGCAGCCCGCAACGTCAGCCAGCGTGGTCTTGACCTGGTCTTCGGACAGCAGGCGCGCCTTGCTCTTGCCGAAGCTCATCGGCCCGCCCTTGCCGCCCGCGCCACCTTGCATCTGGCGCATGAAGAACATGAACACGGCAATGATCACCAGGATCGGGAAGCTCGCCACCAGCAACTGCGTCCAGATGCTCTGTTGCTCAGGCTGCTTGCCTTCGACGACCACGTGGTTGTCGACCAGATCGCCGATCAGGCCATTGTCGGTGATGGCCGGGCGCACAGTCTTGAAGTTGTCGCCATCGGTGCGCTTGCCAGTAATGATGTAGCCATCGACGGTCACACGCTCGACTTTGCCATCCTTGACCTGCTGGATGAAGTCGGAGTAGTTGAGGGTCTGCGGCTCGTTAGGGCTGGAGAAGTTGTTCATCACTGTCACCAGGACAGCTGCGATGATCAACCACAGGATCAGATTCTTTGCCATGTCGTTCAATTAGCTACCCTCTGAGGCCGGCGCACGACGCAGCCGTGCCTCGCATGATATTCATCGCCCTAACTTACTACATTACCTACGCAGCCGCAGGCACCGTCTGTAACCCTTTGTGAAAGCTAGACTACACGAAGTTCGGACGATCCTGACGCAGCGGCCGATTGGAATTAACTATCGACCACCCCGCTTCACACCTTTCATTACCCTTTGAAGCCCCTGCCCAACAGGTATTGCTCGCGGGAACGGTCCCGTGACGACGACGGCTTGCGCATTTGCACCTTGTCGAACTTGCTGCGCACGTCCTTCAGGTACACGTCAAAACCTTCGCCCTGGAAAATCTTGATCAGGAAGTCGCCGCCGGGCTTGAGTACGCGGGTCGCCAGATCGAGGGCCAGCTCGCAGAGGAACATGGCACGCGGAATGTCCACCGCGGGCGTACCACTCATATTGGGGGCCATGTCGGAAATCACAAGGTCTACATGCGAATCGCCGACCGCTTCGAGAATGCGCTGCAGCACTTCGTCGTGGGTGAAGTCACCCTGAATGAAGGTCACGTCGGCGATCGAGTCCATTTCCAGAATGTCGGAAGCGATCAGGCGACCCTGGCCACCAATCAGACGACTGGTCACCTGGGACCAGCCACCAGGGGCCGCGCCGAGGTCGATCACGCTCATGCCTGGGCGGATAAGGCGGTCCTTCTCCTGGATCTCCAGCAGTTTGTAGCTCGCACGCGAGCGATACCCATCCTTCTGCGCCTGCTTCACAAAAGGGTCGTTGAAATGCTCTCGCAGCCAGTTTGCGCTGCTTTTGGAACGTTGTACCACGGGGCACCTCGATGATATGCGTCGTGATTGACTGGGCGGAGCCGGTGGCCCTCGGGTAAAATGCCGGTCAATTTTACAGAATCAGACGGAAAGGGTCAGATTATGCCGCTCAATAACGAGCAGAAGAAGCAATACAAGTCCATTGGTCATGACCTGAAGCCGGTCCTGATCGTTGCTGGCAACGGTTTGAATGAAGGCGTGATCGCCGAACTGGAGCGCGCACTGGTCGACCATGAGCTGATCAAGGTCGAGATTCGCTCGGAAGACCGCGAAGAACGCGCCGAGACCATCGCCGAGCTGTGCAAGGCCGGCCGTGCCGAGCTGGTGCAGACCATCGGCAAGAAAGCCCTGATCTACCGCAAGAACCCACAGCCGAACAAGCAGCTGTCCAACATCCACCGTTACAAGTAACGGTAGCTCCGATCAGTGGCGCGGTGAACGCGCCCTGACCGGTACCGGCTGGGCCACCAGCACGATGCCGGAAAAGCCCAGCACCAGGAAGCAGAACATCTGCCAGCGCTCGCCCACGGAAATACCGTAGCGCAAGGTGTAATACCCCACGCAGGCCCCGAAGCCGAGCAACAGCATCTGGCCGCGGAACTGCCGCCACCAGGCCGCCAGGCCGTCCACCCTCGCCAGCACTGCCAGCTGGGTCAACAAGCCAAGCAACGCCACGCCGATCAACCAGCGGTCGATCTGCCCGGCGATATCCTGCACCAGCAGCGGGGCCAGGCCACTGACCTTGAGCGCAGGCACCAGCCCGACATGGAACACCCACAGGCCACCGACCCAGAAAACCTGGGCCAGTTGCCAGAGGATCCCCTCGAGGGATGGCGCCCGCAGGCGTCGGTCAGATGTGCTTGACTTCGACAATCTCGTACTCGACCGTGCCACTAGGCGTCTTGACGACGACAGTATCACCTTCTTCCTTGCCGATGATGGCACGGGCAATGGGTGCGCCGCTCGACAGCTTGCCCTGCTTCACGTCAGCTTCATCCTCGCCAACGATCTGGTAGGTCACCTCTTCATCGGTTTCGGTGTTGGCCAGTACCACGGTGGTACCGAAAATCACCTTGCCGGTGTGAGGGATGGTGGTCACATCGATGACCACCGAATTCTGCAGACGGCCTTCGATATCACGGATACGCGCTTCGACCATGCCCTGCTCCTCACGGGCGGCATGGTATTCGGCGTTTTCCTTGAGGTCACCCAGCTCACGCGCTTCACCAATGGCCTGACTCAGGCGCGGGCGCTCGGTCTTGCTCAGGAACAGGTGCTCTTCTTCCAGGGCGCGAGCGCCCTGGACGGTCATCGGGTATTTGGTAATGCTCATGCTTTCAGTCCTGCATGCAGATCCTGCAAGCGACGAACGGTCTTTTCCGGACCGAATTTCAGCGCTTCGCAGATGGCTTCACCAGCCGCAATGGTAGTGGTGCAGTAAATCTTGTGCTGCAGCGCATTGCGACGAATCGAGTAGGAGTCGGCGATCGACTGGCGACCTTCGGTGGTATTGATGATCAGCGACACTTCGTCGTTCTTGATCATGTCGACCACGTGCGGGCGACCTTCGGTCACTTTGTTCACACGGCGCACTTTCAGGCCAGCCGCCTCGATAACCTTGGCGGTGCCGGCAGTGGCAACCACTTCGAAGCCTAGGGCGATCAGGTCGCGGGCAACGCCGGCCACTTGTGGCTTGTCGTCGTCGCGTACGCTGATGAACGCGGTACCGCCAGTCGGCAGCACTTCACTGGCACCCATCTGGGCTTTGGCGAAGGCTTCACCGAAGCTGTCACCGACACCCATGACTTCACCGGTCGATTTCATCTCAGGGCCGAGGATCGGGTCAACCCCTGGGAACTTGGCGAACGGGAAGACGGCTTCCTTCACGCTGTAGAAGTTCGGGATGATTTCCTGGGTGAAGCCCAGCTCTTTCAGGGTTTTACCCGCCATGACACGGGCCGCGATCATCGCCAGGGACGTGCCGATGCACTTGGACACGAACGGTACGGTACGCGAGGCACGCGGGTTGACTTCGATCACGTAGATCTTGTCGCCCTGCAGGGCCAACTGCACGTTCATCAGGCCGACCACGCCCAGCTCCAGCGCCATTTTCTTGACCTGAACGCGGACTTCGTCCTGCACTTCCTTGCTCAGCGAGTAAGGTGGCAGCGAGCACGCCGAGTCGCCGGAGTGTACGCCGGCCTGTTCGATGTGCTGCATGATCGCGCCGATGACCACGTCGGTGCCGTCGCACACCGCATCCACGTCCATCTCGATGGCGCAGTTGAGGAAGTGGTCGAGCAGTACCGGGCTGTCGTTCGACACTTGTACCGCTTCACGCAGGTAGCGCTTGAGCTCGTCCAGCTCGTAGACGATCTCCATGGCACGGCCGCCCAGTACGTAGGACGGACGCACGACCAGCGGGTAGCCGATGCTGCCCGCAGCACGGATAGCCTCTTCTTCGCTGCGCACGGTGGCGTTTGGCGGCTGCAGCAGGTTCAGGCGCTGAACCATCTGCTGGAAGCGCTCACGGTCTTCGGCGCGGTCGATGGCGTCAGGGCTGGTACCGATGATCGGCACGCCTGCTTCTTCCAGAGCGCGGGCCAGCTTCAGCGGGGTCTGGCCGCCGTAGTGAACGATCACGCCCTTCGGCTTCTCGACGCGGCAGACTTCCAGCACGTCTTCCAGGGTCAGCGGCTCGAAGTACAGGCGGTCGGAAGTGTCGTAGTCGGTGGAGACGGTTTCCGGGTTGCAGTTGACCATGATGGTCTCGTAACCGTCGTCACGCAGCGCCAGGGCGGCGTGTACGCAGCAGTAGTCGAACTCGATACCTTGGCCGATACGGTTCGGGCCGCCACCCAGGATCATGATCTTGTCGCGGGTCGACGGGTTGGCCTCGCACTCTTCCTCGTAGGTGGAGTACAGGTAGGCGGTGTCGGTGGCGAACTCGGCGGCGCAGGTGTCGACGCGCTTGTACACCGGGAACACTTCCAGCTTGTGGCGGTGGCGACGCAGGTTCTTGTCGGTGATGCCCAGCAGGACTGCCAGGCGCTGGTCCGAGAAGCCCTTGCGCTTGAGGCGCAGCATGTAGTCCTTGTCGATTGCCGACAGGGCCAGGGTCTTGACCTTCTCTTCTTCCTTGATCAGGTCTTCCATCTGCACCAGGAACCACATGTCGATGCCGGTCAGATTGAAGATTTCTTCGCAGGTCATGCCCGAACGCATGGCGTCAGCCACGTACCAGATACGCTCGGCACCCGGCACGGTCAGTTCACGCTTGAGGATGCTGGCGGCTTCCGGGCTGGCCAGGTCGACTTTCGGGTCGAGGCCGCAGGCGCCGACTTCCAGGCCGCGCAGGGCTTTCTGCAGGGATTCCTGGAAAGTACGGCCGATGGCCATGACTTCACCCACGGATTTCATCTGGGTGGTCAGGCGGGCGTCGGCTTTCGGGAATTTCTCGAAGGCGAAGCGTGGCAGCTTGGTGACGACGTAGTCGATCGACGGTTCGAAGGACGCTGGGGTGCGACCGCCAGTGATGTCGTTCTGCAGCTCGTCGAGGGTGTAACCAATGGCCAGCTTGGCGGCGATCTTGGCGATCGGGAAGCCGGTAGCCTTGGAGGCCAGGGCGGACGAACGCGATACACGCGGGTTCATCTCGATGACGACCATGCGGCCGGTGTTCGGGCAAATGCCGAACTGGACGTTGGAACCGCCGGTTTCCACACCGATTTCACGCAGCACCGCCAGCGAGGCGTTGCGCATGATCTGGTATTCCTTGTCGGTCAGGGTCTGTGCCGGGGCAACCGTGATCGAGTCACCGGTGTGCACACCCATCGGGTCGAAGTTCTCGATCGAGCAAACGATGATGCAGTTGTCCTTCTTGTCGCGGACCACCTCCATCTCGTATTCCTTCCAGCCGATCAGCGATTCGTCGATCAGCAGCTCTTTGGTCGGCGACAGGTCCAGACCACGGGTGCAGATTTCTTCGAACTCTTCACGGTTGTAAGCGATACCGCCGCCGGTGCCGCCCATGGTGAACGACGGGCGAATGATGCATGGGAAGCCAAGCTTCTCGAGGACCGCATTGGCCTCTTCCATGCTGTGGGCGATACCGGAGCGCGGGCACTCCAGGCCGATGTCCTTCATGGCCTTGTCGAAGCGCGAGCGGTCTTCGGCCTTGTCGATGGTGTCAGCGTTGGCACCGATCATCTCTACGCCGAACTTCTCCAGAACGCCGTGGCGCTCCAGGTCCAGGGCGCAGTTCAGGGCGGTCTGGCCACCCATGGTCGGCAGGACGGCGTCCGGGCGCTCTTTCTCGATGATCTTGGCCACCGATTGCCACTTGATCGGCTCGATGTAGGTGGCGTCGGCCATGGCCGGGTCGGTCATGATGGTGGCTGGGTTGGAGTTCACCAGGATGACGCGGAAACCTTCCTCGCGCAGGGCTTTACAGGCCTGCGCGCCGGAGTAGTCGAATTCGCAGGCCTGGCCGATCACGATCGGGCCAGCGCCGAGAATCAGGATGCTTTTGATGTCTGTACGTTTTGGCATGGTGGTCACTCAAATCCGGGGTCAGTCGGCAAGCCGCTTTGAACAATCTGGGTCAGGCGCTGCCGGGCGCGGCAGGTGCCGGCCCGGGGCCTTGAAGCAGGATGCTCAGCGGCGCTTGGCCATGGCATCGGTGAAACGATCGAACAGAGGCGCGACGTCGGTCGGGCCAGGGCTCGCTTCAGGGTGGCCCTGGAAGCTGAACGCGCTCTTGTCGGTACGCTCGATACCCTGCAGGGTGCCGTCGAACAGCGACTTGTGAATGGCGCGAACGTTACCCGGCAGGGTCGCCTCGTCAACGGCGAAGCCGTGGTTCTGGCTGGTGATCATGACCACACCGGTATCCAGGTCCTGGACCGGGTGGTTGGCACCGTGGTGGCCGTGGCCCATTTTCACGGTCTTGGCGCCGGAAGCCAGGGCCAGCAGCTGGTGGCCGAGGCAGATGCCGAATACCGGGATCTCGGTTTCGAGGATTTCCTTGATCGCCTGGATCGCGTAGTCGCACGGCTCAGGGTCACCCGGGCCGTTGGACAGGAACACGCCGTCCGGGTTGAGTGCCAGCACTTCGCTGGCCGGGGTCTGGGCTGGCACCACGGTCACGCGGCAGCCGCGGGCCACCAGCATGCGCAGGATGTTCAGCTTGACGCCATAGTCGAAGGCAACCACGTGGTACGGCAGGTCGGCAGCGTCGATGGTCGGGTGGCTGTCGGTTTTCAGCTCCCACACGCTGGAGCGCCACTCGTAACGTTCCTTGGTGGAAACGACCTTGGCCAGGTCCATGCCCTTCAGGCCCGGGAAGCCGCGGGCAGCGGCGATGGCAGCTTCTTCGCTGATGTTGTCACCCGCCAGAATGCAGCCGTTCTGGGCGCCCTTTTCACGCAGGATACGGGTCAGGCGACGGGTGTCGATGCCGGCAATGGCAACGACGTTGTTAGCCTTGAGGTACTCAGGCAGCGACTGGGTATTACGCCAGTTGCTGGCCAGCAGCGGCAGGTCACGGATGACCAGGCCAGCGGACCAGACGCGGTTCGACTCGGCGTCTTCCGGGGTAGTACCGGTGTTGCCGATGTGCGGGTAGGTCAGGGTAACGATTTGCTGCGCGTAGGAAGGGTCTGTAAGGATTTCCTGGTAGCCGGTCATAGCGGTGTTGAATACCACCTCACCAACGGTCTGACCGTCGGCACCGATGGCTTCACCGCGGAAAATACTGCCGTCGGCAAGGGCGAGTATGGCTGGCTTTGTCAAGAAGACCTCCCGTAAATCAAGCATGAAAGGGCGATCGCAGGTTGCAAAAAAGCGGAGTGACGTATGGACACGTCACCCCGCTTTCATGTGCTGAATTCAATTCGCTGCGCGCTTTTAGTGGACACACTAAAGCTGTAGCTTACAGAAAAGTGTGTTTTCGGTCTACCGGATATGTGTCTCTAAAACACATCGATGCGACAGGCTGACATCCACGCCAGCCTCTTCGCGGGCTCGCCCGCTCCCACAGGGATCGCACCAGCCCAAGAGCAACGCTGTACCTGTGGGAGCGGGCAAGCCCGCGAAGCAGCCAACACCCCACTCACGACTTAACGCAGTTCAAGCACATCCTGCATGTCGTACAGCCCAGGTTCGCGCCCATCCAGCCACAGCGCCGCACGTACGGCCCCCTTGGCGAAGGTCATGCGGCTGGAGGCCTTGTGGGTGATTTCCAGGCGCTCGCCTTCAGCAGCGAACAACACGGTGTGATCGCCCACCACATCGCCGGCACGCACGGTAGCGAAACCGATGGTCTTGCGATCGCGCGCACCGGTCTGCCCTTCACGACCATACACGGCCACTTCCTGCAGATCACGGCCCAGCGCATTGGCAACCACTTCACCCATGCGCAGTGCAGTACCCGATGGCGCATCGACCTTGTGCCGGTGGTGCGCCTCGATGATTTCGATATCGACATCATCGCCCAGCACCCGCGCAGCCATATCCAGCAGCTTGAGGCTAAGGTTGACACCCACGCTGAAGTTGGCGGCGAACACGATTGGAATGTCCTTGCCAGCTTCGGCCAACAGCTGCTTCTCTTCGACTGTAAAACCGGTCGTGCCGATGATCATCGCCTTGCCATGCTTGCGGCAGAACGCGAGGTTTTTCAGGGTCACCGAGGGGTGAGTGAAATCGATCAGCACATCGAACTCGTCGGCAACCTTGGCCAGGTCGTCGGACAACAGCACGCCAATTCGGCCAAGTGCCGCCAGCTCTCCGGCATCAGCCCCGACCAACGAGCTGTCAGGGCGATCGATCGCTGCGGTCAGCCCCGCGCCCGAGGTTTGTTGCACGGCTTCGATGAGGGTTTTGCCCATCCGCCCCGCCGCGCCCATCACTGCAATACGTCGCATAACCTGTTCCTTGTCAGAGATCGCCGAAGAAGCGCTTCACACCATCGAACCAGCCGCTGGCCTTGGGCGAGTGGGAACTGTCGCCTTCCAGCGAATCACGCAGCTCTTCGAGCAGCTCACGCTGACGGCGACTGAGATTGACCGGGGTTTCTACGGCCACACGGCACAGCAGGTCACCCGCACCACCCCCACGCACCGGCGCAACACCCTTGCCACGCAGACGGAACTGCTTACCGGTCTGGGTGCCTTCCGGAATCTTCAGCTTCACGCGACCATCCAGGGTCGGCACTTCCAGCTCGCCGCCCAGGGCAGCATCGGTGTAGCTGATCGGCACTTCACAGTACAGGTGCTTGCCATCGCGCTGGAAGATTTCGTGCTCACGCACGCTGATCACCACGTACAGGTCGCCAGTCGGGCCACCATGAGTACCGGCCTCGCCCTCACCCGACAGACGGATGCGGTCGCCGGTATCGACACCTGCCGGCACCTTGACCGACAGCGTCTTGTATTCCTCGACACGCCCTTCACCATGGCACGAAGTGCACGGATCGGTAATGATCTTGCCTTGGCCATGGCAGCGCGGGCAGGTTTGCTGCACCGAGAAGAAGCCTTGCTGCATGCGCACCTGGCCGATACCACCACAGGTCGGGCAGGTCGACGGGGTCGAGCCCTTCTTGGCACCGGAACCGTCGCAAGGCTGGCAGTTGACCAGGGTAGGCACGCGGATGCTGACCGTGGTGCCACGCACCGCTTCTTCCAGGTTCAGCTCCAAGGTGTAGCGCAGGTCGCTGCCGCGCTGTGCACCGCCTCGACCACCACCGCGACCGCCGCCGAAGAAGTCGCTGAACACATCGCCGAAGATGTCGGAGAAATTGGCACCACCAAAGCCGGCACCACCGCCACCCATGCTTGGGTCGACACCCGCATGGCCATACTGGTCGAAGGCCGCACGCTTGCTCGCGTCTGACAGCACTTCGTAGGCCTCGTTGGCCTCCTTGAACTTGTCTTCCGATTCTTTATCGCCCGGGTTGCGGTCCGGGTGGTACTTCATCGCCAAACGGCGGTAAGCCTTCTTGAGGTCCGCTTCAGTGGCGCCGCGCTCGACACCCAGGACCTCATAATAATCACGCTTGGACATAGGTCATTTGCACCTTGTTGGGCGTGTGGCATCTGCGCCACGCCATCAGCACCCGCTTACGACCCTCAAGAGCCGCTGACAGATGCTGTAAAAATTCTCGAATTCCAGATACGCCAACGCGGGAGCAAGCCCCCGCGCGGCGACATCCTACCAGCTCACCGGCAAACGACGGTGAACCGGCCGACAACATGCAGGGATTACTGCTTGTTGTTGTCTTTCACTTCTTCGAACTCGGCGTCAACCACGTCATCGTGCTTGGCTTCCGGCTCGGCCTGCTGCGCGCCACCCTGAGGCTGTTCAGCCGACTGCTCGGCGTACATCTTCTGGGCAACCGGGGCAGAGACCTTGGACAGCTCTTCAACCTTGGCGTCGATGGCAGCCTTGTCGTCGCCTTTGACAGCGGCTTCCAGGGCAACAACGGCGGCCTCGATGGCGGTTTTCTCTTCAGCGGTAACCTTGTCACCTGCGTCAGCGACCATCTTGCGGGTCGAGTGCACCAGCGCGTCACCCTGGTTACGGGCAGCCGCCAGCTCTTCGAACTTGCGGTCTTCCTCGGCGTTGGCCTCGGCGTCACGCACCATGCGCTCGATCTCTTCGTCCGACAGGCCGGAGTTGGCCTTGATCACGATCGACTGAGTCTTGCCGGTGGCCTTGTCTTTCGCACCTACGTGCAGGATGCCGTTGGCGTCGATGTCGAAGGTCACTTCGATTTGCGGCACGCCACGCGGTGCTGGCGGAATGTCAGCCAGGTCGAACTTGCCCAGCGACTTGTTCTGCGCAGCCTGCTTACGCTCACCTTGCAGCACGTGAATGGTCACGGCGCTCTGGTTGTCGTCAGCAGTCGAGAACACCTGCGACTTCTTGGTCGGGATGGTGGTGTTCTTCTCGATCAGCGCGGTCATCACGCCACCCATGGTTTCGATACCCAGGGTCAGCGGGCTGACGTCCAGCAGCAGTACGTCTTTTACGTCACCGGCCAGTACCGCACCCTGGATGGCAGCACCCATGGCGACGGCTTCGTCCGGGTTCACGTCCTTGCGCGCTTCTTTACCGAAGAAGTCGGCCACTTCTTTCTGCACCAGCGGCATGCGGGTCTGACCGCCGACCAGGATCACGTCGTCGATCTTGCTGGCGTCGATGCCGGCGTCTTTCAGGGCAATGCGGCAAGGCTCGATGGTACGCTTGACCAGGTCTTCGACCAGCGACTCCAGCTTGGCGCGGGAGATCTTCACGTTCAGGTGCTTAGGACCGGTGGCATCTGCAGTGATGTACGGCAGGTTGACGTCGGTCGACTGAGCGGACGACAGCTCGATCTTGGCTTTTTCTGCGGCTTCTTTCAGGCGCTGCAGGGCCAGAGGATCGTTCTTCAGGTCCATGCCCGACTCTTTCTTGAACTCGTCGACAAGGTAGTCGATCAGGCGCATGTCGAAGTCTTCGCCACCCAGGAAGGTGTCGCCGTTGGTAGCCAGTACTTCGAACTGGTGCTCACCGTCGACTTCGGCGATTTCGATGACCGAAACGTCGAAGGTACCACCACCCAGGTCATAAACGATGACGGTGTGGTCGCCCTTGGCCTTGTCCATGCCGTACGCCAGTGCAGCGGCAGTCGGCTCGTTGATGATGCGTTTTACGTCCAGGCCAGCGATGCGGCCGGCGTCTTTGGTAGCCTGACGCTGGCTGTCGTTGAAGTAGGCCGGAACGGTGATGACCGCTTCGGTGACCGGCTCGCCGAGGTAGTCTTCGGCGGTCTTCTTCATTTTCTTCAGGACTTCGGCGCTGATCTGCGGCGGAGCCATTTCCTTGCCAGCAGCCTCGACCCAGGCGTCACCGTTGTTCGCCTTGACGATCTTGTACGGCACCAGCTTGATGTCTTTCTGCACGACATCTTCTTCGAAGCGGCGGCCAATCAGGCGCTTCACTGCGAACAGGGTGTTGTGCGGGTTGGTGACAGCCTGGCGCTTGGCCGACTGGCCAACCAGGATTTCGCCATCGTTGGCGTAGGCCACGATCGAAGGGGTAGTACGCGCACCTTCGGCGTTTTCGATGACTTTGACGTTACCGTTTTCCAGAATGGAGACGCACGAGTTGGTGGTCCCCAGGTCGATACCGATGATTTTACCCATGTTAACTCTCCCGAAACTTGAATTTGGTAGCAGCGACTACTTTGGCCAACTGCGGTAATACTTGAAGGCTTGACACCTAGATGGGGATGCCCCGAAGGATTTCAAGCCTTTTCATTGATCGAGGGTTGCGCCGCGCTCGGCGCCTTGCTGACCACCACCATGGCGGGGCGCAGCAGGCGGCCATTCAGCAGGTAACCCTTCTGGAACACGTTCAGCACGCTGTTTGGCTCGACCTCGGCGTTTTCCTGCATGGCCATGGCCTGGTGGTGCTCAGGGTTGAACGGCTGGCCGTGCGGGTCGACAGCTTCAAGGTTGTAGCGCTTGAGGGTGTCCTGGAACATCTTCAGGGTCAGCTCGACCCCTTCGCGGATCTGCTTGACGTGCTCATCCTCGGCACTGGAGTGAGCCAGGGCCAGTTCCAGGCTGTCGATCACCGGCAGCAAGTCGCTGGAGAACTTCTCCAGGGCGAACTTGTGGGCTTTTTCCACATCCTGCTCGGCACGACGGCGTACGTTCTGCAGGTCGGCAACGGCGCGCAGCGCCTGGTCCTTGGCTGCGGCCAGCTGTTCCTCGAGCTCCAGAACACGGGTATCAGCTGCATTGCCTGCACCGGTTTCTTCCACGTTAAGGTCTTTCTCGTTCAGCTGCTCATCAGCCATGGGGTCTCTCCTGCGCAATTTTGTGGACTGCGAGCCAGGCTCGCCTTGGATGTCGGCTATATGGGGCCGGAAAAACCAGGTTCAAGGGGCAAGGTGGTTTTCGAGGCTGCAACAGAATCTGCGAAGGGGCATTGGCAGGCCTGAAAAAAGTACTGTATAAATAACCAGACCTGATTTCCGGGAGCCGCCCCCATGCTGGTGCACCTGTCCATTCACAACTACGCCATCGTCGAGCACCTCGACCTCGAGATCGCCCGTGGCATGTCCGTCATCACCGGCGAGACCGGTGCCGGCAAATCGATCATGCTCGACGCCCTCGGCCTTGCCCTGGGCGACCGTGCCGACAGCGGCGTGGTGCGCCCCGGCACCGACAAAGCGGACATCCTGGCCACCTTCGACCTGGTGGACATTCCCGAAGCGCACACCTGGCTGGCCGAGCGCGACCTGGACAACGAAGGCCTGTGCATCCTGCGCCGGGTGATTACCGCCGAAGGCCGCAGCCGCGGCTACATCAACGGCACGCCCTGCCCGCTCGGCGACCTCAAGGCGCTGGGCGAACTGCTGATCGATATCCACAGCCAGCATGAGCACCAGTCCCTGCTCAAGACCGACACCCACCGCCGCTTGCTTGACGAGTATGCCGGCGCCGTCGACCTGGCCCGCCAGGTACAGCTTGCAGCCAAGCGCTGGAACCAGACCCGCCTGGAGCTGGAGCGCCTGTCCAACTCGGGCGACGAGCAGCGCGCCCGCCACCAGTTGCTCAGTTACCAGTTAGAAGAACTGGACAACCTCGGCCTGGGCGAGCACGAACTGGAGCAGCTGGAACAGGAACACAAGAACCTGACCAGCGCCGAAGCCCTGTTCGGCATCTGCCGCCAGGTCATCGACCAGTGCAGCGAGAGTGATTCGGGCAATGTGCTGAGCGCCCTCACCTCCAGCCTCAACCGCCTGGGTGCCGCCACCAACTCGCCCAAGGCACTGAACGAAGCAGCCAACCTGATCGCCAGCGCGCAGATTCAGGTCGAGGAAGCCGTGGGCGAACTCAACCGCTTCCTCGACAATTTCGACGCCGACCCGATGCGCCTGCAAGCCCTGGAAGAGCGCCTGGACACCATCTACACCCTGGCGCGCAAACACCGGGTGCACCCCACCGAGCTGCCCCACCTGCAACAGCAACTGATGGAGGAGCTGGAAGGCCTTAACGCCAGTGACGAGTCGATCGAGCGGCTGGGCGAAGAGCTTGCCGCCTACGCCCAGCACTATAAAGAGAAGGCGCGCGAACTCAGCGGCCTGCGCCAGCAAGCAGCGCAGCAGCTGGCAGGCGCGGTGGAGCAGGAAATCCAGCGCCTGGGCATGCCTGGCGGGCGCTTCTGCATCGAACTGACAGCGAACGAAGGCGCCGAACTGTCACCCCATGGGCTGGAGCAGATCGAACTGCTGGTCAGTGCCAACCCTGGCCAGCCGCTCAAGGGCCTGGCGAAGGTGGCGTCGGGCGGTGAACTGTCACGTATCAGCCTGGCGATCCAGGTCATTACCGCGCAGACCTCGCGCATTCCTACTCTGGTGTTCGACGAAGTCGACGTGGGTATTGGCGGGCCAACGGCAGAAATCGTCGGCCAACTGCTGCGGCGCCTGGGCGAGCGCGGCCAGGTACTGACCGTGACCCACCTGCCGCAGGTGGCGGCGCAGGGGCATCACCATTTGTTCGTGCACAAGGTGCGCAACAGCGACACCACCCACACCGCCGTGGCTAGCCTTGGCAAGCGTGAGCGCGTGGAAGAAGTGGCGCGGATGCTCGGCGGTATCGACCTGACCAAGGAATCCCTGGCCCATGCACGCAAGATGGTGGTGAGCGGCAAGGCCTGAGCCCCTACCCAGCAGACGCGGTCAATGTGGGAGCAACTGTCTTGCTCAATTTTCTAAAAGCTGGCGCGATCCGTGTGGGAGCAGCTGTCTTGCTCAATTTCTAAAAGCTGGCGCGATCCCTGTGGGAGCGGCCTTGCGTCGCGAAAGGGTCGCAAAGCGGCCCCAGGATTTCAGCTTCAACCCACCTATCGCTGGGGCTGCCCGGCAGCCCTTTCGCGACGCAAGGCCGCTCCCACAGGAATCTCACACTCTTTCAGCCCGGCTATAAAGCACAAAGGCGACCCGAAGGTCGCCTTTGCTATCCATAACGAAAAACCGTTACTTCTTCTTACGCACGTACAGGACCAGATTGTGGTCCACCAGCTCGAAGCCATGCTCGGCCACGATTTCGCGCTGGCGCTTCTCGATTTCGGCGTCCATGAATTCGATGACTTCACTGGTATCCACGTTCACCATGTGGTCGTGGTGACCGCCATCAGCCAGCTCGAACACTGCATGACCGCCGTCGAAGTTATGGCGAACCACCAGACCCGCCGCCTCGAACTGGGTCAGCACGCGATAGACGGTGGCCAGGCCTACATCCTCGCCAGCCTCCATCAGCGCCTTGTAGACATCCTCTGCACTCATGTGACGCTGCTCGGTAGAGTCGAGCATCTGAAGGATCTTGACTCGAGGCAGGGTCACCTTGAGGCCGGCTTTGCGCAATTCGCTATTTTCAACCATGGTCAGCTTTCTCGCCGATGCTGCTTCGCAGCTTCTCTTAATACGGGTATGATCGGGGTTTACGTTGTCCAGCCAAGATAGTGGAAGTCGCCCACCGATGCAAAACACCAAGCTCTTGCTAACCAGCCTCACCCTAGTGGGACTGCTCGCACTCGCCGGTTGCTCGTTTCCCGGGGTTTACAAAATCGACATCCAGCAGGGCAATGTCGTCACGCAAGACATGATAGACCAATTACGCCCGGGAATGACCCGACGGCAAGTAAGGTTTATCATGGGCAACCCGCTGATTCAGGACACTTTCAACACCAATCGTTGGGATTACCTGTACAGCCTGCAGCCTGGTGGCGGTAAGCGCCAGCAAGAACGCATGAGTGTATTTTTCAACGAAAGCGATCAACTGGTCAGCCTGTCTGGCGACTTCATGCCAGGCGTCAGCCGCGATCAGGAAATCCTCGGTGGCAGCAGCGACACCACCGTCAGCCCGGCCACCGAGCCAGGCCAGGCCGAACAGCCGGCAGCGCAACCTGTAGAAAAACCGGCCAAGCCTGGTTCGACCGAAGAGTCCATCCAGCGCGAGATCGACACCATCGAGACCACCCCGGTCCCGACCCCCGCACCGCTGGAAACCCGCTAAGCGGGAACAGCAGATGCAAAAAAGCCCGGACCTGGTCCGGGCTTTTTGTTTGCACCTTATCCGTCAGGCATTCAATTGCTTGGCACGCTGGCAGAACGCATCGACCAGCGTATTCGCCGCCTGATTGAATAGCGGGCCCAACGTGGCGCGCACAATCGGCCCGGCGTAATCGAAGGACAGGTCCAGGCTGATCTTGCAGGCTTTTTCACCCAGCGGCTTGAACACCCAAACACCATGCAGCTGGGTGAACGGCCCTTCTTCGAGGTTCATCTCGATGGACTGCCCCGGCACCAGCACGTTACGCGTCACGAAGTGCTGGCTCATACCCCCCTTGGCCACTTCGAGCTTGGCACGCATGTGTGTATCGCTGGTTTCGATCACCGTCGAGGCCGAGCACCACGGCAAAAACTCAGGGTAGCTGGCCACATCGTTGACCAGATCGTAAAGCGCCTGGGCGGGGTATGGCAGCAGGGCGGAGCGTTGAATATGGGTAGTCATCCAGGCGTCACTTCCAAGGCTGGGTGGCGGCGCTTCGCAGCGTGCCGAAAACAGGTTCTGTGCGTATGACAGGGTTTGTATTGTCCGGTATTCATTCCAGTGGCTCAAGCACACCGAAATCCCATAGCGGACGACGCGCGGACTTGCCTATAATGCCGCCCCTATGGCTAAGCAAAAAAAACATCCGACCGGGACCATCGCGCAAAACAAGAAAGCGCGACACGATTACTTCATCGAACACAAGTTCGAGGCCGGGCTGGTCCTGTCCGGCTGGGAAGTAAAAAGCCTGCGAGCCGGCAAGGCGCACCTGACTGACAGCTACGTGCTGCTCAAGGACGGTGAGGCCTGGCTGTTCGGCAGCCACATCACCCCGCTGACCACGGCCAGCACCCACGTCATCGCCGACCCTACACGCACCCGCAAGCTGCTGCTGAACAAGCGCGAGCTCGAGCGCGTGGAAGCGGCTGTGGCGCAAAAAGGCTACACCTGTGTGGCTTTGGCGCTGTACTGGAGCAAGCACCTGATCAAGTGCGAAATCGCACTGGGCAAGGGCAAGAAGGAATTCGACAAGCGCGACACCATGCGCGAACGCGATTCCAACCGCGAGCTGCAGCGGGCTGTGCGGAACAAGGGCAAGGAAGAGTAACTACTCTTCAACCTGTTCCGGCCTCTTCGCGGGCAAGCCCGCTCCCACAGGAATGGCACCAGATTCAAGCCCGGCGCCTATCCTGTGGGAGCGGCCTCTTCGCGGGCACGCACGCCCCACAGGAATGGCACCAGATTCAAGCCCGGCGCCTATTCTGTGGGAGCGGGCTTGCCCGCGAAGAGGCCGGTACTGCCTTTAAAAGTCTCAGCGCCCGCTGCGCCGCTCCGCCCGTGCCACCCGCTGCGCTTCTTCGTGCGCCTCATGCAGCACCTCCTGCACATACAAAATGTGCCGGCTGGACACCTCTCGCGCATCCTCCGCCCTGCCCTCGACAATCGCCAGGTACAGTTCCCGGTGCTGGCTGATCAGCATGTCCCGGGTTTCGGTGCGCTGCTGGTACATGCCGCCGATGTTGGTCACCACGTTGCGTTTGAGCAGGTCGAACAAACCCCGGATGGTGTGCAGCAACACCGCGTTATGGCTGGCCTCGGCGATCGCCAGGTGGAAGCGCGCATCAGCCGCGCCCTCTTCCGCACGGGTCACCTCATCGACCCTGGCATAGCAGTCCTGCAGCGTATCGAAGGCCGCCTTCAACCGCGCCCGGTCCGGCTCGGTGGCACGCTGGGCAGCGTAATAGGCGCAGGACGCCTCCAGGGTATGGCGGAACTCGAGCAGGTCACGCTGCGCTTCGGCACTGTGCTCGAGCAACTGCAGCAACGGGTCGCTGAAGGTGGACCCCAACGACTCCGCCACAAAATTGCCCCCGCCCTGACGGCTGACCAGCAGCCCCTTGGCCACCAGCTTCTGGATCGCCTCACGCAGTGACGGGCGGGACACACCAAACTGCTCGGCCAGGACGCGCTCGGCCGGCAGCCGCTGCCCCGAGGTCAGCGTGCCTTCCAGAATCATCCCTTCCAGCCGATCGACAATGTCGTCGGACAGGCGCCGTTGGCGTACCTGATCAAAAACCATCACATGCTCTCCACAAACCCCCGGCAAATTTCAGGGGGTGCCTATTCTCGCCGATCCAGGCCACGCAAACACCCATCAAGCCGCGATTTTCCGAGCACATCAGACGCCCGCTCATCGGCACGCGACCAAAGTTTTGCACGGGACAAATTGACACACCCACGGCAGCGCTTTTAACCTAGCGCCCAGCCATTGTAAATTGGTCTTACCAATTATCCAATGCCAGTGCCTGACCAACAACAATTAGGGGCCACCCCATATGCAAACCTGGCAACAACTCTATAGCCCGCTTGGTAGTCTTGGCCTGTCCGCACTGGCGGCGGTCATCCCTATCGTGTTCTTCTTCCTGGCCCTCGCCGTGTTCCGCCTCAAGGGCCACGTAGCGGGCAGCATCACCCTCGCGCTGTCGATCCTGGTGGCGATCTTCGCCTTCCAGATGCCTGTCGACATGGCCCTCGCCGCCGCGGGTTACGGCTTCCTCTATGGCCTCTGGCCAATTGCCTGGATCATCGTTGCCGCGGTGTTCCTGTACAAACTCACGGTCAAGAGCGGCCAGTTCGAAGTGATCCGCAGCTCGGTGCTGTCGATTACCGACGACCAGCGCCTGCAAGTGCTGCTGATCGGCTTCTGCTTCGGCGCCTTCCTCGAAGGTGCGGCGGGCTTTGGCGCACCGGTGGCCATCACTGCCGCACTGCTGGTGGGCCTGGGCTTCAACCCGCTGTACGCTGCCGGCCTGTGCCTGATCGCCAACACCGCGCCAGTGGCCTTCGGCGCCCTGGGTATCCCGATCATCGTGGCCGGCCAGGTCACCGGTATCGACGCCTTCCACATCGGCGCCATGACCGGCCGCCAGCTGCCGTTGCTGTCGCTGTTCGTGCCGTTCTGGCTGGTGTTCATGATGGACGGCCTGCGTGGCGTGAAGGAAACCTGGCCTGCCGCCCTGGTCGCTGGCCTGAGCTTTGCCGTCACCCAGTACTTCACCTCGAACTTCATCGGCCCGGAACTGCCAGACATCACCTCGGCACTGGCCAGCCTGATCTGCCTCACCCTGTTCCTGAAAGTCTGGCAGCCCAAGCGTGCGTTCAGCGAGGCCAAAGGCAGTGTCGGCGCAGCCGTTGTGCAGCCAAGCGGCAGCCAGCCTAGCCCGTACAGCTTTGGCGAGATTTTCAAGGCCTGGTCGCCGTTCCTGATCCTCACCGTGCTGGTCACCATCTGGACCCTGAAGCCGTTCAAGGCGGCTTTCGCTCCGGGCGGCGCGATGTACAACTTCGTGTTCAACTTCGCCATCCCGCACCTCGACCAGCTGGTGATCAAGACCGCACCGATCGTTGCCGCGCCGACCGCCATGCCGGCGGTGTTCAAGCTCGACCCGATCTCCGCCACCGGCACCGCGATCTTCCTCTCGGCGCTGATCTCGATGGCGGTGCTGAAGATCAACTTCAAAACTGGTCTTACCACTTTCAAAGAAACCTTCTGGGAACTGCGCTGGCCAATTCTGTCGATCGGCATGGTGTTGGCTTTTGCCTTCGTCACCAACTACTCGGGCATGTCCTCGACCATGGCCCTGGTGCTGGCCGGTACCGGCGCCGCGTTCCCGTTCTTCTCGCCGTTCCTCGGCTGGCTGGGCGTGTTCCTGACCGGCTCGGACACCTCGTCCAACGCCCTGTTCAGCTCGCTGCAGGCCACCACCGCGCACCAGATCGGGGTCAACGACACCCTGCTGGTGGCGGCCAACACCAGCGGCGGCGTAACCGGCAAGATGATCTCGCCGCAATCGATCGCCGTGGCCTGCGCCGCTACCGGCCTGGTCGGCAAGGAATCCGACCTGTTCCGCTTCACCGTCAAGCACAGCCTGTTCTTCGCCACCATCGTCGGCCTGATCACCCTGGTCCAGGCTTACTGGCTGACCGGCATGCTGGTTCATCACTAAAGTGAAAGGGGCCGGGCGCCGTCGCGCGCCCGGCACTCCCACAAGCAACGCTGCGAGAATCCATGATCATTTCTGCCTCTACCGACTATCGCGCCGCGGCCCAACGCAAGCTGCCCCCCTTCCTGTTCCACTACGCTGACGGCGGCGCCTACGCCGAGCACACCCTGCGCCACAACGTCTCGGACCTGGCCGGCATCGCCCTGCGCCAGCGCGTGCTGAACAACATGTCCGAGCTCAGCCTGGAAACCAAGCTGTTCGACGAAACCCTGAGCATGCCGGTGGCCCTGGCCCCGGTCGGCCTCACCGGCATGTACGCCCGCCGTGGCGAAGTGCAGGCCGCACGCGCGGCCGCCGCCCATGGCATCCCGTTCACCATGTCGACTGTGTCGGTGTGCCCGATCGAAGAAGTGGCGCCCGCCATCAACCGGCCAATGTGGTTCCAGCTGTATGTGCTCAAGGACCGCGGCTTCATGCGTAATGCCCTGGAGCGGGCCAAGGCCGCCGGCGTCAAGACCCTGGTGTTCACCGTGGACATGCCCGTACCCGGTGCCCGCTACCGCGACGCCCACTCTGGCATGAGCGGCAAGAACGGCCCGCTGCGCCGCGTGCTGCAAGCCATGACCCACCCCGAGTGGGCATGGGATGTGGGCGTGATGGGCCGCCCGCATGACCTGGGCAACATCTCCAAATACCGTGGCAACCCCACCGGCCTTGCCGACTACATCGGCTGGCTGGGCAACAACTTCGACCCGTCCATTTCCTGGAAAGACCTGGAGTGGATCCGCGAGTTCTGGGACGGCCCGATGATCATCAAAGGCATTCTCGATGCCGATGACGCCCGCGATGCGGTCAAGTTCGGTGCCGACGGTATCGTGGTGTCCAACCACGGCGGCCGCCAGCTCGACGGCGTGCTGTCCAGCGCCCGTGCCCTGCCGGCCATTGCCGACGCGGTCAAAGGCGACCTGAAGATTCTGGCCGACTCGGGCATTCGCAGTGGCCTGGACGTGGTGCGCATGATCGCCCTGGGTGCCGACACCGTCCTGATCGGCCGCGCCTTCCTCTACGCCCTTGCCGTGCATGGCCAGGCCGGCGTGAAAAACCTGCTTGAGCTGTTCGAAAAGGAAATGCGCGTGGCCATGGTGCTGACCGGTGCCAAGTCGATCAGCGAGATCACCCGCGACTCGCTGGTACGCGAACTGGGCGCCTGAACGCCTGCAAGAACCACCGCCTGAATGACCCGGGGCATGTAGCGCACAGACGCCACAGCCCCGCGAGGAGACTGCATGAGCCTGCCCGCCGCGTTCCTGCGTGATGCCGAGCGCCTGATCCCCGCCGAACGCCGCTTCGACGACCCCACCTCCACCCTGGCCTTCGGCACCGACGCCAGCTTCTACCGCTTGATCCCCAAGCTGGTGGTGCGCGTCGAGTCCGAGGACGAAGTGGTCGGCCTGATCAAACTGGCCCAGCGCGAGCGGGTGCCGGTCACCTTCCGCGCTGCCGGCACCAGCCTGTCTGGCCAGGCCATCAGCGACTCGGTGCTGATCGTGCTCGGCGATAACTGGAACGGCCGCGAAATCCGTCGCCAGGGCGAGCAGATTCGCCTGCAACCCGGCGTGATCGGCGCCCAGGCCAACGCCTGGCTGGCCCCCTTCGGGCGCAAGATCGGCCCCGACCCGGCCTCGATCAACGCCTGCAAGATCGGCGGCATCGTCGCCAACAACGCCAGCGGCATGTGCTGCGGCACCGCGCAGAACACCTACCACACCCTGGCGGGCCTGCGCCTGGTGCTGGCCGACGGCACCCGCCTGGACAGCGAAGACCCGGCCAGCGTCGCCGCCTTCGAAAGCAGCCACGCCGAGCTGCTGGAAGCACTGGCCCGCCTGGGCCGCGAAACCCGCGCCAACACCGCGCTGGCCGAGCGCATCCGGCACAAATACCGGCTGAAGAACACCACCGGCCTGTCACTGAACGCACTGGTGGACTACGACCAGCCGCTGGACATTCTGCAGCACCTGCTGGTCGGCTCCGAAGGCACCCTGGGCTTCATCAGCGCCGTCACGTACGACACCGTGCCCGACCACCCGCACAAGGCCAGCGCCCTGCTGGTGTTCCCCAGCGTTGAAAGCTGCTGCCGCGCGGTACCCGTGCTCAAGCAACAGCCGGTCTCTGCCGTGGAACTGCTCGACCGCCGCAGCCTGCGCTCGGTGCAGAACATGCCCGGCATGCCGCTGTGGGTAAAAGGCCTGTCGGACAATGCCTGCGCCCTGCTGATCGAATCCCGCGCCGCCAGCCAGAGCCTGCTGCACGAGCAACTGCAGCAGATCATGGCCTCGATCGCCGACTTCCCGCTGGAACAGCAGGTGGACTTCAGCGAAGACCCGGCCGTGTACAACCAGCTGTGGAAAATCCGCAAGGACACCTTCCCCGCCGTCGGCGCCGTGCGCCAGACCGGCACCACGGTCATCATCGAAGACGTAACCTTCCCCGTCGAGCAACTGGCCGAAGGCGTCAACCGCCTGATCCAGCTGTTCGACAAGCATCACTATGACGAAGCGATCATTTTCGGCCACGCGCTGGAAGGCAACCTGCACTTCGTCTTTACCCAGGGGTTCAACAGCGCCGAAGAAGTCGCCCGTTACCAGGCGTTCATGGACGACGTGGCGCAACTGGTGGCGGTGGAGTTTGGCGGCTCGCTCAAGGCCGAGCACGGCACCGGGCGCAACATGGCGCCTTTCGTGGAGCTGGAGTGGGGCCACGATGCCTACCAGCTGATGTGGAAGCTCAAGCGCCTGCTCGACCCCAACGGCATCCTCAACCCTGACGTGGTGTTGAGCGACGACCCGGATATCCACCTGAAAAACCTCAAGCCCCTGCCTGCCGCCGACGAAATCGTCGACAAGTGCATCGAGTGCGGCTTCTGCGAACCGGTGTGCCCGTCCAAGGGCCTGACCCTCAGCCCACGCCAGCGCATCGTCATGTGGCGTGACATCCAGGCCAAGCAGCGCGCCGGCATCGATACCCGTGAACTGATGCAAAGCTACCAGTACCAGGGCATCGACACCTGCGCCGCTACCGGCCTGTGCGCCCAGCGCTGCCCAGTCGGCATCAACACCGGCGAGTTGGTGAAGAAACTGCGCAGCCAGGCCGCCGACCACGCTAAAACCGCCGACTGGCTGGCCGAGCATTTCCACACTGCCCTAAGCGGTGCGCGCCTGACCCTGACCGCCGCCAATACCGCACGCAAGCTGCTAGGCGCCCCGCGCCTGGGCCGCCTGAGTGCTTCGCTGAGCAAAGCCAGCAAAGGCCGCCTGCCCCAATGGACCCCGGCCATGCCGCAACCGCTGCGCCCGCTGGCCTTCGGCGCCACCAGCAACGACGCCCGCCCCCGCGTCGTGTACCTGGCCGCCTGCGTCTCCCGGGTCATGGGCCCGGCCTATGCCGACCGCGAGCAAAGCTCGCTGCTGGACAAAACCCGCGCCCTGCTGGAAAAGGCCGGTTACCAGGTGGTGTTCCCGGACAACGCCGACAGCCTGTGCTGCGGCCAACCGTTCGCCTCCAAGGGCTACCCCGAGCAGGCCGAACACAAACGCCAGGAACTGATCACCGCCCTGCTGCACGCCAGCCGCGGCGGCCTCGACCCGATCTACTGCGACACCAGCCCCTGCACCCTGCGCCTGGTGCAGGACCTGAGCGACACCCGGCTGGACCTGTACGACCCGGTGCGCTTCATCCGCACCCACCTGCTTGACCGACTGGAGTTCACCCCCCAGGACGAACCGGTAGCCGTGCACGTAACCTGCAGCACCCAGCACCTGGGCGAAAGCCAGGCCTTGATCGACCTGGCGCGGCGCTGCAGTAAACAGGTGGTGATCCCGGAAGGCATTCACTGCTGCGGGTTTGCCGGTGACAAAGGCTTTACCACCCCCGAGTTGAACGCCCACTCGCTGCGCAGCCTGAAGGACGCCGTGCAGTATTGCAGCGAAGGTATTTCCACCAGCCGCACCTGCGAGATAGGCCTGTCGAGCCACAGCGGCATCGACTACCACGGCCTGGTGTACCTGGTAGACCGCGTCACCCGGCCACGCAGCCTCTAACGCGTTGATATAGGTGGGGAGCGCTGTGTAGGAGCGGGTTTACCCGCGAAGAGGCCGGCCCTGCTGGCCAATCCCCACCCGCCGTTCACCGTCGCAGCCACCACCGCATTCGCGGGTAAACCCGCCCCTACACCGATTGGTGGTGCCCACACATCGTTGGTTGTACACACCCCCCCCGTAGGAGCGGGTTTACCCGCGAAGAGGCCGGCCCTGCTGGCCAACTTCTACCCGTCGTTCACCATTGCCGCCACCACCGCATTAGCGGGTAAACCCGCTCCTACACACAGATTGATGGTGGACACACATCGGTGGATGTACACAGCCCGCCGTATGCGCGGTAAACCCGCGAACACCGGCAACGCCGGTGCCATCCCCACTTCAATATCGCCCCGCCACCATCCCGATTGAACCCCCGCCAATCCCCCGCAGTCCACCTTACAGGCCCACCTTCCAGAGGCCCCAGAGGAGACACCCATGAAAGGTACCGCACTTTCGGCCCTGTTCGCGGCCGCCACCCTGCTGGCTTCGCCGGTGTTCGCCGCCGATGACCTCTGCGCCGCCAACCTGCAAAAGATCGACGACAGCATGGCCACCGCCGGCGCCACTTCCGAAGGCCTGGACAAAGCCATCACCGAGCACGTCGACAAAGCCAAGGCCGCCCAGGCCTCGGGCGACACCAAGGAATGCATTGCCATTACCAGCAAAGTGCTGGAGCGCCTGGAAAAAACCGAGAAAGGCAGCGGCAGTAGCAGCGGCGGCGCGTGAGCCCAAAAGCGGGCGACTGGACCGGCTGTCGACGTCGCCCGCGCAATGGCGTATACTCCGTCCTACGCGCCGTAAGGTGCGTTAGCCAAGAGCTAGTGCGGGGCCGATTAGGATTCGACGCCGGTAGCGAAACTCTAGGTGCATGCCGAGTTGGTAACAGAACTCGTAAATCCACTGTTGCAACTTCTATAGTTGCCAATGACGAAACCTACGGCGAGGAATCCTACGCTCTCGCAGCGTAAGTGACCTTTGCTTCTGGTAGCTTCGGCTCCAGCAATCACTAGGGGATGCCTGTAAACCCGAAATGATTGTCATACAGAACAGGATCGTCGCGTAGCACGTTGTGGGCGAAGTGACTAAAACTTACACAACTCATCCAAAGCACCCTGCCCGTCGGGCGGCTGCGGATTAAATCAGTAGACACGGCTAAGCATGTAGTACCGACAGCGGAGTACTGGCGGACGGGGGTTCAAATCCCCCCGGCTCCACCAAATGATCAAAAAAAGACGTCCACGGACGTCTTTTTTTGTGCCTGGAAGTCAGTGAAATCAAGGGTTTACTGCTCTTTTGAGGGCCACAACGGTTTTTTGAGTTCCAGCCGTCCCGGTATTCCCGGTGGTATTCCAGCCTACCTGGGGCTAATCTTGGGAATACCAAAAGGTGTCATGGAGCCTCTCCCATGTGCGCTCAAACAGCTCGTCTCTCCGACCGCCAACTCAAGGCGGTCAAGCCCAAAGACAAGGACTATGTCCTCACGGATGGCGACGGCCTCCAGCTCCGAGTCCGGGTAAACCGCTCGATGCAGTGGAATTTCAACTACAGGCATCCGGTCACCAAGAATCGAATCAACATGGCGCTCGGCTCCTATCCCGAGGTCTCTCTGGCGCAAGCTCGGCGAAAAGCGGTTGAAGCTAGGGAAGTACTTGCCCAGGGGATCGACCCCAAAGCTCAGCGCAATGATCTCGCGCAGGCCAAACTAGCCGAGACAGAACATACGTTCGAGAAAGTAGCTAGCGCCTGGTTCGAGTTGAAAAAGGACTCGGTCACGCCGGCCTATGCTGAGGACATCTGGCGCTCACTCACGCTGCACGTTTTTCCGAGCATGAAATCGACTCCAATCTCGGAAGTCAGTGCACCGATGGTGATCAAGATCCTTCGCCCTATCGAATCCAAAGGCAGCTTGGAAACGGTGAAGCGGCTTAGCCAGCGCCTCAACGAGATCATGACCTACGGGGTCAATTCAGGAATGATCTTCGCGAACCCGCTCAGCGGGATTCGGGCGGTGTTCAAGAAACCGAAGAAAGAAAATATGGCGGCGCTACCGCCCGAGGAGCTTCCTGAGCTCATGCTGGAAATAGCGAACGCCAGTATCAAGCGCACGACACGCTGCCTGATCGAGTGGCAGTTGCACACGATGACCCGCCCCGCCGAGGCGGCAACTACTCGCTGGGTAGACATCGACTTTGAAAGGCGAGTCTGGACCATCCCACCGGAGCGGATGAAGAAGAGCCGCCCGCACAGCATCCCGTTGAGCGATCAAGCCATGTCATTGCTGGAGATACTGAAGTCCCACAGTGGTCATCGGGAATACGTCTTCCCTGCAGACCGAAACCCTCGTACTCATGCCAATAGCCAGACCGCCAACATGGCATTGAAACGCATGGGCTTCCAGGACCGCCTGGTCAGCCACGGCATGCGCTCGATGGCCAGCACCATCTTGAATGAACATGGGTGGGACCCGGAGCTCATCGAAGTGGCGTTGGCACACGTCGACAAGGATGAGGTGCGCAGTGCCTACAACCGAGCCGACTACATCGAGCGACGGCGGCCGATGATGGCTTGGTGGAGCGAGTACATTCTGAAGGCGTCGACGGGCAATCTCTCGGCCAGCGCGATGAATGTGGCTAGGGATCGAAACGTAGTACCCATCCGATAGGGCGGCGACAACGGCGACACTGGCGACAGACCGCGTGCCATCTACATCCTTGCCGTCTGAGCGGATGGCGACAGTCGCCAACTCGCCTCGACTTTGGCCTCTCCGGCTAAGCCCGTGAGCATGGGGAGGCTTCGCATCCCCATGCTCACGGGCTAACACTAAAAAAGCGACAAACGGCCACTTTGCCACTGACAGCCACCGACTTCCAAAGCACGCCAGAGGTGGAATCTGGCGCATTTCCATGTGCCCTTCACCAATTGACCCCAACCGCGGTGACCGATAGAACGAAGGTTCAAAGCGCTGCCTTAGGCAGCACCCCAGATGACCAGAGCCTTCAAGGTCATGCCGCTAACCCGGTGGTTCATCCCAAAGTGCGATTCGCGCCCGGAGGCTCGCACGGTCATTCGCCAGAATGATGGACGCCCTCTAAACAATCCGCCTAGTGCGGCTGTCCGCTAACCCTTTAGCCCTGCAGCAACGAACCTGCTCGGCCGACGTTTTGCGCCAACCGTTCGCCCGTCTCTTTTTCCAGAAAAGAGACGGGCGCTCCTACCACTGCTGCAGCCCTCATCGCACAGGGCTTTGCGGCATTTCCCCTCGTGACAATCGGCGTGACAAACGCCGATATCACCAGCAACAGCGCTGTAGATGATGGTGCCGCAGACCAGGGAATGGACTGCTCCAGACTGACATTCAGGCATGCCCCGGTCATCGCAGTGCTGCTTGCACCTGGCTCAGGATCTCGCGGCACTGGTCTCGTCAGCCAATGCAGCCTCCACCCGCCCACCGGTAACGGTGCTCAGGAGGCCAGATCATGAGATGCCCTTGCTCCTGGTCGTAAGGAGCCGCCAGTCCCGCGTCAGTGGACACCCTCACAGGTCGCAGGGGCCTTGATCCCTGATAACACTCAGCATTCTTGGCGGGATGACGTGAGGGAGAGATCGGTAGTTTAAGGAGGACGGCTATGCAACTGCGCGAAGTACAAGGGCCACCACGCCCCTTGTTGGAACAGCAGATTACGCCCCTACCCTACCCGGTCGCGGCGCTGGGCGATCTATTGGGGCCTGCCGTGGAACGCATGGCCGATGTGATCGGCGTGCCCTGCGCCATGGCCGCGCAATCTGTTCTAGCCACGGCAGCTTTGGCGAGCCAAGCGCACGCCAACGTTCACCTCGACGGCCGAATCTATCCGTTGTCGCTGTACTTGCTGACAGTGGCTTGCTCGGGAGATCGCAAAAGCGCGGTGGACCATATTGCGCTGCAGGCCGTACGGGACTGGGAAAGACAGCAATGGATCGCCTATGGCGAACAGCTCAAGGCGCACCGAGCTGCAATGAGCCTTACCGCGAAGTCACCGACCTCGAAAAAGTCAGCACAGCTAGCGCTGGACGCCCAACCTGAGCCTGTCCAACCAAGACTGCTCACTGCTGAGCCGACCATTGAGGGCCTGGTCAAAAGCCTGTGCCACGGCTTGCCCAGCATGGGGTTGTTCAGCGATGAGGGCGGGCAGTTTTTGGGCGGCAGCACCATGAGCAAGGACAACATGATCAAGGCGATCACTCACTTGTCGACGCTGTGGGACGGTAGCCCGATTGATCGGTCGCGTGCGATGACTGGAGAAAGTCTGCGTGCCTATGATCGCCGCCTCAGCATGCACTTGATGCTTCAACCCCGCCTTGCAGGCCGCTTGCTGCAGGACGCTGATATCAAAGACCAGGGCATCCTGGGACGCTGTCTGATCAGTTGGCCAGAGCGTATGGTTGGACAACGGCTGTACAAAGCCATCGACCTGACCCGAGATCCAAAGGTGCACCTGTACCAGCAACGCATTGCCGCGCTGATGCAGAAGCCTTGGTCACGCCATAAAGATGGTGGCCTCAACCCTGCGGCGCTGGAGTTGAGCCCCCGCGCCCGTGAGGCCTGGATTGCCATTCACGACACCATTGAATGCGAGTCCGGGGAATTCGGCGAACTGGTCAACGTGCAAGCTGCCGCGGGCAAAGCCGCCGCGAACGTACTACGCATGGCTGGTGTGATGGCGGTGATTGAGGAATCGACTGTGTTGGAAGACGTGCACATTCAGCGCGCCTCCACGCTGATGGATTACTACCTGGCCGAGAACCAACGCCTGACTGAACAGGAACCACTGAATAAGCTTCGCGCAGAGGCCGATTGCCTGCTGCGCTGGTTGATAAAGAAGAACTGGCCACCGTTTCGCCTCCGCGACCTTACGCGCAACGGCCCCCGCTTTGCCCGTAAAAGCACGCGATACACTTTCGAGTTATTGCTGCAGCTGGTTGCCCATAACTGGCTGGACAATGACGGGGACATATTCGAGGTGCGCCATGTTCCGCCTCAATGACGCCGTGCGCCGCTATCGGGCGCAACATTGCTCGCCGACCGAGATACGGAGTGTCGCCGCCACTGCCACCACTTTGTCGCCACGTGCCAATCCAGATGCGGCGGGGGTTGTCGCCAGTGTCGCCGCTGTCGCCATTCCAACATCAGAGCCCATCGACCTCGCTCGGCTTATCGAGCAGTTGCAAGAAGAAGGAGCTTCGCTGCAACACGGCGAAAACGCCCTTCTCATCCGCCCAGCACACTGGGGACAGTTGGACAGCATCGGTCCCCACTGGAAAGCCCTGCTGCTGCACCTACAAACCAACGGTCAAGGTGAAGACAATGACGCTGGTCGGTCGGCGTGACGGTCGCAACTTTGGCTACGGCCGCGAACTGGCCTATGCCGGTCGGCAGGCATTGGAAGATTTGTTTGCCGGCGGCCACTTCGCAACGGTCAAAGCACACAACGATCGCTGGCAAGCCTTCGTGCGCTGGTGCCGCTCAGAGAACGGCCCCGGCTACAACGATGCGCGCCAGATCAATAGACAGACGCTACAAGACTACACCGAGTATCTGCGCCATCAGATCCAGCAAGGTGCGCTCTGCATCGCCACCGCGCAGAACCGCCTGAGCAGCGTCAACCGCACCCTTGCTGCGCTGCGCGGTGATCAGGATGTGAGGATCGCCAGCCCGAGTCAGGCGTTGGGACAGCAGCGCTCGAGCGTACGCACTCGCGCGCCGGATGGCCAAGATCACCAACAGGTGCTGCGACTGGCTGAGGTGCTTGGCGAACAGCAACACGATCGGGTTGCCGCCATAGTCCTTTTAGCTCGAGCAACCGGCATGCGCCTGCGCGAAGCGATCCTGGCTGACCTGCCACGCTTGCACCGCGAAGCCGAACGCTTAGGCCGCATCAACATCCAGGAAGGCACCAAAGGCGGCCGTTCAGGCTCATCAGCGCCGCGATGGGTCGTGGCCAATGAAGCGGTGAAAGCGGCCCTGCAGATGGTTCGTCAGGCATCGCCGACCGGCAGCCGCAACTTGCTTGCCCGAGACGAAAGCTACGCCATGTTCCTGCACCAAACCGTGCTCCCCGCCCGCGAAACGCTGCATGCACATGCGCTGAAGGGTTTTCATGAACTGCGCGCAGCCTACGCCTGCGAACGATACGAGCAGCTCACGGGCCACGCCGCACCGGTCAATGGCGGCCACTGCTATCGCATTGACCGTGACCTTGATCAACAGGCGCGCCAACAAATCAGCCTAGAGCTCGGGCATAACCGGATCGATGTGGTGTCGGACTACATTGGCGGGAGAATATGAGCAAACCCTTCGATATGACGCTGTTCCTGAGCGGCGTACTGACGGGTTCGAAGGCCACGCAGCAACGTCACCTACGCCAAGCACGAGTCATGCAAGCGGTCATTCAACAGCGATGGCAACGCGATAATCCCTGGACCTGGCAGCTCAAGCATGTGCGCTGGTTTCTCACTCAGCACCTGAAAGACCATTCCGACGCCACCCGGTATTACTATCGACTCACCGCGCTATTGATCTGGAAGCGATTAGGGAGCGGCCAAGGATTGCTGATCTGACGCTCGAATCGAGAGTAGGCAGTCCACAGGGCTCTCTGTTCCCCTTCAACTATCTTAGCGTGGACATTCTATCGCTGAGTGAACCTGTTCAAAATCCACTCTTTCAACCTTACTGGCATAAAGGCAAAATGCCGTCAGCATGGGCGACGAAATGCTAAAGAATTGGTGCCGATCGCCATCCAATTTTTTGTGACCAGCAGCTTATCGCTCCTCCAAGACACTACGTAAAGCCCGACGAATATCACAGAAATAGCGAAGATTGCTGCCGTAGCAATCCATAGCCAGGCACTGACGCCATTGGTTTCTGCTGAGAACAGCAACGAAAAATCCGGTCAGAGAAGCTTTAGAAGATCCAACATTTCAAGTCATCCAAGACGTAATTGCAAAAACTCAACGTTGAGGGGATTACGGCCTAGGCCAGAGGCTCAGGGCATAGGAAAACAGCTTGTCGGCGCGCGACACGATTTGCTCTTCTTCCCAGCCATCGTTCTCACCAAACGCCTGGAAGTGCATATTGAGCATCAGCAGACTGGTGGTCACGATCTCCTGCCGCTTCACGGCAAAGGGTTCGTTGCTCAGGGCGGAGTTGAAGGCCTGGGTCACCAGTGTGAGGTTGCCAATACTGTGCAGTAGGCGGCGGCGCCTTTCCTGGTTCTCTGGTGTGTCCTCGGCGAGCGGCCAGTTCGTTTGCCACTTCTGCGGCAATACATGCTCCACAGTCAGGCCATCAGGTAGCACTAGGGTCTCCTGCTTGCTACCGCGCATGGACAGCTCCAGCGCCTCGAGAACCGCACGGACCTTGCTGGTGTTGCGGCCCTGGTAAAGAGCGCGATGGCACCAGTTACGGGCGAAGGCCTCGTCATCCGGCGAGCACTGGCTGTCGCCCTGCAGGGACAGCAGCTTGTCGCGCAGGGTCGCGGCATCGGTCTTCTGCTCGCGCACCATCTCCGCCAGCAAGCGGTTGAGGAAGGTGCGGTTGTAGCTCTTGGTGGTGTAGCCACAGATAAAGCGGCGCACCAAGTAAGACTCCAGATCACCAATGGCCTGCAGGAACTCCGCGGAGTCCGGCTTATGGTGCTCCAGTAGATACAGCACAAGCGGCGTCACCGTGGATACATCCAGCAGCTTCAGACGCCGGCAGAACAGATCGAGGCGACTCGCCTGCGCCGGCACCGTAAAGGTCTGGAAATACCCCGCCAGGTGCGTGATGCGCGCCAGCTCGCGCTGAGTGTCGCGCGGCTCATCCTGCCACCAGTCCTTGAACTCGTTGAATACGTGGGCCACCTTCAGATCCTCGCACTTGCGCATGCCCACGTAGTGGTAAAACAGCAGGTCCAGTCGCGAGTTTTTCAGGCGGCCCTGCCGCTCCTGCTGCTTCCAGAACTTGGCGCCCTTGCCGGTGCTGGTGTCCACCGTCTCGTCGAAGTGCTGCCAGCCCTGGCGATACAGCTCATCCACGTCTTCGCCGTTACGTGTAGCGTGGAGGAAGATGAAGTTGCGGATCAGGTCGCTCGGCAGCAGCGGTGCGCCCCGGGCATTGAGGGTTTCGAAGATGATCTGCGGGTCGTCCTCGTCCTCCAGCTCCAGCGACATGATCTGGAAGCCCTCGCGCAGGGTGACCAGCAGCGCATGGGCGCGCTCCACCTGCAGCGGCAGGTCGGCGCCCGGCAGTTTCAGCTGGTTGTCCGCGTCGATGGAGCGAATCACCGCATGGGCCACGGTGCGCTCTTCATCCGCCGCGGCGCCCGGCAACGGGTCATCGTAGCGCAGGCCACGCAGGTGGCAGGCCAGCATGGAGTGGAAGAACAGGTAGGCACGCACCATCGCCGGGCGTTCCTGATACTGCCGACCAACCTTGGCCGGGAAGCGCTCGCAAACCTTCTCCGCGCCGCCCAGCTCGGCCAGCGCTTGCATCACATCGCGGCCGACATTGGTCGGCAGCACCTTGAGCGAATCGCTGCTCTGACGGTACTTACCGATATTCTGCGTCAGCGGCTTGAGGTCGTAGCTCAGCGCCTCGTCATCCAGCGGCGCCACCAGGTCGCGAAACACCAGCAGCAGGATCTGCAGGGTGGTGATGCGCTGCTGGCCGTCGATCACATCGCGGTTGCCCACGGCATCACTGCTGCCGCCCTTGAGGCTGCCGATCACCACGGTGCCGAGAAAGTGCCGGCGTAGCGGCCTGAGCCGGCCAGCCCCGACCATGGCTGCATCGGTCTGATGCTGGACGATTGCCTCCAGGCGGTCAACGAGGTCTTCCCAGAGCGGCTGCACCTGCTCGTTCAGCGTCCACACGTAACCGCGCTGGAACAAGGGGATCAGGTACTGCGCGCGCTCGGTAAACAGGTCGGTGACGGCTTTCTTGTCGGGACGCACAGGATGTCCTTATCGGTGTTCTTGTTAAATCAGGCCACGGCCTGCTCGACCAGCGCACTGGCCAGATGTTCGTGCACCTGCAGGGCCTGGTTAAGGCGGGTTTTGAGTTGCTCGCAGAGGGCCATCAGTTGATCGACTTTGGCGACGATGCGGTGTTGTTCAGGGAGAGGCGGGACGGAAACCAGCATGTTTTTCATGATCGTCCCATTAACGTTTGCCTGCCCACATTGTTGCTTCAAATGCGGGTTTATTTGGGTTTCACGAAAGCCTGGCGCATTCATCGAAATATTCAGGTAGAGCGGAGAAAACAGCTCCTTCAGGCATCTGATACGAATCAAGTAAGAAGCAAAGGAGTATTCCCCCGCTTGCCCCAAGAAAACTCCAGTTTTACCGACCAGTTCAGCGCTGTTTGTTCGATTGTAAAGCAAATCTTCCGTTTCCAAATAGAGCCCTGGTAGACCCTCTGTATTCTTGCTTACGGCCATCTGCCCGCCAAGTAACACTCTTCCTTCTTGTATGTCACCCATTTTCAAAACGGGAACTCCATCCTGTAGGTCAAAGGTTTTCTCAGACAGGCCGTACTCCGTATTAAGCGCAATTTCTCCAATTCGAGACCAGGCCCAATTATCTGGTACATCAAACGGGATATCGGAAATAGCAACATCGCCCAGAGGCTTCTGCTTCTTGAGCTTCCCTTCTGCCACCAACCGCGCCTTTTCCTCCGAAACCCGCTTCAACAACTCACTCGCAGGCTCATCTCTAGAATCTTGGGGCACCAGCTTGCCCATCACCGCCAGTTGCAGCAGGGTTTGCTTGAGGGCGTCGATGCTGGATTCGGTGGTGAATAGGGTGTGGAAGTGCTCAGCCAAGCGCTGCCAGCTTTGCGCAAAGTCTGCGGCATCGCTGGCCTGCGTCAGGCTGCCCAACAGCGCTTGCACCAGTTGGGCGTGGGCGCTGTCGGCATCGGCCTGCCGGGCCTCCAGCCGGTCACACAGAGCCATCAGTTCGGCTATTTTGACGACTATTTTGTTTTGCTCTGTTAACGGAGGAAGCCCTATGGGCTGAGCTAGAAATGGCCCCCGATTGATATGCGCCATAACTAGCCCGTGAGCATGTTCACTATCAGCGAGAACCTTTATTGCCCACTTTAAAAGCCAATATAAATATTGAACACTCACAATTTTGCTTGGAGTGACACGAAATATATGCTGATTAAGAACGCCTTGCTCGCCTCGCCAAATAAAGGTATCCAGAGTAGCCGACCAAGAAACCAAAATATCACCTGGGTTAACCACCACTGAGGCATCAACCTCACGCTCGGTACGATTAAACTCAGCGTTCCGACCAGAAAGGTTCTGAATCCGGATTATTGGTCTACCCGTGCTAGACCAATCACTAGGTTTGAATGCCAGTCCATTGATGTAGTTTCCCGTGTCAACAATACGACACCAGGCCCAACCGTCTGGCAATTCAAATGGCTGCTCACTATCTGCCACTTCCATTGCAGGCTTTTCTTTCTTGATCTTACCTTCGAGCATTGCCTTAGCACGCTCGGTTCGAGAAGCATCCAAGCCCGTTCTGGCTGATAAATCCTCGGGATCTTGCGGCACCAACTTGCCGCGCACCGCCAGTTCCAGAATCAATTCACGCAGCTTTTTGATGCCATTGGGCGCGCCCGCCAGCAGTGGCAGGTTATCGGTGAGCAGCGACGTCATACCTGGCGCTCCAAAGCTTCGGCCAGCACGGCCTTGAGCTGGTCGCGCAGCTCGCCAATCTCGCCTTGCAGCGCGGCGTAGTCACGCAGCAGTTCGTCCGGGTCGTGACTGATCTGTTCGCCGACGTGAGGGTTCTTGCAGTCGAGGTTCCAGTTGCGGTTTTGCAGCTCGTCGAAGCTGACCTTCCAGGCGAACTCGTTCTCCCGCCGCGCGGCAAAGCCATCGACCTCGCTGCCCCACCAGGCTTCCTCGACGGCGAACTCCTCGACGCGCATGGGCTTAGTCTTGGAGTAGCTTTTGTAACCGGCCGGGTACTGGTGCTCGTAGAACCACACGTCCTTGGTCGGCGTGCCTTTGGTGAAGAACAGCAGGTTGGTCTTGATGCCGGTGTAGGGGTTGAACACGCCGTTGGGCAGGCGAACGATGGTGTGCAGGTTGCACTCGGCCAGCAGCTTTTCCTTGATGCGGCTCTTGATGCCTTCACCAAAGAGGAAGCCGTCGGGCAGCACTACGGCGGCGCGGCCGCCGTCCTTGAGCAGGTGCATGATCAGCACCAGGAACAGGTCGGCGGTTTCACGGGTGCGGAAGGCCGTGGGGAAGTTGGTTTCGATGCCGTCTTCTTCCATGCCACCGAACGGCGGGTTGGCGACAATGCAATCGACCCGCTCAGCCGGCCCCCAGCTGATAAGCGGGCGCCCCAGGGTGTTGTCGTGCTTGATCTGGTTGGGCACTTCGATGCCGTGCAGGATCATGTTAGTGGTGGCCAGCAGGTGCGGCAGCGGCTTTTTCTCCACGCCGAAGATGCTCGCCTGCAGGGCGCGCTCGTCCTCGGCGGTTTGCACATAGCGCTTGCGCTTGTGCTCGATGCTGCAGGTGAGGAAGCCGCCAGTGCCGCAGGCCGGGTCCATGACCTTTTCGTCCAGCTTGGGGTCGACCATGCGCACCATGAATTCGGTGACCGGGCGCGGGGTGTAGAACTCACCGGCATTGCCGGCGTTCTGCAGGTCGCGCAGCAGTTGCTCGTACATGTCGCCAAAGGCGTGGCGCTCCTGCGCCTTGTTAAAGTCCACCCCTTCCTGAATCTTGTTGATCACCTGGCGGATCAACTGGCCGGACTTCATGTAGTTGTAGGCATCCTCGAACACGCCACGCACCACATAGGTGGCCGGCGTGGTGCTGTATTCGTGGAGGTTCTGCAACTGCGGGAACAGGTTGTTGTCGATGAAGTCCTTCAGGGCATCACCGGTGATGCCCTCCGGGTTGGCCGCCCAGGTACGCCAGCGGCAACTCTCCGGAATCGGCGAACGATAGTCGTCATCGAGGAGCTCCCACTCCTGCTCGCGGTCGTCGAATATTTTCAGGAACAGCATCCACACAAGCTGGCCAATACGCTGCGCATCACCGTCGACGCCGACGTCCTTGCGCATGATGTCTTGGATGGATTTGATGGTGCTGCTGATGGACATGCTTACTTCCTGAAAAGGTGTTCACGGTGCCAGGCCAGATAGTCGCGATGCTGCGGCTTGATCTGGCGCAAGCGCAGACAAGGGGTGATGTTGAGCGCACGGGCGCTGTCGGGGTCGAGATCCTCGCCAAGAAGAATCTGCCCCTGATCGTCAAAGCTGATCAGGCCACGGTCGAAGGCCAGATCAAGATTGGGGGTGAGCAACAGCCCGTTGAACGGATCAAGCCGCTCGGCAGGGCTGGCAGCACGCCAGGGTTTGATATGCGAGGCCCGCAACAACTCCGGTACGCAGCAGTCGGTAATCGCACAGCCGCCCCAGTAGGCCAGCAGGTCGTCGCGGTAGCTGCTCTGGCCGATGCGCGCTTTGATCAGGGCATCGCGTTCGGTGTCGGTGAGGTTTGGATCGTTTAGAAATTCCTCTGTTGAGACCGAAGATTTAGGAGTCGCGGACTGGAGGGCAGAAACAGAGGATTTATAACCGAGTAGATCAAGGAGTTGATGAAGGTCGGCCTCTGTAGCGATATCCAATGCAATTGCTAATTTACTGTCAGAGCCAGCTACGGTGGGATAACCCGTCATGTTGGTGTTTCGATACCCGGTATTTGGCAACGAAGGGGAAAGTACCTTGATGGAGTTCCATTTACCTGCGGTGGCATGTTCTGGATGAATGAGGAAGGGCTGCTTGGCAACAGGAGCACCCGTTTTGCTCATTTTGACGAATACACGACCGTTAAAACCAGGTTGCTCATACCCGTTAGCATGTTGATTTTTTACGGTCAGAACAAAGCCCTTACGGATGAGTGCAGCTGCGATTTCAAATGAATTAAGTTTGGGCATCGGTTATCCGTAGAGCTGTCGCTCAAGCTCCTGAATGGCCTGCTGATAGCCCGGTTTGCCGCCAAAGGCCTTGACCAGCTCAATCGGCGCACCGATCTGGCTGAATGGCGCCAGCTGAAGAATCTTGATGTCTTCGATGTGCTCGACGCCGGTGTCGGCGTATTTGTCGAGCAGGGCTTCCAGTACCTGGCGGGCGGCGCCGGAGTATTTGGCGAAGTAGTTGCGTTTTTTCACCTGCTCGGCGCGCTCCTTGCGGGTGAGCGGCGGCTGGTCGAAGGCGATATGGCAGATCAGGTCGAACGGATCGAGCGGCTGGCCGCGCTTGGCTGAGACTTCGTCGTCCAAGGCTTCCCACATCACGCCTTGAGCGGCCAATTCATCGATGATGACTTTCTTCTGTTCGGCATCGCTCCAGCGGCGCAGGAAGTCATCCAGCGAGGCAAACTGTTTCTTAACGCAGGTGCGGGTGTAGTCGCGTAGCGATTCGGTGATCAGCTTGCCGTCCGGGCCGTAGTACTGCACGCGCTCGGCAATGACGTGCACGGCGACGTTGTTGATCACGTATTTGACGCGCTTCTTGCGGCCATCGTCGTCAGCGCCGCCGGTGGTTTCGTCACCTTCGGTTGGCCCAGCGCCACCGTCGATCACGTCACCCTCTTCGCCCTCGGTTTCTTCCGGCGGCACCGGTGAGGAGTCGCCCTCGGGGTTGTAGATTACCACCGGCTCCCCGTCGAAGGCCGGGTCGGCAAACAGTTCGGTGGCTTTCTTGAAGTCCATGATGGTGAACCAGTACTTGCCGTAATCCTCGTTGATACGGGTGCCACGACCGATGATCTGCTTGAATTCGGTCATGGATTTGATGTGCTGGTCGAGCACCACCAGCTTGCAGGTCTGGGCATCAACGCCAGTGGTCATGAGTTTGCTGGTGGCGGCGATCACCGGGTAGCGCGACTCGGGGTTGATGAAGTTGTCCAGCTCGGCCTTGCCTTCCTTGTCGTCGCCGGTAATGCGCATCACGTATTTGCGGTTTTCCTCAACGCGCTTGGGGTTGAGGTTGACCAGGGCCTGGCGCATGCGCTCGGCGTGGTCAATGTCGTCGCAGAAGATGATGGTTTTCTGAAAGGGGTCGGTGGCGGTCAGGTATTCGGTGACCTTGCGGGCGACCAACTGGGTACGCGCCTCGATCACCAGGTCGCGGTCCATGTCGTTGAGGTCATAGACGCGGTCTTCGATCACCTCACCGTTCTTGTCGCGCGTGCCCTTGGGCGGGCGCCAGCCTTGCAGGTCTTTGTCGAAGTCGATGCGCACCACTTTGTACGGGGCGAGGAAGCCATCTTCGATGCCTTGCTTGAGGGTGTAGCTGTACACCGGCTCACCGAAGTAGGTGATGCTGGAAACCTCTTTGGTCTCCTTCGGCGTAGCGGTCAGGCCGATGTGGGTGGCACCGGAGAAGTAGTCGAGAATCTCGCGCCAGGCCGAGTCTTCGGAGGCGCTGCCTCGGTGGCATTCGTCGATCACCACGAGGTCGAAGAAGTCGCGGGAAAACTGCTTGTAGACATTCTTCTCTTCTTCATTGCCGGTCACGGCCTGATACAGCGACAGGTAGATTTCGTAGGACTTTTCGATCTGCCGTTTGGCAATCTTGGTCATCGCCTGGCCGAAGGGCTTGAAGTCGTTGTTCTTGGTCTGGTCGACGAGGATGTTGCGGTCGGCGAGGAAGAGGATGCGTTTCTTCTGCCCGGACTTCCACAAGCGCCAGATGATCTGGAAGGCAGTGTACGTCTTGCCGGTGCCGGTGGCCATGACCAGCAGGATGCGATCCTGCCCGCGCGCCACGGCCTCAACGGTACGGTTGATGGCGTTCATCTGGTAGTAGCGCGGCATGCGCCCCGAGCCGTCGTCGTAATACGGGGCTTCGGCTTTCTGCTGGCTTTCGCCGCTGAGGTCCTTCCACTGGCAGTAGCGCTGCCACAGCTCCTCGGGACTGGGGAACTGCTCCAGGCTCAGCTCGGTTTCCTTCTGCGCGCCGGTGCCACTGCGATCATGGAAGAGAAAACCGTCACCGTTGCTGGAGAACACGAACGGCACATCCAGCGCCTCGGCATAACCGAGCGCCTGCTGCATGCCGGCGCCGAGAGCGTGCTTGTTGTCCTTGGCCTCAATAACCGCCAGCGGCAGGTTGGCCTGGTGATACAGGATGTAGTCGGCGCGGCGCGATTCGCCTCGGCTGTGCAGCTTGCCACGGACGATGATGCGCCCCTTGGTAAAGCTGACTTCCTCACGAACCTGCTTGTGCAAATCCCAGCCCGCCGCGGTGATGGCCGGTGTGATGTATTTGCTGCAGATGTCGCGCTCAGTCAGTGAATTCTTGTCCATGTATCCGTCCCGTTGAACTACCTTGACCTCGCATATCTGGTTAGCGAGGAGATTATTGGGACGGCGTAAAAGTGTACGCTAGAACCCTTGATTACGTCCCTGATGGCTCTTTGACCTAACTGTGTGCGAACGACGTCACAATATCTATCCCGCCAGCATGGGTAAAGCTCGCGTCCCATCAAAACGCGTTGTTTTTTGCGCAGAGGTAGCACCAGTATTCCACTCAAGCTACTCGAGCGGCGTTGTGACGTCAGAGCATGGCGAAATGAACATCCCCCGTGCGACTGGATCACGCCGCTGGATCATCACTATCCCCCGTCTGTCCTGAAGCTGCCGGGAGCTGCCCCCGGTGAGAAAGCAAAGGCAGATGCGCTCACAGAACAGCGGATGCGAGTAATCCAATGGGCCATCGATGCCGCCGTCACGAAGAATGCGATGCTGAGTCCGAGGCGGATAGCTCTTCGCTCAACCTACTCGGCATCATGGACATCACAGCTGCTTCGACGTATGCGACCTGCGATGCAAACTTCAGCGCACCGTAGGCCATTGAGCTGCCGGCGCCAAGACTGGACAAGCTCACAGGTAAACAATCCAGGCAGGCCTCGCTGGCGATACTTCGTTAGAAACCCCTCAGGAGGCTGAAAGCTCTGCAATTGCCAATGCAGTAATGAACAACCTGCACGCATAATTGACACATAGCTAAGTAACCCCGCATAGGGAGGCAGGCATTAACAGTGTGTCGAGGCTGGCCGTCACCTTTCTAATTCGATTGTGATTTTGATTAATTAAAGGCTCAGCCTTCACCGCGCCCCCAGCAATCCCTCAAAATCCGAAGCCTGAAGCTCCGAAGCCCCACTCAACATATCCCGCGCCAACGCCCGTCGCTTACTCAAAAGTTCATCCAGCGTCGCCTCAAACGTCGGCATCGCTGCATCTCGAACCGTCGGATAGTACACATACACATCCTTCTGCTGCCCAATCCGATAGGCTCGATCCGTCGCTTGATCTTCCTTGGCCGGGTTCCAGCAGCGCGTAAAGTGAATGACGTGATTGGCGGCCTGCACGTTCACCCCGAATCCGACGGCGATAGTGGACAGGATGATGACGGCGAAACCTGGCAGCTCCTGGAATTGATCGATCAGCCGCTGCCGGCTATTGGCGCTCTGACTGCTTGTACTGGTATCGCCATTGATGACCGTTGCCCGAAAGCCGAAATGCTGCTGAATCGCATGCTGCAGTTCCCGCTGAATATCGCGCAACTCGGTAAAGACGATGACCTTGTCGCCGTTGCCGGCCCTTTTGATCGACTCGAGAGTCTGAATCAGCCACTGAAGCTTCGGCGAGTTGTCGCGCAACCGGGTGTCTGGCTGAACGCTGTAAGGGTGAGCACAAATCAGCTTGAGCCTGTGCAGCAACCCCAGCATGCCGGAGGTCTTCTGATCGAGCTGCTCTTCGATCTGCTGCTTCTGGCTGTATGCGGATACTTCGGACAGATACAGGTTACGCTGCAGGGCATGCATGCCAAGTGAACGGCATGCTGCGTCCTCGATCTTGGCCGGCAGGTCCTTGGCGATGTCCTGCTTGGTCCGCCGCAAAGTCTGCGGCTCGATAAGCCCACGCAGGCGTTCCAGCGCCTCCGTATCACGCTCCAGTGTGGCTTCGATAGGGCGCTGATAGTCGCGACCGAACTGGTTCAAGCCGCCCAGGAATCCTGGCTGAATAAAGTCGAACAGGCACCATAGATCGATCAAAGTATTTTCGACTGGTGTACCAGTACACGCCACTCGGAACCGTGCGGGAATGGCTTTGATCGCCTGAGTCACCAGTGCCGCCGGGTTCTTCAGCTTCTGAGCTTCGTCACATACGACGATGGACCATTGCTGACGCGCCAGGGAAAACTCCTGATCGCGCAACGTCTCGTAAGTCGTCAGGACGATTCGGGCATCGCCCATCCAACCTGGGCGCAGCAGGTTCCTGATGCCTTTGGCTTTCAAGTCCGCAGGGATTTCATCCTTCTTGAACTTCACTGCACTCAGGGCTGAGCCATACAGTTTCAATACAGGCAGCGCGTCAGCAAAGAAGAAACGGTGAAGCTCTCGCTCCCAGTTATCGAGCAACGAAACCGGAGCGACGATCAGTGTTGGCTGATCGTTTGGGTACTGTTCCAAGTACCAGACCAGGAAGGTGAGCAACTGGATCGTTTTCCCAAGCCCCATGTCATCAGCGAGCAAGCAACCCGATACGTCCGTGGGGGACAAGCGGAACAAATGCTGCAACCACGCCACGCCTTGCAGCTGATGGTCACGCAGAACGACCTCAGGCTTGAGCAAACCAGGCAACTCTGGCGTTGCATCCAAAGCGGCGCGTAACGCTGCTTGACGTACCTGTACGTAAGTCGGCTCGTCAATATTGTGGCCGATTTGCAGTACGGCGCGGCCAACTTTCTCCCGTTGCTCAACCTGGCCGGTCTCGACAGGTGCAATCTTCTTCGACCAGGCATCCAACAGTTGTTCTGCTGCGGCAATCGAGAGTGGTGTTTCGGACTCTGGCAAACAGACCGTGTCATCACCGGCACCGCGTGCTTCATCCAGCCGCTGCCCAAACGCTTCAAATTGAGCACGATCGGAAGGATCCCACCGACCCAGGATTTCTGCGTCGATGCCCAGCGCTGCCACATCTTTCGGCAACCAGTTCTCGGTCGCCTCTTTGACCAGGAAAGGCGAAGTAATTCTTTCCGCCTCACCAATGCCTGTCACACGGTCGCCGTAGAGAGAAAGGTCCAGGACCGATTCAAACTCGATTCCGGCCGCTTCGTTTTGCCAACGCTTGAGCAGGTCATTGATGCCTGCCAACTGGCGCAAATCAAAATCGCTGAGTTCCAGCTCATAGCCCTGCCAGAAGCCTGCAGGCATGCCGGCGGCCAACTTCAGGTGCAATTCATGCACCAGCGGCGCGAACTCATGAGCCGCTTTGAACTCAATTTCGATAGGCGCTTGCGGGGTTGGAGAAATCGGTTCGAGCGTCAGTGTTACCTGCTCGATACGCTGGCCCGCTTCATCCGGTTTGGGTTCCAGATGGAAGCGATGAAAGAAAATACCGGCCTCGGCGAGCTCGTCTTCATAGGATTCGGCATCCAGCACATGTGCGGCACTTTCGCCGAGTGTGCTGTAAGGGTTACGGACAAATGAAAGGGCATCGTCACCAGCAACCCGACGCCCAGGCAACGAACGCACGTAGTCCAGTACCGACTTGACTTCAGGCTCAATCAGAACATGAGTCAGCGAGCCATCGTCACCCGTTACCCGGTATCGATCCTGAACCTGCTTGGCACCGTCAAAGCTCTCAAGCCAGTTGGCCGGCTGGCCATCAAAGCTCGGTTGCAACTCGATAACTGGTGTGTCGCCAAGCGTCGACTTTCGTGGGTTGAGCCGCAGTTTCTCGGGTTTGATAACGACGGTCTTGTCCAAGAAGCCATCCATACCAGCGCCAGCCTTGCGCGCTAGCTTTCTGATGCTGGCCCAGCCGATCTGGTTGGTTACTTCACCGGGCTCATTTTGTTGTGCCAGATAAAGCTGTCGTACCGCACCAGTCAGTTTCCAGGACGCCTCAGGCAGCAGTTCTGTGGCTCCCTGATATTGAACGATGGCCCCCGTTCGCTGCACCTGCACATTGGCATTGGACTGCGGATCACGCCAGCCACTGATGGAGACTTTGAAATCGTCTGAGGCAAGGCTGCCCTGGCTGCTCAATTGAGGGATAAGGACTGTCAGCGGCGGCAACCCCAATAGCGGCAGGCTTGTTACGTGCTCGGGCTCATCCAGCAGCCGGTAGAGCTCATCCCACGTCAGCAGCCAGCGATCGCTCAGCTGGGAGACGAACTCTTCTTCTTCCAGCTGATCAAGATAACTGGCCAGCGACCAGGACTCGGTATTCTCCGCCAAGCTCAGGGGATAACAGATACCCTGCTCCTCAATGGAAAAAGCCGGCTTAGTCTTTTCTGCTGCCGAATTCGGCTGCAGGCCAATGCCTTTGAGGAAACGCTTGAGCATCACTCTCTCCAGAACCGTAGTGGCTTATTGTTCTCGGGCTTAAAGCCCAATCGCCGGAGGGCGATGGTTGCAGCCTGATCGTTTTCTTCGAGTTGAATATGGATTGCACCGCCCTGCGCACGTCGATCATGGAGCGTGTGTTTTACTGACCTCATGGACTCACGAAGCTGATAGTCAAACGAAAGCAGTCTTGACGTGACAGGCTCTACCTCATGGCTTTGAATACGAATGCCCAGTCTCTCTAGGGTGTCATCGAACTTGATCAGCCATCCCTCAACGCGATCTGAGCGGCTCGGCGCCGGGAAGTGACGCATCCACTCCACCACACGATGGCGCTGCTTAATTTCGGTAGCGAGTCCAAGCTGGGACTTCTCTGGATCAAACGGAGCTTTGTCTGCCTGATACACATAGCAGGCGCCCATTCCCGAGAACTCCACGAAAAAGTAGTTCCCGATCTGCATGACGACAGCATTGTTATGACCAGCTGCGCCTATCAGGCGGCCAAGACGCCCTTTGTTCTTCTCACGGAAATGAGCAAAGTCTCGACCTTCGTTACTCCATGCATCCGAGCCCATGATGATTCTGGTGTAGCTCATCTGGTTGGCAAACCGCAGCCAGTAGAAAAGGCGTGACTGGTCGACGTCATCATCGCCCTTCAGCAGGTTGAAGAAGTGTTCCAGATCCTCCTTCGCAAACCACGCCACAACCATCGCACAGACATCTTTATCGACATACTGCAGCCAGCTGTTTTGTCTGGAGCGGATCTGCGGACTACCCCAATTGTCGAGCGCGAGCTGTTTGAGCAGTGACGATGGCTTCTCCCGATAAGCTGCCAAGTGGTAACGCGACAGGCATGCACTCAGAATCTGATTCATGTACCCCTGGTGCTGCCGGCCGATGTCGACCAGGTCGGCCAAACGCTGAGAGAACTCAGCGTCATCCAACAAGAAAATACGAGAAACCAGTACGCTAAAAATCCTGTTCCACAGCCAACTTTTGTCGGGGATCTGTGCAATCGTCTGCAATGCCGAAAGGTCGCTGATCTCGCCCTTGAACATTTGGTCACCCAGCGTGGCACCTGCTTGCTCGGAAAAAAGCTCCTGATGTTGCTGAACGATCTGCACCCATTCCTTCACGCGCTTCTGCTGGTCGCGGACACATTCGAAACCGAGCTGAACATCTTCGCGCAATAGGCACCAATTGGCGTTCTGCTCGGGCGTAGCGGCATCGTAGCCAAAGTAGCTGAAGCACAGCGCCAACCAGTCCCGGCGGCTCAGTTCTCGCTTCTCGATACGCTTATGAACTTCTTTATGCACCCGGGCGTAAAGCTGGTCATCGTCCAATATCGGTCCGACGCGTTCACTCTTGTCCGAAAGGCCGGCAAACACCAGGCGCCATTCTGAAGCGTTAAGTGGCAGCACATTGCGAAATTTGCTTATCGCAGCACGGCGCTTTTCTTCGGGTGGCGGCAAGGCCTTTTCAGCGCGCTCGAACCGCTCGTAAAGGTCGACTCCCGCAGCAGTCAGACGAGGGAAGCGCTCCAACGGCTCTGGGGCATGCACTGTGCGATGAGCTGACAGGCTTTTGCTAATGGCGACGGAAAGCCTCGCGATCGAGCTGGTCATCGATTCATCGCCAACTGACATTTTTCCACGTCAGTGTTAGTGAACACCGGCACATCAGGCTTGAGACTGCTCTCCTTCTCCTTCAAGCCAAAGAATTGCATGCGCAACTCGACTCGCCGGCTTTCTTCCTTGGTGTCCTTTGCATTGTTGAACGACACACCACCCGCCAGAAACATCGATCTGATCTGCTGTTGATGCTCCGGCGACAATCCGACCTGGAGCGGGCTGCGACTATCGAGCAGGCTGCACATCACCCACTCCGAACGCTGCAATGACAGGTGCAAGTTATACAGGTAGGAACCGTCAGTGTCGGTCGACCCTTCGATCACAACCTGCTTGAACCATTTACGCCCCTCTTCACTGTTGGCCGCGTCCAGAATCATCGGCACGACCTCCTGAAGTGCCGATTGGCCATCGTTGCTCAGCGCGTACTGGTTATGCCCAAAGCGGCCAGCATCGCCGAAGCTGATCCGGTTGTCCTTGCAGTCCACGACGATGGTCTTGCTGGCAGTCTTCGCCTTGAGGCTCAGGTGCTCGCAAATCTGACTGATGTCCTTGCTACGCTGCTTCTCCCCCTGCTCCGCCTGGTTGATCCGCTGCGTCACGGAGCTCAAAGCCGCCACCATGACCACGAGAAACAGAATCATCATCGCGGTCATCAAATCAGCAAAGGAAATCCAGAAAGGCTTCTCTCCCTCGTCCTTGGAACGGGCAGCCGAAGGCATTTGCTTACCAAACATCGACTAGCCTCCGTTACCGCCTGATGCGTTCCATGATGTCGCTGAAGTCTTCGAGGCTTTCTTTGACCCCTTCCACACCGCCAGCGAGGCTCTTGACTGCTTTATCGAGCTCGGTGTCGAGGCTGCCCAAGGTTTGCCTCAACGCCCGGTCCATACCCTCACCGAATTCCTTGAAGCCGTTACCCAGCACACCACTGATGTTTTCGAGGTATTCATACACTTCACGGTTAAGTGCCTGCATCCGCTCGCTTTGAACCTTCAGGTCCTGGAGATACTGACTGCGACCGCTGGCTTCCCCTTGAGCACTGGCAACTACCCCTTCGATGACCGCGAGCGTTTTCGCGAGCGCTTCACGATTGTTCCGGTAGTCCGCGACTACGGTATTCAGCTCACGGGATGCCTGTGCAAGCTCAGCTCCTGCGCCCTGGACTGTACCCATCAGCCCTGCAGTCGACTCACTGGCTCGCGCAACGCTTTGTCCGGCGGTTTCAAACCGCTCAGCCGCCGCCCGCATCTTATCCGCACCCAGCTGCATACTTTGCAGATGCTGCTCAGTCTGGGCACTCAATGCATTGACGGTGTCCTGGGCAGACTTCTGTTGCTCGGAAACCGTCTGCAGCAACGCCTTGACCTGTTCGTCGAGGCCGCCCACCAGTTCGCGGGTACCTTGGTGCAGGTCTGCCTGGGCAGCGCGGGTGGATTGATCCATCTGCTGCTGGCCCTGTTCCAGTTGCTTGAAGACTGCAGAAAGCTGCTCACCCAGCACCTCGACCGAGCCTGCAATCTTGGCCATGGTTTCCTGTTGGCCTTGGCCGATGCTCTGCTTGATCGACTCGACAAAAGCCTGGAGATTCTCAGCCATTGCCTGTTGGCGAGCCTCGCTTTGAGCGAACAGCTTCTCCAGTTGCTCGGCCATTCGCGCGCCAGCCCCCTCTCCTTCGTTGCCGATACGGGCAACCGAAGCCTGAAGATTGGCGAGCATCTCGTTCATCCCGGCTTGCATGGCGCTTTGTCCTGCCTGCATATTGGCCAGTAGCTGGGCAATCATGGTCGAACTGCTTTGATTCGAGGACTCGCTAGCCGAACGCATATCCTGGATCAGCGTCGAGAAGCCCTGCTGCATCGACTGCATGGCGGCAACCGACTGGCCCATCAACTCGTGCAGGCCATTGAACTGCTGGCCGAACGTACCTTCCAGCTTGTTCATGAAGGCAACCAGAACATCCTGAAGCAGATTCTGTACCTGCCCGGACTGATCGCCACTGGCGGCCTGCACGGCACCCGCGATGGCTTCAAGCGGCGATTTGAGGCTGTTCTCGATTGCACCGCTCACCTGGTCGGCCAACAGCTGCCCAGAGTCGCGGTACGTCGTCGACAAGGTATCTGCCAATTTGAGGCTTTCACGGACCTGGGTATCAACCAGGTTCTGTAACATTTCCCGCAGATCAGTCACCAGGCTGTCCTTCAGCTGGCGGGTTTGCACCGAGCTTTCAGCACTAGAGCGCACCAGCTCAGCCAGGTATTCCTCACCGACACCGCTGTCAAAAAGCCCGTCGATCGTTTCGTTGAGTGCCTCAAGCAGCTTGTAACAGTGCCCCAAACGCAACTTTTCAGTGAGCGTGACAGCGATGGAGGCCATGATTGAAATGAAAGAGCCGAAGAATGCGAACAACACGTCTTTCAATAGTTTATCGACGCTGGCGTTAACCTGTTCGGGTGTGCTCGGGTCAAAGTGCTGGAGGCCTAGCATCAAGCCGAAGAAGGTTCCGACAATACCGATCCCGGTCAGAATGCCAGGCAGATGTTTATAGAATTCGGTTCCCAGCGGGGTATCAACCACACTTTGCGGTGAAAAGAAGTGTGCAGCTGCTGCGGTGGCTCGCGATCGGCCAATTACCTGTTCGCCTTCCTTGAGCTCGTATTGGTCGTGCAGCGTTTCGGCATATTCGCGCCACGAATGCTCCAGATTGGAGCCTTTGAACAGTCGCTCCAGCTCTGATCGCCGATCTGACGGGAGAACTGTTTTTGCGTTCTCCAAGCTTTTGATCAAACGCTTCAGCTGGGCGCTAAGACCGAAAGATTTGTAGAAATAGTGGAAAAAATAAAAGGTGCACAAAATGGCGACAAACCCAGCAACCATTAAGGGTGCGATCAACTGCTCGGAGCTTGCACCATCCCATAGGTGCCGCAGCGTCGAAAAATCCATACCATCCGCCTTCAATTAAGCATTTTTTGATGTTCAGTAAGGCCGCATTACCCACACTGATGCGCCAAAGACCAATCCAGTGGGATCAATGACAGCACCCTGCCAAGCGCGCTTTTGCGGGGGTACCACAAACTCGGAGTGAGCGGGCGCATTACGCGCACCCAGGAACCTTCCGTGGACAAATGCTGGAGGATAATGTCCTTATGCCAGCACCTTAGCCTGAGCCGTAACTGTCGTAAAGCTGAAAGCTCAACCCCTAGATTCGGCGTCCTGAAACGCAGCGATTTTCCAAATCTACCCGTTTAGCCTGAAGACCAGCCCTCGAGGCGGATTTGATCGTGGTGAAAAACCTCAGGCAAGTGCAGCGCATGATGATGACCGCCTGTGCCGCCAGTTGGATACGCCGCGTTGGCGCCAAGGCGAGGCCCACTATCTAAGCAGGAGCTCGAACAGATCAGTCGTAGCCGGCTGACGCTTCGACCAGGTTGGCAGCGATTGGGGCGGAGGTCGGCTTAAAGTCATCACTATTGTTTTTGGCAGGCTAGGAATAGGTCACACGCTATACCTGTCTCCAAATGCAACCCGGTATCAAAGTTATTAATCAGAGAATCTGCAACCTGATTCAATTTGCCCCGTTAAGCACCTCCCAAATCCCATCTCCCCACCAATCAACAGCTCATCTCCCTCAACATCAAACGGCAACACCCAAAGCCGCATTTCCGAGCTGAACTCAAACGCTGGCAAAGGCGCCGAAAACTGCGCAGTCCGCGGGTAAATCAAGGCCAACTCGCCGCTCCCGCCCAAATACCGATGACCATAGCTAAACAGCTGATAAAAATCGGCTTGGCTCAACCCATACTTATTCCGCCTATCGCCCTCGTCCAGCCGCTTCCACTTGGTATCTAGCACCCAAGCTCTCTCGCCCTGCTCCAGCAACAGGTCCGGTTCCAAACGGAACATAGCGCTGCCATCATGCACGCACAGGCTATGCCGTGCAGCTTGCGCTGTAAGCCGTGCTGCCGGCGCCAGTCGCCGGCGCAGCCAGCCTTCGACGTAACTTTCAAATAGTTTTTCCATAGGAAAGAGCAGGCTCATCCCTCGCCACTCGCCGCTTACGGCAACAGGCATCTGCTGGTTAAGTATCAGCTCACTCCAGGGCTTGATCGCTTGGTAGTGTGCCATCAGCCGGTCCCCGCTCCAGGCACGGAAATCTTGGCTTACCTGCCGGCTAACCGGCAGCTCGGCGAGCATGGCGCGCAGTTCGTTAGCCAGGCGCCAATTGGCGGGCTGTTGGGTCTTTTTAGCCACCTGCTCCAGCGCCAGCTTCAGCAAGCGGTTCTCGGCCCGATCCGGCAAAAAAATGTCATGCCGAATTTGGAAGTGATGCTGTCTTCCCGGCGGCTGGCGCATTTGTGCCACAACGTTCAGCTGACCACGTAAAAAACGTTGCTCTTCTTCGATACGCTGGTAGTCGAAGCGCACACCCCGCTTTACCAATAAATCCAGCTCAGCAAGAAACTGCCCAATCACCCACTCACTCAGCGGCGCATCGAACAAATCCAAGCTGGCCACTGACGTCTCACGCGGCTTCAGATGTAAGGCATACTGTATTAGCTTGCGCAGTAACCGCCGGCTCTTTACCAGGCAATCCTCTTGCTCGTGGTGCTTGGGCAGTATCTCTAGTCGCGTGCCACAGGGTGTTTCCAGCATGCCCACGTAGGAATCCCACTTCAGCATACGGCGCCCTTCAATATGCAGCAGCGAAGCGCCATTCCGGTTGAAGCTGGCGCTCAGCTCGCATAACCATTCGAAAGCACTTTCCGAAATTTGCGCACAATCCAAGCTGCCAGGTGCGACGGCAGCCGTGGTCAGGCGGGCATACTCACGAACGCTGATGATTGCGCTCACGCGCCCGACTCCTCAAATACCTCAGCAGGCATCACGACCTTGGTATTTGCCGCGATGACGCCGAAGTAGGCAGATATACGCTTAAAGGCTTCATGGTTAATGCGCCAGGTCGGGCCTTGCGCCGGCACGCTGATGTCACCAAAAAGCGCTGTCAAATCCTGCTCATCCGGCACTACGAAGCGGTCGACTGATAGCTTACGATGGTCATTGAAAACCCACTGAATGCGCTGCCAGTCCTCGAAGAAATACTCCTGTAGCAGCGGCAGAATCTGGCTGCGGAAGATTGCCTCCAAATGCTCCAGCGACCCATCGTCCTGAAGCGGCATGAAATAGGCGTGCCCCAGGCAGTGATCGCGGTCCAGCAGTACTTCTATGCGCTGATTCATCACGCGCAACAGTTGGCCAATGTTCAGCCCCTGCACTACTACATCGTCTAGTAGCTCAGGACGTGGTGGCATCTCCTGGAAAACAAAGCGACGGCGCAGCGCCATATCCAACCCGGCCAAGGAACGGTCGGTGGTGTTCATGGTGCCGATCAAATGCAGGTTGCTGGGCACGCTGAAGCGCTGCTTGGAGTAGGGCAAAACTACCGACAGCGCCTCTTCTTCGCCAGCACGCTTGGAGGGTTCGATCAGCGTGATCAACTCACCGAAAATGCGCGAAATATTGCCCCGGTTAATTTCATCAATGATCAGCACGCGAGCGTCAGTCACCGCGCTGCTCGCTTGCGGTTTCAAAAGCTGCTCAACCATCGGTGCAAACACATGTTGGTAGCCGTTAACCATGTGCTTTTCCATTTCGGCTTCGGGGACCTTCTCAAACACTCGCCCACGCCGGATATCTTCAACGGTAATTTGGCCAGTTCGCACATAGACCAGCAGCTGCCGCAACAAGCTCAATGGCAGCGGTAGTACGCCGCCCTTGGGCTTGTCCAACTCCACCAATTCCTGCCCAACGCTGCGCACTACATAGCCTTGGCTAAAACGCTGCCCCACGTGTAGCAAAGCACCGGGGCCCACTTCGGGAGTACCGAGTAGCGCTTTAAGCTTGTCTCGGTTCAGGGTTGGTGCTTTCAGCTCGTAAAGGGTCATCTGGCTGAATTGCCCATTGAGCAACTCAGTGTGAGGCAGTGACGGCTGGTATTGGCGCAACCATTTCACCGGGCGCATTTGCGAATAGCCAGCCTCATACTCGGCGTGCGGCTTGAACAGGTAGTCCCCTGTCACCTCACCAATCGCCCGGAACTTAAAATTGCCATCAGACACGACAATCAGGTCGCCCACTTTCATCCGCGCGACGAAAGCGGTCACGCTGGTGATGCCATAGTCCGTCGCCGGGCTTTCAGGTTTCACACCGACTGCAGCAAAGCGCTCTTGGACTTGCTGGCGGCTCGTGCACCCTGAAAAGTCGATAGCATCACCGTAGCCCAGCAACACGTAATCACCCGCCAGGCACTCCTGATAAATGCTGGCGTCTTCGCCCAGAGTGTTGCCCAACGACATTTTCCAAATGCGTCGTTGGCCAACTTCGGTCGGTGCCTCAGCCTGCTGAGTAACCTTGGCTGCCGCCGCCTCACAGAGTGATTTGAACACCCCGTCCACCACCTCATACCGCAGCTGCTGAGTTGCTTCGTCAGTGGTCGCTCGCAGCCCTTCAACGAAGTCTTCGTAACTGAAACTCTGGTGGAAGGTGACAAAACGGATGCGATCTTGTTCCACCAGCTCGTCGAAGCGCTGCTTAAGTGCCTCGCGATTGTCCAACTGCTCGTCAAGGTATGCAGGGTCGAGCACCTTCAAAGCACTGTCGATGGTGGCGTAGGTTTTACCGGTACCGGGTGGCCCAAACAGGATCTGGTTAAGCGCAGGTACTGGGGCGGCTGTCGTCACAGTGGACTCCTCTTGCTCGGAGTGATGATAATCAAGGGGCACAAAACCCGATCCGCCGAGCGTCAATTCCCTCTCCCCGAGTACTTCGTCAACGGAATCGAGCCACTCCTTGATCTCCGTCGGGGTTGGGCACGCATCTGACTCAATTTCCCAGGCCAGGCCGGCGGCTTCCATCAACTCTCGATGGTCTGCAACCTTTCGCAGCGAACAGCGAATCTTGCCCCAGTCCCAATACAAGCTGAATACGGGCTTGCCTTTCAGGGCGTTCAGTTGTCGAACACCGATACGAATGTCCGAGGGGTTGACGTTTACCGTCCAGTGATCAGCCTGCGGGTAGCTTTGGCGCATAATGCCCAACAACGTCCGCACCCATGCCTGCTCATGCGCAGTGCCTTTGTTCAGCAGCTGTCGTACCCGAGGATCGGCATAGCCTTCAAGATCCATCGGCGCTAGACCAGGACTCAGTTGAAGCTGAGTACGCCGAAACTCCAGCCACTGCTTGAGGCCGTTATAAACATTACCGCTATTGCTGCCACCGATTGCTGCGCGCGCCCCTCCTGGGCTGTAGATCTGATAAACCTGTTCGAGGTCATCGATGCTGTCAATTTCAAACACGTCTCGACCATAATCGTTCGAAACAGTGTTAACACCACTGGCATAATTATTGGCCGTGGTTGGGGCTTTGCCCGTCTCAATCATCCAGTCTTTAAAGAGTTGGCTGACGCTAGGTTTCAAAATTTCGCACTCCGAAAACAGGTTGCGACTTTAGTCGAACACGACTAGCCACACTCTAGGACCAGAATCAAGGATATTGATAATCAAAAATAAGCAGCCAACGGCGCAACTGGTGAGATGTCGGTGAACTGGGGGCAAGCAATTCACCGCCGCCTCAGTCGTCCTTCATTTCACTGAACTAAGCTCACCCCCTCGGCTCATTCGGTGTAATCCTACGAACCTCAATTCGCCACGGCTGTGCATCCTGGGGTGCAATCGCTGCTATGCAGCCGCCTTGCTGGTAATGCCGAATGGCCATACCCTAAGCAAAATGACAGGCCGCGTCCATGTTGTCTGTTCATACAGGTAAACAATTGGAGCAGGTTCAAGTGCCCTGGCCAGGCAGTTTCCAGCACCAGCGGCGATTCGCCCATTCAACTGTAAAGATTTCAGACACACATCTCCTCTTTACGGACCACGCGCGCCTCAAGACCCGTCACTGCCAGGAACGTGAGGACCATCTGCCCAACCTCACCTTGTTATCCGGCTGTTGTTTAGCTAGATGACTGGGTCAGAGGTCGGCTGATAGACGGTTATCGGCAGGCGAGGAGTAATGGCCGCAGTATTCCAACTGGTATTCCACCTTAAAACACAAACAGATATTCATTCAATTAATCAACATGTTACTGATCCAGTTCACCTTCCCCCGGCACTAAAAACCCAAAAATACAGCACTAGCCGACACCCAGCCTCTAGCCAGCCCGCCCCC
>NZ_JBYSYE010000015.1:0-111574 GCF_058782925.1 Pseudomonas sp. FW305-E2 | reverse complement strand
TCTCCCCCCCACCCAAACGCACCGGTTGGTTCGCGAATTGGTCCGGCGCTGATCTAGGACCTTCCATACCGATCACGCATAACGCTCACCGACACCGAGCGAAATCAACGGATTTGCAATCCGATACAAGAATTGCGGCAAGGTGCAGCCTGTGGCAGAGAAACAGTTCCAAAACTAAACTGGAGTCGCTCGTCTGCATCCCGCATTCTACAAGGGTCGCCGTTTTAGTTTTGGAACTATTTTGACCCCTTTTCCCCACACTCAGAGCTGCAGCAGCAGCGCTGAATAGAATCCCAGAAACACGCTTAACCTGACTTAGCTCAATTCGTTAGTGAACTGGCCCTACGGATTCCTGCGGACCCTGTTGCCGATCCAGCACAACAAGACGTGCGATGAAAAAATTGCAATCGCTTGAGAATGACCGTTATCGAGCCAGGGCGGTCGTTGGCGACGAGCGCCTAGTTCAGAAGTTGCATTAGAAAATATGCTCAGCAAAATAAAACCCGCATTGACTGAGAATTGTTGATTTAGTCAGCACCGCAAGAACTTGCACTCCCCCAGAGCACATAGATTTTTACCTATGTCGTCCCTGCAAGCCAAATATTTTCCCGAGAGTAATGAAAGAGGCGTCCAAATGCGCAAATTACGGACGCCACACGAACGACTCTAACCGCTTATGCGTAACGCTAGATTAGTTCAATCGTGACTGTGCAATCATTGAAGTCATAGTCTCTCTCACCATCATCATCACGACCATTGTCGTCAAACCCTATTACTGTAATGTTGCCTCCGTCTCGCGCGGATAGCACTTTCCCTTCAGGACTTTCCTTGTAGCCCCTCTCGAAATAATGGTAGTAGCCTGTGATTTCCACACGTCTGGTTTCTGGATGGGGTGCGGTCTCAAAGGTCACCGGCTGGCCATTTATAGCCTTTGCATCGTAGGTAGTTAAAACAGTACCTCCAGGAACTCTGATAGTGATGACTGCGCGCTGCCCCAGTGCAGAGGACCTATTCACTATAAAGCGTGCACCCTTGCCGCCAGGAATTGATGCCACAACAGTTGCCATTGCTTATCTCCTTTCCACGCACAGTGAAGTCGTTGATCATTTGCGTTAGGCTAGGGAGTTTAGTGTGACTTTGTATTTCCTCAACTGTTTGTAAAGCCATTCAAGGACAAGTAAAACTCCCTACGGGGTAGCATAGTCGGAAACCAAGGAAATTCTAGGGATCACATTTCAGTGCCGGCTATGATCTCTGCGATCTGTAAATCCTTGTTCAACATAGAGGTGACGTCGCATACACGACATCGTCTAGAGAGAAACACCGCAAGGGAGGAGGCGAACCATGCGGCCGTTTAGATTCGAAATGAGCATTGATCACCAGGCCTTATTTCCACCACTGTGTCCCTCACCTGCCCTCGACCGATTGCTACCCACACCGATCCCCAGCTATGGGGCGATGACTTCCATCCAATCGCCTTGGGGGTCCCTGGCATCGAATTTCAAGACCGTGGTACAAACGCCCAAACCTAAAGGCGCCAGCGGCGAAATCGGCTCCAAAACAATGTCGAAACGGTACGGCTAAAGGTCGCATACTGGGAGTGTCACTGATTCGGTTTTGGAATCGTTTTTCGCTGAAACGCCACTCGAAGGGTCATTAGAATCCGCCTCATTCCAACACTGAAAGAAGCTCACCATAGACATCCGAGCACTTCAATTTTTTCTACCATCGATACGCATCAACATCTAGCTACTCGACAACCGATAGATTAAGAACGCTTTCACCAAAGGGCTCCATGTGGCCTTCATAGAGCTCGGCTACTCGATCGTTACGGGCAGTTGACGAAGCCATTCAACGAACGGGGCTCGGAGCGTCAGATAGGCACAACGATTGAGACGTTAGCATGCCTCGCGCATTACGCCGGCTCGTACCTATTCCATGTGAACAACTGCTAGTTATGCAGTACGCGAAAAAAACACCCTCAGCTCCCGCTGCGAGTGACCTAGACATTAAAAACCTCAGAGCAGAGATTCGGTCAAGATTACAAGCTGTTATTCTTTCGCAAAGAGCGCACCTAGGTTTTAAGCCTCCACACCATCTGCATTGTGTGAGCTTCCTGTGGAAGCAGCAGCTCATCAACTTGAAGAATCCCGATGTGAGACTTAGCAGTAGCGCCCCCGATGTGCAACCAACACACTAGGTGACGCCAATCAGCGTTTACACCGCGCGCCTTACTTAATACGTTATTGCATAAACCCAACAAACCAAACCATCTCACCCCTCCGAGATCAAACTAAAGATGGCGTTAGCCACAAAATTAATTTGAACCACCTCGGAAAACGCCTGCTCGATCTCATCCACAGTTCCACAAACGAACTTAGAATGGTCCACCTCAATTATCACAGGAAACCCATTTTCCGAATTACGGATGATCGTACCTATCCTCGACCCTTTCCCTTTATCCACCTGAGACACAACAAAAATACTATCTACTCTATCCCCCAGCATACTCGCTCTATGACTTGGGTATTCATCAAAAACCAAAGCGACTTTATCTAATGTAACCTCCGAGATCATATCCGAAATATTTCGGAGTTTTTGCTCTATCTCTTTTTTGTTTAAATCAATTTTCTTTGCCGAACTGAGCCCAGCTTGGAGTGCAGATCTGAAATCAATCATAGTGCTTGGTTATCCTTCCGAAAATTGGCAGATGATCAAAATTTTTGAAAAAACCTTCATTCAGGTAAGCGTCCTCATGATAATTAAAAACGCTCGTACACTCCTCATCCAAGTGCCATGAGCTATGGCCCATAAACGCAGATGACACTATTATCTGATCAAAGGTAAACCATTTAGTCACATGAGAACTGGACTTGTAATAATAAGTGCCATGACAGGGGGAAACCTTCCCATTACGACTATAGGGTTTGAGCCCACCCAAACTACGCCAAAATGGATTATACATAATGTACGGTTTTTCGGCCACAACCCGCCTATCCCTGGTTGCTACCAGTTTGTCATAGATAGGTTTGTCAAACGGTTCGTTATTGTAATCCCCCATGAGTATTATTTTAGCAGCAAAGCCTTCTTCATCAAAAACGGAGTCTATATCTGCTCTTAAAGCATAACCCAGTTCGTCGCGCCCCAATTCAGGACGTGACATTTGACTAGGCCAATGTGAGACATAAAAATAGATTATCTCTCCACTGCCAGCTATTTCAAACACAACCCTAACAGCCACCCTGAGGCTACCGGAATAATGAGGGTAAATTATATTTCGACTCTCAACAAACTTCAGCTTCTCACTACGATAAAAAATCCCAATATCGAATATTATTCTACCTTCTTTACCTGTGATGCTTAAAGGCTCGAACCCCCTCCGAACAAATGACTGACCTAAAGTTTGTACGAAAGAGTCCGAAACCTCTCCGAAGGCGATCAAGTCCAGGCTCATCAATTCATCAAGATGGCAGAAACCAAACCATGGCCGTAGCGCGGAAGCAGCACTCGGTTCCTTAGCAGACGCAACGGGTGGTTTGAGGCCTACATTCCACCATGCGAACGTTATGTCCATCCGACTTTCCCTAGCACAAGCCGACTCCAACCATAAGACGATTGATTTAACGCGTTATTGCATTACAGAAATACTAGCCTTCACCATTAACAGCTTGGGGCGCACCTTAACTAGCGCCATGCTGAGTTGAGAAAATATGACAGAAGCTTAACCAAAGTTTGCCTGTGTTGGAAGGTCTAGTACAAATGCGCAGCGAAAAACGTAGATACGGCACCTACCTCTGTGCCGGCGTTGCGAAAAAACATCAAAAACCAGTAAAAACAAAAACTTAACCGCTAGCCCTGCGTCCCTGAACTGCGTCCACAACGTGGCAGGTCAATGACAAGGTCACAATATCTCGTGCTGAACTTGCTGATTCTCTGTTGAGCGCCCTGGAGAGCGCACGGACTCATATAGCCCGACGCTCGCTCAGCGAGCAGGTAAACTAAAGTCTTCAGTTTCAAGCAGCGCCCACAGCTTGGCCGCCTCGGTGAACTCCAGCATGTCAGCCAACTGGTCTGCGTCAACGTCGCTGCGTCGGTGCGCGGAAAACGCTAGCTCAACGAGCACCGCGGCCCTGCCATCGGGATCGGTCAACAAGGCAGGCTGGTCATTCAGCTCGGCCAGCCAACCCGATGGCGGCTCAACATTTGACCGTCCATAGCTGGTCGATCCGCGTGGTATAGGATTGGCTCATCATCTCCCTCCTCATACCCCAGTCCGGTGTCGCCGGCACGCTGGCGGACCGCACTGTCCCCCTCCCCCAGCGCTCGTTGATGCCATCCATCACCTGCATCAGCCGGTCACACGCCACCGCCTGTTTGAGCGCGAACAAATCTTCTGAGAATTCACCTGGTTGCCGCAGATCCATCAACAGCACCTCTGCCTTGCTGTATCGAAACCCTGGCCTGAAGATCCGGCCAACCGCGTCGGTCGCCAGCCTGGTCATCAGCAGCGTGTCGCAGGTGGGGTATGGCAGTTCTACCAATGCCCCTTGGGCGTGGTGCGCCTCATCCGGGTTGAACATCCCGGTGCGGATGCTGACGCGCATGCGCTTGCAAACCGATCCCTGGGCACGCAGCTTTTCCGCTGCTCGGCCAACGTAGGTAGCCACTGCCTGCTTGATCGGCGCTAGCTCAGTCAGCCGCTTGCCGAACATCCGGCTGCAGCAGATTTCCTGCTTCGGGGGCTCGGCCTCATCCAGCTCCAGGCAAGGCGTTCCAGCCAGTTCGCGGGCAGTCTTCTCTACCACCACACTGAATTTCTGTCGCAGCGTCCTGGCATCAGCCTTGGCCAGATCCATCGCCGTGTGAATGCCCATCGCTTCAAGGTGGGCAGTCATACGGCGGCCAACTCCCCACACCTCTTTCACCTCGGTATTGCGCAGCACCCAATCTCGCTTGAACGGATCGGTGATGTCGACCACGCCGCCGGTCTGGGCCTGCAGGCGCTTGGCCATGTGATTGGCCAGCTTGGCCAAGGTCTTTGTGCTGGCGATCCCAACCCCCACAGGTATGCCAGTGCACTGGAAGATCCTGGACCTCAGCTTTCGCCCGAACTGGGTCAAGTTTTCCTGAATACCGGACAGATCAGCGAAGCACTCGTCGATGCTGTAGATCTCGGTGGCAGGCACCATCGACTCGATCAACGACATGACACGCTCGCTCATGTCGCCGTAAAGCGCGTAATTACTGCTAAAGGCCATGATGCCGTGCCGACGTAGCTTGTCCTTCGCCTTGAAGTACGGCTCGCCCATCTTCACGAAAGGCTTGGCGTCGTATGACCTGGCAATCACGCAGCCATCGTTGTTGCTCAGTACGACGATCGGGGTCTTGGCCAGGTCGGGCCGGAATACACGCTCGCAGCTCGCGTAAAACGAGTTGCAATCAATGAGTGCGAAAACGTGATCACTGCGCATGGTCGCGAACGCTGTAACGCACAACGCCCCATACGACGAGATCATCGCCCTCCATGATGTACCGCGGCGGATACGCCGGATTCTCTGACTTGAGGATCACCACGCCATCGCGTCGGTGCAAACGCTTGCACACAGGCTCGCTGTTAACGGCAGCAATCACGATGTCGCCGTGCTCAGCCTCGCGGCCTCGGTCTACGATAACGAGGTCACCCGAGTAGATGCCTGCGCCTTGCATGCTGTCGCCTTCAACTTTCACTAGATACACATGGGGCGCGCGGAGGTCGAATAGCTCATCGAGGGAAATATGGCCCTCCAAGTGGTCCGCTGCAGGCGAAGGGAACCCGGCCGGGACGTGGAATGAGTACAGCGGTAGCGGTTCGGTACCACCGGTAGGCGTACCCAAGAATGTGATGGTCATGACGGAAGGTCCAATGCAAACTGTATGTATATACAGTAAATCTGGCATCGGATGCCCGGTCAATCCTGGGCGGTGAAATTTCTGACGGGCGAGAGGTGGAAGATGTGCGGACGGTACTCGATCTACGAGTCGATGGATCACTATCTGCGTCAGCTATCGTTGGACCTAGTGGTCATCAACGGCTACGACCATGAGCCGATCAACCGATACAACGTAGCGCCGTCCACTCACGTAGAAATCATTCGCCAAGTGGGGGATGGATTGAGCGTGGATCGGGTCAAGTGGGGATGGTCGCCGTTTTGGGCGAAGGGGAAACGTCCTGATCCGATCAATGCTCGGGCAGAGACTGTGGTGACGGGAAAATTCTTTAAGGGGCTGTGGCCAGGTGGCAGGGCTTTAGCTCCTGCTAACGGCTGGTTCGAATGGATACCCGACCCAGTAGACCCGAAACGGAAACAGCCGTACTACATCACAAGCGCCGATGGAGGGCCGCTCTACTTCGCTGCGCTTGCTGAGGTGCACCATAGCTTCGAGCCGGATGAGCGCGATGGATTCGTGATCATCACTGCAGCTGCGGACCAGGGGCTTATCGACATCCACGATCGAAAACCTTTAGTACTGACACCCGAACCCGCACGGGAATGGCTGGCCCCCGCCACCTCACCCGAACGAGCAGCGGCGATCGTCAAAGATGAATGCCGCCCTTCTCAGGATTTCCGATGGTTCCCGATAAGTAAGGCAGTGGGCAATGTCCGCAACCAGGGGCCAGCACTCATAAAACCTGTTAGTGAGGGGAGTCGCCAGGGCGACCTAGGACTTTAAGCTGGTAATCGGTAACCGCTTGGAATTGGGCTTCTGCGATCAGTCGTAGTCGCTCAATTTCAAGGGGTGACGCGCCATCGGCTTGGGCTTGGTGATAACGCTTCATAGCTTCGACTGCATCGGTGTACATCGGATGATCTGGGAACAGTAACAAAGGAGCTTTTGACATTACGGAGCCCTCATTCAGCAGTCGCTTTTCAATGAATAGTATCGGGCGGCTGTTTGGCTTCGATCAGCTGAAAATCGATGACTGCATGATAGAGGGAGTCCGCGAGAACGCGTAGCCGCTCCACTTCTTCAGCAGGCGCGTTGGCGGCCTCAGCTGCCCGGAACTCCCTCATGGCGTCGATCGCCTGCTGAATCAGAGCCTCGCCGGCCTCAACAATCCCTATGAAAGAACGCTTGACCACAAGTCACTCCTAGCGGCTGATGGAGAAAGCATAGGGTAAAACGAACCAAGCAGCTGCAGAGGACAAAGATCTCGGTGTTTCAGAACAGTTGCCCCAACTCCGCAGGCGTCCAGTTCATGATAATCAACTCACCGGTAATCTCTGCTTTGCCCTGACGCTGGTTGGTCGTCGTGTAGCGAATATCAACGCTCTCAAAGTGGAAGCCATCGAAAGCACGGCGAATATCTGGGTGATCGTTGATGCTCACCATCACCTTACCTTTGCAAGTGCGCATGAATTCCGCCATGCGCTCATATTGGTGGAACGGAAAGTCGACTCCGTAGCCAGCGGTTTGCCAGTAAGGCGGATCCATGTAGAAAAAAGTGTGATCTCGATCGTAACGCTGGGCGCAATCGAGCCACGACAGGTTCTCGACGTACGTACCGGCCAACCGTTGCCAGGCTGAGGAAAGATTCTCCTCAATGCGCAGTAGGTTGATGGCAGGCCCGGTGGTGGCAGTTCCGAACGTTTGCCCCGTAACCTTCCCCCCAAAAGCGTGCTGCTGCAGGTAAAAGAATCGGGCCGCTCGCTGGATATCGGTCAACGTCTCCGGTCTCGCCATTTTCTGCCACTCGAAAATCTGCCGGGATGAAAGCGCCCATTTGAACTGCCGGACAAATTCCTCCAGGTGGTTCTGCACCACCCGGTACAGGTTGACCAAATCGCCGTTGAGATCATTCAAGACCTCAACCTGGGCGGGTTGAGGCCGCATGAAGTAGAGAGCAGCGCCACCGGCGAAGACCTCAACATAGCATTCATGAGCGGGGAAAAGCGGGATCAAGCGGTCGGCCAGGCGGCGCTTGCCGCCCATCCACGGAATGATTGGGGTAGTCACTTTGCAAACCTTTACTGTATGGATGAACAGGTGCTAGGCTCGCCGTGCTTTGTGCACAGAGCGGGAGCCTTGGCTGGGCTTGCAGGTATGATCTGCGGGTTCGGCGGTCAGCAGGGATGTTGACGCATCCCCGGTGGCCGCTCTCTTTGCATGAGGCCTTCGAATTACTAGCGAGCGCTTACTGACGCTCGCTTGCGACTAGTGCGTCATGCTCGCGGGCGCATTGTTCACCGGCGATTCTGGCTCGGTCATAAGCCTGCGCCAGCTCTCGATTCGTAGCGACAGACCGCTCGAGCAGGTCGGAGAGCACCATGGCGGCGCGGGTGGCTGTCTCGCCTCGGGCGACAGCGGCGGTATCCGTGCCGGAGCAACTGACGGCGGCAGCGAACTGGGCGGCGTCACTGCGCAGCCGCTGGCCAGCAGCATCGGCGTCAGCAGCACCAGCATCAGCAATCGTTCTTTCTTCATGGGCTTTTACCCTCGCCTCTTGCTGCGCATCTGCGCGCCGGTGTTCTTCCTGACGCGCCGATCGCTCGCCAATCACTTCGGCGAGTCGGTCGCCGCTGTCCCGCTTCGCTGATTGCTGCCCGGCCTTGGCAAGTTCCACTGAACGGCCGTGCTCATAGGTCGCCCAGTGGGAAGCTATAAGCACCAGGCCTGCGGCAACTCCAGCCCACGGGCTCATGAAGTCAGGGCCCGCCGCACACCCTCGTCGACCACTTCAGCCTTGTATGGGTTGCCGCCGTTCTCGTGGACGATGATGCCCACCACAGCCTCACGCAGAACCTGCGGCTTGGAAATGTCGATGGAGTCGCGCACGCCCAAGCCGAGGCGCTTGGCGATGGCCTGCGCATAGGCCAGGGTGTTGTTCTCGCTGGCCGGCGCCCAGCGGTTGATGAATTCCAGTGGGGTGTCGATGCCAGGTCGACCCACCCCAGGCATGCCATCCTTGCCGCGGTAGTTGAGCAGTAGCTTGGCCAAGGCCCGGATACCATTCTCGGCTTGATCAAACCGCGCGAAACGGGGCTTGGTCACTCCCACCTCCAAGCCAAGCTGGCCCTGCCACGCATTACGGGGGTTGAAATCGATGTTGCCTGGATTGTTGTTCCGGACGCCGCGAGGAGTGCTCATTCAGAAGCCTCCTCGGGTGCATCTTCGGGTACGACCTCTTCCGGCGCCTGGGCAGTAACGGTCACCTCAGCTTTGAAGACCTTGAGCACCTTCGCGGTGGAAAGAACCACCCGTGGATTGGCCTGCAGCTCCTGTGTAGCAGCTGCCTCGGCTTCAGTCTCGGTGGCGAACTGGCGTTTGTTGATTGGGTTGTAGTCGTTGGTAGTGTCGATGACGATGAAAGGCATGGGTTTTCTCCAGGCAAAAAAATACCGCCGGGTGGCGGTTTGGTTTGGGTGTTACTGAAAATCAGGCCGGCACTTCAGGCCAGTCAATTTCGTGTGGGTAGCCTGCCTGCTCGGGCAACCGGCTCAGAACAATCCGATACCGCTTCCAAGCCTTGAGCGCCTCGGCTTCTTCTGTGGTCGCGTCCTCCAGGTCAACGGCATCCTGCAACGGCGCGATTGCTGCGTCTGCCACCAACCTACGGCGGGCGAGTTCAGCGACGGCAATTTCATGTTCATGCTGAATTGCCGCCAGGGCCTGGTCCTCGGCCGTCACTATCTGACCCCAATCAATGGCCGCATAACCTTGGCTCGGCGAAGGCTGCAAGGCACCAGGGATTGGCAGGGCCACTCTTCCATTTGCCGGTTCGACAATGTCAGCAGGGAATCGAGCAGCTTCGGAAGCGTCTGGACCGTGAGGCAGACTCAAGGTAATGATCAGTTGTCCATTGATCCGAACTACATCACCCACAACCCATTCGCAGCCAGTAGCTGTAGCTGGGAGAGAGGCGCCTTCTGGCAATGGCGAAAAATCCAATGTGAGACCATTCAAGGTCAAGCTGTCACCTTGCTTGAACACGGTTAGCTCACTATCAGCACGAACCGGCGATAGTTTGATTAGCATCAGAACCACCTTCCAACAGCGAGGTAATCGACACAAATTATAGTTGCAGAGCGAGAAACTTGGGTAAATACATAACCACCGGGCCACCGAGTCGTAGACAACAATAATCCGTCTGGTAAAGCTCCCGCCGCCATGGCGAACCATCCCTCACCTACTTCCAGTCCTGCACTAATTTGGATGATCGGTGCTGTTGCGAAAGCTATCGGGAACGATCTCGCCGCCTCAAGGCCTCCATGAAACAAAGGGCCCGTCGCAATGTTCGCGGTCCGAATAGTGCGATTTTTGAAAGTGCATATCTGCGTACCATCTGCAAAACGAACGTACTCCCCGTTCGCGTTATTTCCTCGCTCAATGATCGCGCCAGTTGGTACGCCACCGGATTGTCCAACGGCACCAAGTATGGTCGCTTTCCTGTAGCCGCCAGCGGCACTGATCGCAGCAGCCAAGCTGGCGGGGAGTGCCGTAGAACCTGCGGTACCTGCGAGAAAATCGTAGAGCTCAGTAAAGTTGCTGATTGCCTTGAACCAGGCGCTACGCCTGTCATCGCCACCGGCGCCGCTTGGCGCTGTTCCAAGGCTGATTACTTGTTTAGCCATGAGAGTTCCTTAAAGGGGCTTCATCGGTCGCGAGGCAAACAGTGTCCGGCCGTTCACACTCACAGGATTTATTCCGTCGTGATTTTCGCAGTACATCTGCAGCACGCCACGATTACCTGGGAGGAAACCTCCGAAGTTGGCGCGGATCGGCTGCGTTGTTTGCCCAACGTTGGTGCTGGAAAAAAGCGCATTCCCAAGCACGTAGTCTTCGTAACTGCCTGTCCAGCCCATCTGCGCAGGAGATGCGTAGTAGCCGGCACCAGTAATCGGTGTTCCGGCAGTTGCAAATGAGTTGGTCGCGGGCTGGCTGTTCAGCATCGAAAGGTTGGCAGAGGTGACAAAGAGACGGTTACCACCGGCATCCTTGACCGATGCTCCATAACCATCAGCGGGCGTATTCGGCGTCATGTAGCTCGCGCAGAACCACTTAATCGCCATCGGGTAAAGAGCTATATCCCCATGGGCCTGCCTGGCCGGAAAGGACTTTATCCGGAACCCGGTCCAATTTCCTGGCGAGCCTTTGACATGGAAGCTGCCGATCATCATGTAGTCAGCTGCATTGAAGAACACGAGTGGCCGCTCGTAGGTCGTCACCGGCTGGGGGAATGTCACCTCGCCCCATTGAATGAAACTTCCCGACCCAGGCCCTTGCTGCCCGAGGTTGAGCGCACCGTTGTACCTCACCGTCAGCACCTTGTTGATCGCGTCAATCTGGGTCCGGACGTTGCTGTTGCTGGCCCGGATACCATAGCTGCCAGGGGCTGCAAAGGGCTCGCCCCCCTGTGACAGGATCATCACCTGCCACGAGAGCGTACGAGGCTGGCGAAGCTGCAACTGCCCAGTTGAATACCACGCTTGCGGGCTGTAGGTGTTTTCGCCTGCGTCAAACAGCGCGTCCACTACCACGAACGAGGCTGCCTGGATCTCCGGTATGGAGATGTACTGGTCGAACGCCCCATTGCCCGCCACCTGCATCATTTTCAGCGAGCGGATGGGCGTGATGGTTGTGTCCATGGAAATGACCCCGGACGCATCCCGCGTCCGGAGCCCGTACAGATCAGCCATTAGGTAAGCCTCCCCACCGCGGTACGCTCGGTGCCGTTGGCGTCGTAAACATACAACCCTCCGTTGTTCAGCAGCGTCGAACCGTTGGCGTCCTGCCCGCGGAGCGTGAACGTGCCGGCGGCGAAGTTGATTTCCAACAAAGGCAATCCCTGAGAGTTGAGGGCAGCAGAGCGAATGGTCATGCCTGCCACGATCTGCTGGATGAACGCAGTGTTGATGATCGCCTGGTTAATGAACACCTGTCCGTTCGATACCACGAACGGGAGCGTAATCTCGCCAGACGACTGATCCACAATCGCGAACCGCTGGGCATAGGCCAGGATTTCACTGGTCTCCCCATCGCTCCCCAGCGCCAAGCCAGCCATCACGCGGCGCCCACCAGAGACAGTTTCGGCCTTGATAGTGGTCATGGCCGAAACCCTGCCATCGACCCCCGCAATTGTTTCGCTCACCTGCTGCACAGAGGCGCTGACATCACCCACTTGCGACTGAACCGTGTCCACACGCTTGCCCATGGCAACGCCGTCCTCGATGCGGGCGGATTGCTCCGTCCAGACACCGACCAGGCTACCTGTCTCGCCCGCCAGCCCGGTGCTGTCGCCCTCCATTTCCGGGTTGACCTGCACATACAGCCCGTCCAGGCGGCTGGCCTGCGCGGTGATCGCCGTACCCTGCTGATTCACCGTGGTGTTCAGCTGGCTGATGGCGGTGGCCTGACCCGCGGCCTGGTACGTCGATGTGCCCGGGGCGAATGAGCTGGGCGTTACGCTGGCTCCAATCTGCTCCTCGAGCATGAAGCCATCCCACCAGGAATCCTGCGAACCTGCGCCAGGTGTGGTGAAGATCAACAGTTCCGCTCTGTCCACCAGCGCTGCCGGCGTCGTAAACGAAACCGAGATCCTGCCCCATTCCGTGGTCAGGGCCAGGTTGGCCAAATTCGCTTCGACCTGGGAGCCGGCCGCATTGACGTATCGGTGCCTTAGGCGCGCAGTGCGGGCGGCCGTCGCGCTCTGCGCCCACGCAGAGAAGATGTATTTGGTGCTGGGCTTCAGCCTCAGATTCAGCATCTCGTTGCTGGCATACAAGCAGAAGTAGCCATTGCCGTCAGTGGTCGAATCGGACACCTTCAGACGATGCGTGCCGTAGGCGGCACTGAACCCTTCAGCGGTTACGGTCGTCGTGTTGCGCCTCTGAATCGCCGGCAGCGTCTCGGTGAAGGACGAATACTCTGCAGGGATCAGGTTCGTACCAGCACCGCCAATACCTCCCACGGTGCTCTGCAGCTGGGTCACCGCCTGCCCCTGCGAACTCAGCGTGTTGCCCTGCTGGGTCACGGTTCCCTGCAGGCTCTGCAGTGCGCTGTTGTCTGCCTTGCCCGCTACGGCATTGTTCAACTGGGTGATGGCTGATCCCTGGCTGGAGACCGCGCCCTCAGTCACCGAAACACGGGCATCGACCGACTGCAGTGCGCTCGCCTGGGCATTGTCCTGACCGGCGCGCTTGCGAGCGATCGGCGACGACAGGAATACATCGGTGGCCTCCCCCACCGACACGCGGAAAGTCATCGCCATGCGCACGCAACCAGCCGGAACGGTGGCCTGCCCCGTCAGCTTCGTCCAGGTCTGTGCAACGTTCGTGAGGCGAACCCCGTCGCCTGCTGCAACCACCCAGTTGTGACCCACGCTTGTGCCATCTAGATCGTAGAACTGAATCCACAACCCGTGCTGACGCGCCACTGAACTGTAGGCATACAGCTCGAAGTCGTAGACCTCGCCAGCAGCGACCGAGATTTGGGAGGTCACCGCATTCTCGGGCGGACGGACGTTGAGGGCGCTCTGGAAGCCCAGGTAGTTGTTGCCGGTAGACGTTGCCACAGGCCACTTCACCACCCGGGGCGACGGCGCGCCAGCAGGCACCGAGGCATCATTGCGCGCCAGTACGCTGAAACCTGGCGAACCAGAGAACACCGGACCGTCCGCAAAGGTCGGGTTGAACAGCAGGTTCTCAGCCAAAACCACACCGACCGAAGCCTTGATGTTGGTGATCTCGCTGCCTTGCGCTGTGATGGTTGTGCCCTGTTGGGTGACTGTATTGCTCAGCGCCTGGACCGTTGACGCATCAGCCTTAGCAGCAACCTGACTCAACGCACTGGCTGCTGCGGTAGCAGCATCCGTTGCCACCTTGTCCGTCACCGCTACCCAAGCGCTACCGCTCCACCGCTTGGGTGTGTTGGCGTTGCCCGTGGTATCGATCCAGAGGTTTTGGGCCAGGCGGTCAGCCGTGGCCGGCGTAGCACTCTGGATGATCACCTTGCCCTTGCCGCCGGCCAGGTCCGAAGCCGCCTGCGCAGCCTGCTGCGCTGCGGTGACGTTCTGGTTGGTAGTAGAGAGACTGTTGGTGAGGTTCGTGATTGCCGAACCTTGGGAAGTCAACCCCGACTCGTTCTGGCTCACCCGGGAATCCAGCTGCTGAGTGGCAGATGCAAGCGCCGCCTCGCCAGCCCCCTGCCTGGCGATTTTCAAGTTCGCGATCCACATTTTGAAACCGACCACGGCAGGACCATCCGGCACGACGTACAACGAAATCTCAGTCGTCTGGGCTGGGACAGTTACTTGAACGGTAAGCTTCTGCCATCCACCATCAGCAGCTTTGTAGCCAAGGATTCGGACGTTACCACTGACGCTGGTGTTGCCGTCGATCCAGTACGTGATAGCGATCTTGCCTGCATTGGTCGTCGCGTTTTCGCAGAACATCTGGCATTCCACGTTAAGCACTTCCCCCGGCGTCGCGGCGGTGCGCACGCTGCCGTTGGTGAACACCAGCGCCTGACCGCCCCATCCAGATACATCCCGCAACTTGGACATACAAAGCAATCGATTGGCAGGTGCTGCCGCTGGTACACCCGCATCCGTCTTGCTGAAGTACTCCATCTTGAAGTCGGCGGTGCTGTTATTCAGCAGATCGCCGGCCGCATTGAAGTCGGGGTTACGCAACAGATTGTCCTGCGATGAGTTTCCAACCGATATCTGGATGTTGGTAATTGCCTGCCCCTGGGCGGTCACCGTCTGCCCCTGCTGCGAAACTGTGTTGCTCAGTTGTTGCACAGTCGAGGCATCGGCTTTCGTCGCCACTTGGGATAGTGCACTGGCGGCCGCCGAAGCTGCATCCGTGGCCACCTTGTCGGTAACCGCCACCCATGCAGTTCCGCTCCAGCGTTTCGGCGTGTTCGCGCTACCGGTTGTATCGATCCAGAGGTTCTGCGGCAGGCGGTCCACTACTGCCGGGGCCGTGGACTGATACATCACCTTACCCTTCCCGCCCGCAAGATCGGACGCCGCCTGTGCTGCTTGTTGGGCAGCAGTGACGTTCTGATTGGTCGTAGTCAGGCTGTTTTGCAGGCCAGTCAGCGCGATTCCTTGTGAGGTCAGGCCCGTTTCCGTCTGAACCACTCGGGCATCGAGCTGGTTGACCGAGTTGGCTAAGGCGCCGACCTGACCAGCACTGTTGCCAATGTTGAAGGTCGATGGAGTTGTGCCGGCCCCGACCTGCTCCTCGAGCATGATGCGGTCTATCAGCACCGCTATCCCATCCTTCGGGTTGGGCGACGCAGATATGCACACCACCATCCGATCAGCTACGAAAGCGGCGCTGGTCAGGTCAAACACCACGCTGTACCGACCCCACTGATCGGTAATGGCGACATCCTGCCCAGGTGCGAACCTAACAGCACCGTCGGCGGCAATAGTCCGTAGGCTGACCTGCATCTGCTTGGCCCCGGAAGTACTTTTGGCGTCCCAAGCCAGGATGTACTTCTTGTTCTTTAGGGCGATGTTTGCCCCCGAGTAGATATTGCTCGGCGCAAAGTACGTGGTGCCGGTACCGGAGCTCTGAAGCAGGCGCAGGACATAGCCGTTGAACCCGTGCGCATCAGCCTCAACCGCGGCCGACTGCCCTCCACCCATCACCAGAGCAGGAACTGCCGGACCAAACACAGCGTATTCGGCCGGCACTAGGTTGGCACCATTGCCCGCAATGTCGCCCACCGCTGCCTGCACATTAGTTAGCGCGGTTCCCTGCGCCTCGATCTTGCCTTCAGCGCTGGTTACCCGGGTACCCAAGTTGTTCACCGCAGTTGCATCGGCCTTGGTCTGAGCCACGGCCAGAGCATTAGCGGCCGCAGCCGCCGCATCCGTGGCAACTTTGTCCGTTACCGCTACCCAGGCAGACCCACTCCAGCGCTTAGGCGTGTTGGCGCCGCCTGTGGTGTCGATCCACAGGTTTTGCGCGAGGCGGTCAGGTACCGCAGGGGTAGCCGTTTGCACGATCACCTTGCCCTTGCTGCCCGCCAGGTCGGATGCTGCCTGGGCAGCCTGCTGCGCGGCGGTGACGTTTTGGTTCGTAGTCGTCAGGCTGCTCTGCAGGGAGATAATCGACGAGCTCTGCGAGGTCAGGCCGGCCTCGGTCTGCGCGACCCGCGCATCCAGAGACTGCGTAGCAGACGCCAGCGCATTAGTCTGGGCGGCACGCTTGCGTACGGCCGGGGCGGCCATGTAAGCAACCAAGGCGTCGCCGGTAGACATGCGAACCGTCATCGCCATGCGCACGGCGCCGGCCGGGACCGTCACCATACCCGTCAGCTTCACCCACTGACCTGCGGTGGTGGCAATGTTGAGGCCATCCCCTCCCTGCTGGACCCAGCCATGGGTAACGGAGGCCCCGTCCAATGCGTAATACTGCGCCCACAGGCCGAACTGCCTCACCTTCTCGCTGTGCAGTACCAGTTCGAAGTCGTAAACCTCGCCGGCCGCCACAGCGATCTGGGTCGCGTTGGAGCTCTCAGGAGGCCTGACGTTGAGGGCAGACGTAAATCCAACATAGGTGTTCCCCGTACTGGCGGGCACGTCCCACTTCACCACGCGCGCTGTGGGAGCCAGTGCCGGCACGCTGGAATCGTTTCGGTTCAGCACCAGGATGCCGGGCTGAGCGTTGACGCCGTTGCTACTGGAGAAAGATGGGTCCGACAGCAGGTTCTCACCGGAGATGTTCCCGATGCTGGCCTGAATGTTCGTGAGGGCCTGGCCTTGGGCGGTGATCGTGCTGCCTTGCTGGGTCACCGTGTTGGACAGCTCGGTCACTGTCGAGGCGTCGGCCTTGGTCTGCGCCAGCGCGCTTGCTGCAGCAGCGGCAGCCGCCGCATCAGTGGCCACTTTATCGGTCACAGCCACCCAGGCACTACCGTTCCAGCGTTTCGGAGTGTTGGCGTTGCCGGTGGTGTCGATCCAGAGGTTCTGGGCCGCGCGATCAGCAACCGCCGGTGTTGTTGCTTGGAACAGCACCTTGCCCTTACCGCCGGCCAGGTCGGAAGCAAATTGGGCTGCCTGCTGAGCTGCAGTGACGTTCTGGTTGGTGGTGGTCAAGCTGTTGTTGAGGCCAGTGAGTGCCTGGCCTTGCGACGTGATGGTGTTGCCCTGCTGAGTCACGGTCGTGAACAGCGAATCAACAGCCGAGGCATCGGCTTTGGTTTGCGCGACCGACAATGCATTGGCCGCGGCGGCTGCCGCATCGGTCGCCACCTTGTCCGTCACCGCCACCCAGGCACTACCAGTCCACCGCTTGGGTGTGTTGGCGTTGCCTGTGGTATCGATCCAGAGGTTCTGCGCCAGTCGATCAGCGGCAGCCGGGGCAGCAGATTGCACGATCACTTTGCCCTTCCCGCCCGCCAGGGTGGACGCATCCTGCGCAGCCTGCTGGGCGGCCGACACGTTCTGGTTGGTCGTGACCAAGCTGTTCTGCAGGCCGGTCATAGCCTGGCCCTGCGAGGTAATTACCCCCTCAGCATCAGTGACCCGGGTCGACAGGTTGTTGACCACCGAAGCATCGGCTTTGGTCTGCGCCACAGTCAGTGCATTCGCTGCTGCAGCGGCTGCATCCGTCGCGACCTTGTCGGTGACCGCCACCCAAGCGCTGCCACTCCAGCGTTTCGGCGTGTTGGCGTTGCTGGTGGTATCGATCCAGAGGTTCTGCGCCAAGCGGTCAGCAACAGCAGGCGCTGCAGCCTGGACAATGACCTTGCCCTTGCCGCCCGCGAGGGTCGCCGCATCCTGCGCCGCTTGCTGAGCCGCCGTGACGTTCTGGTTGGTGGTGGTCAGGCTGGACTGCAAGCCGGTGAGCTGGGTGGCTTGCGAAGTGGTGGTGCCCTCCAGGTTGGTAACCTTGGTCTCCACGGTCTGCACGCGGGCGGCAAGCCCGTTCGCCGACTGCACAACCTGGCCGACATCAGTCCAATAGCTGGTATTCGGCGGCGCGGTGTTTTTCGGTACCGCCTTCGACGCCTGGTAGAGCTTGCCATCGGTCCCCAGCACAGTCTGGCCAGACGTGTAGGTTTTGTCGGCGTTGTACGGCAGCGACTTGGCGATCTGGCTGACGCTGTCGATTTGGCCCTGCAGGTCTTGCGTGGCTTCGTCGAGGTCCTGTTGCACCTGCCGGGCTGCCTCGGCCACCTGGTCGATCGCTTGCTGAGCCTGTTGAGTAGCGGTGTCGAGGTTGGATTGAACCTGCGTGACCGCCTCGCCCAGTTGGTCGGTGATCTCGATGACCTGCTCGTCCAACTCTTCCAGGCGGCTGTTGACCGACCCCGGAAGGTCGGGCGGCCCGGAGATCAAGGCGATTTCTTCCCGCAAAGCCGGGGCGAGCTGGCCGTTATCGATTTTGTCCTTCAACGCATCGAGCATGTTGTCCACGCTCGTCGACGTGGAGGCGACCACCTTTAGGAATGCACTCACACCGTATGCGTTCTTCGAGCGCACGAAATAGGCGTAGTTAGTGGCGAACGCCAGCCCTGTATGGGTCAGGGTCAGGCCTTGCCCCAGATACTCGCCTTGCGTTGCCTGAGGGGTGGTCGAGAAGAAGTACTCGTAGGTGCCGCCGTTCAAGCCATGCAGCGCGTTGCCAGGGATCAGCGTGATGGTGTCGATGGTGGCCTGAACCACGCACGACTCCGGAATCGGCGGTCCGTCAATGCCCACGGCAATGCTGGCTTCACCGGAGCGGGTCAGCGGGCCGACGGCGGCAACGCTCATCGTATAGCTGCCAGACGGCAGACCAGAAAGAGGCAGCTGCAAGGTAGTGGCCGGCACCTGCTGAGCCTGAACCGCAGTCGCTCCCTGCCGCACAGTAATGGCGTAACCGGTAACCACGCCATTGGGTGCCAGCCACGACAGGGTACCCTGAACCACTTCAGCGTTGTCCTGGGTGGACCAGGTTAGCCCGGTTGGGCTGCCCAGGCCGCCTGTTGGCAGGCTGATGAAGCCGATAGGGTTGTATGGCTGCCCCACGGCATCGTCAAAGATCGCCGGCTCGTTCTGCGAGACCGACACGGTGCAGCCGCTGTCAGCACTCATGGACCAGTCGGTGACAATGAACTCGCCAACCATGTTCAGCGAAGGCAGGTTGACCTTCACCGATCGGCCCGGCCGGCAGTTGTAACCTGCGAAGTTCATGGGAATCGACAAGGTTCCACCAGCCCGGCGGCGACGCAGCTCGATGTTGGCCAGGCGCTGGGCCTGATAAGGGTCGCTGACATAGGAAAACGACAGGGTCTCTGCCGCCTCGCCACCGTCAGCAATCACCCACTCGCTGATCGACACTTCGGGGTAGTCCGTCTCGGCCCAAGCCTGCGACGGATCAATGAAGGTGCCGCGCACGGTGTTGAGTGCCGAATCGTTGGACGGCTCAGAGCTGCCTGTAACAGTGCCGGTGACCATGTCTTCGGTGATCTCGAAGTCATACGGGCCATAATAGGCCCCGACTTGAAGCATCCAGCGGCCACCGACACGGATCAGTTTGCCACCGCAAGCAGCCTCGAGCTTCTGCATGACCTGAGTGCGCGACTCATCCGCGCCGATCACGCAGCCAGAGCGGTACCGCGGGGCGGTGCTGCCATCCGGGTTAGCCACCATCTCGTCGCAAACGCTGGCACTGTTGGCAAAGCTGGCGAACACGATCTCGTCGTCCGGCACACCGCAGCGGTTCCGCAGGAACCAGAGGATGTGCAGTGCGGTGTTCTCGCTATAGCCGGCGCTGCCAATCCTGGGGTCGTAGATGTCCCGGCGACCGCGGATCACGAAGCGCACATCCGGGATGCCGGACGGGTACTTCTCGGCGCTGTACTTGAACGACACGCGCACGAACGACAGCCCTCGGCCGATCTGGGTATCTCGCCAATCCGGGCTGTTGGCTTTGAGGAAGGCGTTCACCTGGGTCGGGTTGGTGACCAGCTCGTAGGAAGCATGGCCCCCATAGGCCGCGATCACTTCCTCCCCCAGGAAAATGTCTTCCAGCCCGTCGATCTCCCCCTCGGACAGGACATAGACCATGTGCAACCATTCGCCATCGGTCTGGTCGCCGGCCTGCTCCTGCCCCCAAGCCAGCACGCCGCCGGTGCTCACGCGGCCCAACACAAACCGGGCAGCTGCCTTCGACGAGCGCAGGGTCTGGCTGGATGGTTCACTGGCACGCAGCGAGCCGGTATCAAGCTTGTCCTGCTGCGACGACACGTAGAAGGCCAAGGCCGCACCGGCCGCAGCTCCCCATGGCCCACCCTGAACGAAGCCGATCACCGCACCGACAGCGATCTGGGCAACCTTGCTGACTGCTGAACTCATTCAACTCTCCACACCGTCAACGGCTCACACTCGATACGGCAGACTCCTTCGGGAGACACCGACCAGAACTCATCAGCCCAGAACACCGCCACACCCCGGCCGTTTGGCCCGTCGTACAGGGCGATATCGCCCCGCTGCAGCAGGCCTGGCGGAATGCGGGCGAAGCAGGCGTCCCAGGCTCCCTCCAGCGAGCCGTGCAGCTTCTTCAACAAGCGCTTGGCCCCGGCCTCGGACGAGTAGCAGCCGCGGTAGGCTTCGGCGGGGTCCACACCGCACACAGCCAGGGCGCAGTCAGCGGCAAACAGGCAGCAGTCAAATTCGCCCCATGAAAAAGGCCGCTCGATGGCGGCCTTGATCGTATTGGCAAGCTGTGTCGTCCAATCGCGCTTTCGCATGGCTATGTCTCGTAGGTGAACTTCGGCGCGTCCTTGGAGGCGCCCCAGTAAATGGGCCAGTCCGCGATCTGGGCGATCGCGAAGAAGAAACGGTCATCCTGCCGGCGCGCGCGGTGGTTCTCGTCGGTCCAGCGCTCGGTACCAGTTCGGTTCCATTCGGCCATCCGGTCGATCAGAGGAACCGTGATGCTGTTGCCTGCCTCGCCATTGCCGGCGTAGGAGAACTTGGCGGCATCCATACGTCCGCTGAACAGGATGTCGGCGGCGTAGGTGCCATCCTCGTCGAACACAACGAACATCAGCTTGCCGTTGCGGCCTCGGCAGCCCTTCAGTGAGGTTTCGGTAATGATTTGGGTATCCAGGCCGTTGAGCGTCAGGTCAACGGACATCGGCGATCCCGAGTTGCTGCTTTCCTGCGACTGGCCTACTGCACCGAAGCTGCCTACACCCTGATAGGTGATGCCGTCGATCACCAGGTCGCCGGTACCGGTGTGCGCAAAGACCATCCCATCAGGGAAGTCCAGCTGGCAGGCATAGACCGCCATGAAGTTACCTTTGGCGATGATGTCGACAACGGTTTGGCTGAAAGGAAACACGCCACTGGCCATCAGAATGCCTCCCGAAATTGTAGGGTAGAGTTCGACACCACCGGCTTGGCGGTCCACTCGTTGGTGTCATCCATGCGGCGCATTTCGCAATAGGGATTCTTGTATTCGACTGCGCTGCCGGCGGCTATCAGCTTGCGGATTCGCTTGTTCACCGAAACCACGGCCTTTCCGGCAGCGTCAGAAGTGGCATTTTCCACTATCTCGAACATCTCGCCCCTGATCGTGATGAGATCGCCCCGACTGAAAACTTTCCTGCTGGCCAGCAGGCCCTGCAACTGCATGCTACTTGCTTGCGCATTCGCTACCGCAACGGTCGGCGCGCCAATGTTGTCGGATCGCGTGCGAGTGAGGTATGGAATGTTCACCGTGCCGAACATGCCGTGCAGGCGGCCCAGAAGCGAAGTTAGCTCGCGCTCATCCTCTTCATACAGGAAGCCGAAGGTCATGGTGCATTTCCAGTAGGAGCCAGGCTGAGCCACGATCTGCTGGGCATTCGACAGCGAGGAAGTGAACCCTCGGTTGTTGTAGACGACGCCCCAGGTGACCTCAGTGGGCTCCAGGTCCTCGGGCCATTCCTCCGCCATTGGTCACTCCAAAAAAAGAACGCCCGCCGAAGCGAGCCAAGCATAGTTACCGCCGCTGCAGCATCTGCCGCCCGGCGCCATTGGTCTTGAAGTCACGCAGCATGAGCTCGTAGCCATCGCGGGCGCCCTGCTCTGCCGCGCGTCTAACATCGGCGATAGTTGCGGCATTGGCCTGCCCCCCTACCTGGATGTGCTGGGTGATACCGCCAAAGCTGATGGACGACTCTCCGCCTCCGCCGCTGGCACCAGCAGCCATGACGCCGAGGGAGCCATCAGGGCCACGGTGCAAGGGCAGAATCGCCTCCGGCCCGGCCTCAGCGAAGACACCAGCGCCCTTGGCAAAGGCGAACATTTGCGGGCTATCGTAAACCCCACCGGAATAGGCCGACAGGCTGGGCGAGTCGTAGACCCCACCCTTGGCATTCGGGATGACTTCACTGAAGCCGGTCGTGCCTTGGCCAAGTGTCTGGGTACCGCCACCAAGGAAACCGAACGCCGAGCTGAGAAAGCCGGCAGCCGCCTGGCGTACCTGGATGCGAATCAAATCCTCAATCACCGAGTCGGCGAAGTCCTTGAACTGGAACTTGCCGGTTTTCACGAATTGGGTGATGCCATCTTCCAGGTTGCCGAAGGCATTGGAGAACAACTCCTGCGTCTGGCCAGCTACGTCAGAAGCGCTATCAAGATAGTTCTCCAAGGCAGCTGATGCGCCATTGTTCCAGCCAGACTGGGCCGCATCGATCTTGACGAAGGTGTCCTCTTGGACCTGTACAAGCTTGGCCCCGTACTCTTGCCTCAAGGCAATCTGTTTCTCAAGCTCCTGGCGCTGTTTCTCGGAGCTGGCTGTAGCCAGCTCGTCTCGCAGGGCCAGGATCTTGCTGTTGTTTTCCTGCTCGAGGGCCAGGCGCGACTGAGCACGGCCGGCCCGCTTATCGCCCATACCTATCGCTGCAGCTGCGGCATCGCCCTGTTGCTGGGCAAGCGCCAACTGGCGCTCCAGATCGGCCTGGTACTTCATGGCCCGCGACAGGCCGGTCGAGGCCTGCACGGCATTATTGAATTGTTCGGCAAGTGCGCCGATAGCCTTACCGTACTCCCCGGTCGTGATCTTCTTCTGCGCCAGCAGCAAGTCGAGACTCTTGGTCTGCTTCTGAAAATCATCGGACGCTGCGCCGACCGGGTCGTAGGCTTTCTTCAGCTGCTGGTATGCGGTTTCCGCCTCTTTGAGCTGCTGGGTGAGCTTGGTCTGCGCCGAGGTAGCATCCTTGGTTTCCTGCTTGGCCCCTTGGTTCGCCTTCTTCTGCGCCTCGATCGCGCTCGCCGCCGACAGGATTGCCTGTCGGTCGGTTTCGGTGAGATCGGTATGCTCCGCAAGATATCTATTGGCACTTTTGGTAGCGTCGCCATTGTCTTGCAGGCCGGCAAGCTGTTTCTGCAGCGTGTCTAGATAAGTCTGCCCCGCGGTAGTCATGCCGGTCTTGGCGGCATTGTTGGCCGTCGTGGCGGCTGTGTTGCGATCCGTCTCGCCAGTTAACTCGGCGAGCCTGGTCTTCAGGCTCTGCAGCTCACTACTTAGGTCGGAGGCTTTGATCTGCCCCGTTTCGATGGCCTGGGCCATCGCTTCGGTTACGCCGGGAACTCTACGCACCTGGTCGGCGACTGCTTTCCAGTCCACAACCGCGCCCTTGGCGAAATCGTTCGCCGCGTCGCGCACTAGGTCGAGCGCTTTTTGAGCCTCCGTAGGCATTGGCACCAGACCAGTCATCAGGCCGTCGACACCAGCTGCTCCGACACCACGCAGATCATTCTCGAAGCGATCGGCAATCGAGCCCGACACCTGAGACAGTTGACTCTGCGTATCTTCGATCTTGCCCTGAAGCTCGCGCAGCGCCACAGCCTGGGTCGCGCTGTTCAGCTTGTTGAAGCGATCGACCAGCTTGTCGAGGGGGTCACTCAGGTCGCCGAGCTTCTTTTCGAGGGAGTCCGAGTTGTCCCGCAACAGCAGGAAACTGGCGGCAGCTGTACCGGCAAGCACGGCAAGACCCGCTGGGCCTCCCAGTGCAGCAAGGAAACCGCCGCGGATAGTTGTTTGAGCCAAGCTAGCCTGAGCAATGGCTAGGGCCTCAGTTGAGGCAGTGAGCGCCGCCTGCCTTGGGATTAGCTGCGTCTGGACTAAGGTCAAACGCTGCAGGCCTGTAGCCGCAGCCACAGAAGCCTCAGCTTGCTGCAGTTGCGCTTGAGCGAAAAGCCTTTGAGCGTCAGCAGCGATTACTGCTGCTTCTGCACTCCTAACCGCAGCGGCCCTCTGAACCAACAGCGCTTTCACAGCGACGTAGGCTTTTGCAGCATATGTGGTAAGAGCTGCGGCGCCTGCACCTCCCATCGCTACCGCTACCAAGTCAACATTGTCCGCCAGCAGTACCAAGAACTTAGATACCCCAGCGACAGCGCCGATTTGCTCCTCCAGTTTACCCAGGAAGGTGCCGGTGGCGTTGCTGATGTTGTTCAAGGCATCTTGAACACTGGTAGACATGTCCGCCGCTGCTTTGCGATTTACCTCAACATTTTTCAGCAGGCCGATATTAATGTCATCTAGAGCGAGCTTGCCCTCGCTGCCCAGCTTGCGCACCTCGTCGGTGCTCTTTCCTGTCGCGCTAGCAATTGCGGCAACCACTGTCGGCATCGCCGCCTGGATAGAAATCCAGCCATCCGCATCCACTTTCCCTGTCGCTAGCGCTTTGGAGTAAGCATCTAGGGCCGAGCTAGCCTTATCCGCAGAAGCGGCGTTGGTGACCAAGAGAAAGCTGAAGCTGTCCGTAATGTCGAGCGTCTGTTGGGTGTTGAAGCCCAGGGTGCGCATCACATCTGCCGTGCGGATGTAGAGCTCTTGGGCTTCGGCAAGTGGCCGGTACGTCTCTTGGGCAGTCTGCATCAGGTGCTCTTGCACCAATTGATATTCATCCGCACTCCCTGCGGCCGCCCTCAACCGATCAGACATCTGCCCATAGGCATCAACCTGCTTGATGATTCCACCAATTAAGCCCGCCCCGGCAACCGCGGCAAATGCGCCGCGCATGATCGCCCCTGCGCTCTGGGCTGCCGTCCCTGCTCGGTCAAAAGCTGAATCAACAGTGGCCAGGTTGCGATCAATCGCCTGACTGGTCTTTGATACCAATTGATCTGCGTTTGCCAGCTCTCGCCGCAATTGCGCAGTGGTAGCCTCGATCTGAACGAGCATACCTTGGACTTGTTGATCAGCCATGGCTTCCCCAAAAACAAAACCCGCCGAAGCGGGTTCAAGATCAGTCTTCAGCAGGCCTGAGCTCAGGAGCTGATTATTTGGTGTATCTGTACGGCGAAGGGGCTGAAAGCATAGGCGATGGCTTGTCCCACATATCGCGGTAACCCCGGACCTGATACGAATAGCCAGGCTTGAGATCCAGCAAAAGTCCGACCTGGCCGCCGCCAGCGCACCTGGCATTGTTCTTAATGCTCAGCTGCATTGGCCCAGGCGCATGGAACAACTTAACGGTACGACCTTGGCTAGTCTCCGCTGCCAGTATTCCGTCCAGGTAGATGGACATACCTGCACCAAAACAGCTCATGGCTCCGGCATCCTGGGTAAACACGATCCTGGCGTCATCCAGGCTTCGCTGCTTGCCGAATGCATGGACGTCCGAAAGGGGCACTTCCTTCGCCTGATCCGGGTCAACCGCTGTGGTTTCGCAACCCGCGACCATCAATGCCACTAAGCCTATGCCTGCTGCTTTTCGCATGTTTCACCCTCCCTGAAATAGGGTGGCAATCTAACACCGTGGGAAAATACCAAAAAGGCGTCGAGGCCAATGAATCCATAAACGCCTCACCGATTCCGCCCAGTCAGCGCCTGGCGAAGCTTGTCGGCAACTGTCGTCGGCCTTGGTTTCTCGCCTCCACCGGACTTGGTGCCGCCCCCAAATGGGTTCGTCATCTGCGCCCACTCAATCCTGGCATCCATGGCCATGAACAGCTCAGGGAGTGGGGTAGACCACGCCACATCCGGCGCCCAGCCCATCCAGCCAGTAGCTATCCCATACAGCCGGTCGACGTAGCTGCCCTCCTCGACAGCGCTTACGCCGTTCCGGCTTGGTCTTTTCCCGGGTCACCGCCTCGCGGATTGTATAGCGCGCCGAGATACTTGGTGACTGGCGGTGTCAGCCCAGCCACGCCTTCCTGCCAGACCTTTTCGGGCAGCGTTTCGGCAGCCTTCCCATCCATGCCAGCGCCAGCGGCGATGATGAATGCCACCACATCTACACCTACTGCATGCAGGGCTGCGGATGCCCCGCGCAGGCCGCCGAAGCGACTTTCGATAGCACGAACTGCCTTTAGGGTTGGCTGGAGAGTGAACTCTTCATCGCCCAGCTTGACGGTCACGGTACCGTGCAGAGTTTTGCTCACAGAAGCCCCCTATCAGGCAACGGCGGCGGCCGGGATTTCCAGCACGTCGGAGTTGATGCCCATGGTGATGTTGCGGCGTACCACATTGTCAGCGGCGCCTGGTGCAACGGTGTTGTTCATCACCTTGACGCGCATGTAGAAGGTGGTCGGGTTGATCACAGGGGTAGCGGTCGGATCACCGTCGTTCAGGGTAATCTTGACGTTGTAATCGCCCTTGCTGCGGTCCTTGTGAGCAGTCTTCACTGCGCGCTGGCCAGCATCACCGCTATCCAAGCCGACAGTAACGGTCAGGTCGCCAGCATCAGCGGTACCCTTGTACTTGCGCACGCGCCCGTCTTTCAGCGAAGTGAAATTCACGTTGCTGAAGGTGTCACCGAACTCGCCCAGGTCCTCGATCTCGCCCACTTCGACGTAGGTATCGGCCTTGTATTCGGTTTCCGTATCTGCGCCGGTCTTGCCACCGATGAAGAGGCGGCAGCCAGCAGCTGTATTTAGGTTGTCTTCGGCCATGGGGAGTCCTCCAAAGGCACATTGGATAAAAGCCGCGGAGCGGCCGTTGGGTGGTTCAGTGGGTGGTGATCACGCGGACGGTGATCGAACCCTGGTAGGTGATGCCGTCGGCATCGCGCTGGGCGTCGGCCTGCTCAACCCGGACGGAAACCGCGCGGCCAACCTCCAACGGCAGCCGGCGCTCGTCCAAAGCGGCGATGACTTCGCCGTTGATGCGCTTGACCTCCGCCTGGCCCACGGCATCGGACCAGACTGATAGGTACAGCAGGCGCGTTTCGCGCTTTCGGCCCGAGATTGGGCTGCTGTTTACCGAGACCTCTCGGTCAATGGAGACGTACGGCATGTCCGCGTTCAGAGGGGCGCCGTCATAGATCGGACAACTAACCTCGGCCTGAAGCCTGGCAAAGATAGCCTCCTGCAGGGCCAGTGATGGATCAGCCATTGCCTACCCCCTGGCTTGCCTTGCGCAACGTGCGGCGAACGGCCGCTTCGACGTCTGCCATCACGTACTCACGGTTGACCTGCATCGACGGTCGAAGCCACGGGTGCGCGGGCCTGGCTGGGATGTCAGGGTACTTGCCGAAAAAATGCGTGCCGTCACTTTTGTTGGTGGCCTTGCGGTTACGATTCCCTGCGCGCTTCCCGCCTAGGTAGCCCTTGGTGCCGTACTCGATGAAGCGCAGGTAGTAGAACTTCCTGTTGGCGCGCTTGCCACGGATGCCGATCTGGGCGTCCAGGCCACTCGGCGAAACGTACACCGTCAACGCTGCTGCTGCTGCCCCGGTGTCCTTGGGCATGAGCTGCCGCTGCGTCTCAAGGATCCGGTTTGCCGCCTCCAGCATCGCTGGCTGAAGTTCGTTGTCCATCGTCTTATGAATATTGCGCAGCGTTCGGCGCAGCCGGATATCGCCGCGAATGCTGGACCGGCGCGCCATAGCCTACTCCTTGACCTGGACGGCCTTCGCGGGCTTTTCGGTTGCGGCCGGCTGATCTTTGATTTCCACCGCGTAGCCACGGGCGATCAGGCCCTCGCCATATTCCTTCTTCACGTCAAAGATTTCGCCCTTCTCGCGCTCGCCAGACGCACCGGTCAGCGGGCCCAATGCTTGGATTTTCATGATTGACCTCATGGGTTGGGTACCGATGAGCACAGTAGCCGCATCAGTGTGTTCTCATTGTCAGGCAATACAGCCTCGACCCTGTAAGTGACCCCGCGCCGGGTGACTCGCCAGCCGGCAGCAATGTCGGCGCGCGGCCTGGCGATGATCTCGGCAGATACGACGGCCTCAAGCTTTTCAGCAATAGGCGCTACCCGACCACTGGGCGTCCGTATTTCTCCCCACATTTCGGGGCGAGCTGCGGGCAGCCAGGTCACCGTGGCGCCCCCGGACTTGTTGCGCTCCTCGTGCGGGAACGTCACCTGAAAACGGTGACGTAGCGGACCGGCTCTCATACGCCCCACCCAATACGATGAGGGGTCAGGAGCGCCACCGAGCCTTTCGGCAACTCGGTGGCAATGGTCCCGATCACAACGTCCTCACGGTTCGCGTACAGGTGGCCGAGGATCAGCAAACAGGCAGCGTTGATCTGCTTGTTGCTGACCATGGGAGAGTCGCCAGCCTCGCCGGAAGCGATTGCCTCATCCAGCGCCTGCTGATCGGCATAAAAGCGGCGGTTCAGATAGTCCATCGCCTGCCCTTCCGCCGCCTCGATCAGGAGCTCCAGGTATTCGTCAGCATCGTCGGGGTCCCGGAGATGATGCCGAGCGATGGACATGCTGATAACCGACATCATCTACTCCTTCAGCGGCTCAAGTGATGCCAATTTCCGCTGCACCAGATCCTCAGCATGGCGGCGGGCTACCGTGTACGCTGGACCGCCGCGACGGCGAAGCTCGCCTTCATCCATGTACGACCGCAGCGGATAAATCTGAAGAGTCGCTGGATTGAGGTTTGCCGCGACCTGATCGCCTTCGGCCAACGGATCAGTATCGAGGCCGCTATCAGTCAAGTCTGAAGCTACTTGGCTCGCGCCTTCGGATGCCGCGGCGCCACTAACGGAGACATCAGCACCGGCACCCTGGTCGGGCTCAATTACATCCACTCCAGAGCCCGCGGTTGCTTGTCCTTCTCGTGTCACTTGGCCTGAGCCTTCCGCTGAACCTAAAGCAGCTGCAGGAGCCCCCGCCTCACCTTGTTCTGGCGCGAGTGCAGCGTTAGGTGATGGAGAAGAGCCGGAGCCTTCAGTCCGGCCGGTGCTGAATTCAGTGGCCTCGGCAGGGACTTTCGCCTCAACCGGGGTAGCGGGTGTTTCCTGTTTACGTGCCATCGGAGTACTCCAATAGGGCGCCATTGCTGACGCCACATTACGAAGAGTTAAGGCGTGCCGGTCAGCTGGCCGGTCACAAAGGCCTCTTCGCGGTAAATGGCGAAGGCCAGACGCTCTTCAGCACGGATCGTCGCCATGTTCTTCTCGAAGTCGTCGCTGTTCTCGGTCGAGATCAGCACTTCGATTTCCATCCGGTCGAAGATCTGCGCGCCGAGCTTGAACGCGCCGACGAGGAAGTCGTCTTGGGTCATGGCCTGGGTAGAAACCACAGGGCGATTCCAGAGTTTCGGGTTGGTGCCTTCCTGAGGCTGGCCGATGATGTAGCGGCCTTCCCCGTCCTTGGTCAGCTCAATGGCCGCCCAGTCGATCGGGTTGAGCACGATGCCGTCGGATGGGAACTCGGCCAGTTCGGCCTGCAGCAGCGCCAGGCGCAGGCGATCAATGCGCTGCTCGCCCACCACAGCTACGCCAGCCGGGGCGGCGTACAGTTGCGCAACGGTCATGAGGCCCTGCAGGTTCACGCCAGTGCCGTTGCCGTAAAGCAACTGAGCTTCTTCCGCCATGTTGAGGCCGTACCGTGCCCGACCGTCGATATAGCTCTGCAGGGCTTTGGCATCGTCCAGCATCTGCCGGCTGGCTTTGAACAAATGGGCGATGGTCCGCACATTCGCAGTGGCCAAGCCAAAGGTCAGGTCGGAGTATGGCTTGGCCGTGGTCTCCGCCACGGTACGGGCGTTGTTGGTGAAGCCGGTTTCACGGACGTACTCAATAGAGTTCGATTCGGTGGTGCCCGGCGCGACCAGGTCGCGGACGGTCAGTCGGCGTTGCGGCGGAGCAATGATCCCCGGCAAGCGCTGAGTCTCTACTAGGTCGCCGCCAGTTGCGGTGGTGATAGCAGCCCGCGGTACAGAGACACGACGAGAGCCGCGGAAGGACGAATTCATGTCCTTCATTTCTTCGCTTTCGATCACGAGCGCGCCAACCGACTTCTGCGGTTCTTCTTGATGATTGCGATCGCGACTGGCGTTCACGAGCTTCTGCTCGGCCTCGCCCAGGCGTGCCTGAAGCTCGCCCTGCTTGGTCAGAAGTTCATCGACCTTGGCGCGGGTTTCGATATTCATTTCACCGGAGGCCTTGATCTGCTTCTCGGTGGCCTCGGCCTGGCTTTTGATCTGATCGCCAATGCCCTTGAGGCTGGCGTTGAGTTCCTTGACTTGGGCTTCAAAGTCCATGGTCACTTTCCTTTCAGAGAATTGAGGATGTTGGTTGCCGCGCTCAGAGAGGCGGAGAGGTCTGGCGCGACAGCGCGAGGCTTATCGGGCGGGGCAGCGTTATGCGTACCCCTGCCGGCAGCGCGAGGCATGCCGGACTTGAAATTGGCGAACAGTTCGCGACGCTCTGAGCGAGTCATGCCACCTTTGGCCAGGGCTACATCCATGGCCTTGAGTGCATTGGCCTGGGCGGCATCTTCGGTTTCTCGCTCGGTTACCTCGGTGGACGACAACAGCCCGGTGGCCAAGCCAAGCTCCACGGCACGCTTGCCACGGATATAGGTTTCGTCGTCCATCAGTTCGGCCATGTCCTCCGCCGATTGCCCGCTGGTCTCGGCATAGAGGTCGGCCATCGCGGCGTCGAACTCCTCCATGTCGTTGGCGATGTCGCGCAAGTAGTTGCGATTTCCGGCAAGCCAGGTCCAGCAGTTGTGGATCATGAGGAAGGCACTGCTGGCCACCTCTCGCTTCTTGCCAGCCAGAAAAACGATCGAGGCAGCGCTGGCCGCCATGCCGAGCACCTTGGTGGTGACCTCATGACTGTGCTCTTGGAGGCGGTTGTATATGGCGATGCCTTCGAACATGTCGCCGCCCGGCGAGTTGATGTAAACGGTCACGTCGCGCTCGCCGATGGCCCGCAAGGCGGCATCGATTCGTTTCAGCGTGACGCCCTCGCCATACCAGTCTTCACCAATCACGCCGTACACCGTGATGGTGTCCGAAGTGTTTTCAACGGCCGCCTGGATCGCGGGATTCCATTTGTCGAGCGCGCGCGGGCTCATCTCGCTGCGCAGGCCGCGAGACTGGATCTTGTGTTTCATGGATTACTCCCGTGATTTGCTTTCCGGCTCTTGCAGCCAGTTCATCAGTGCGGCCCGGGCGGCCTGCCCATCGTTTTGCTTGCCCAGTTGGTCCAGCGGCACCAGGTTCGATTGCACGGTCAGCACATCGCCACCAGGCATGCTTGGAAGGTTCTCTTTCCGCCGCCCCTCGTTTCGAGTCAGGTAGCCGTTCTGCCCCATCGTGCTGAGATAGGCCGCACGGCCTGCGCTATCTGCACGCAGGAATGCTTCAAGCGAGTACTCGGCATAGAACTTGATCCGGTCAACGGCCGTCATGCACCACTTGTTCACACACTGCTCAATTGGCGCCGTGAAGGACATGATGCAGTAGGTGAGAAACGCGATCTGCTGCTGCTCCAGTCCTGTGCCCCAGTTGCTTCCCTTATCGGTCTTCATCACCATCCAGGGAGGGACACCGAACCATCGACAGATCTCCTCGATACTGTGCCCTCTCGACTCCAGCAGTTGCGCATCGGCGGGGTTGATACCAATCATCTCCGGCTTCACACCCTGCTCAAGCACAGGGCTCTTGCCTGCATTCAACGCCCCGGAGATCGTCTTCACGTACTCACGGAACTCGACGCGCTGCGCCGGGTTCAGCGTCTTGTCGACCGAGAATGCGACCGTGGGCATCATGCCGTTGCGGAAAGTGCTGTTGGCGGCATCGTCTGCCGACATTGCCGAACCGAACACATCCGCACCGTACCGAATAGCAGAAAGGCCAACTCGCCCATCCAGGGTAAAGGCCGGGATGTGCAGCATGTCCTGCCGCTGGATCTCTCGCCTCGCCCCCTTTCGGGGCCTGAAGAAATACCTCAGCCGGCCATCATCGTCGAACTCAAGATCGACCCTCGATGGCATCAGGAAATCCAGGGCAATCACACGCCCGGCTGACCGGTGGATCTCGCAATAAGCGTTGCCCCATAAAAGCATCGAGGCGACGACAGCCTGCCAGAAATGGAACGCAGCCATGTCTTCATTGGGACTGGTGTGCACCACATCGTAGAGCGGGAAGTCTCGCGCACTCTCGCGACTGCCATCTGGCATGCGCCGGTATATGCTCAACGGCAAGCCTGCTACCGAGGTCGAGATGATCCGAACGCATGCCCACACGGTAGAAAGGCGCATGGCCTTATCGACGCTGACTGACTTACCACTACTGGACTGGGCGCCGTTGAAGGCACTCCAGAAACCTCCATCCGACAGCTTGATGGTTTTGCCCAGCCATTCACTCATACTGGCTGAAGGCTTGGTGGCAGCAGCCCCCAATGCCTGGGATAGGGTTTTAATCACTGACAAGCCCTCTGCGGATGAAGCCGGCGATGCAGAAGAAACTCAGCGATCCCGCCAGCAAAGCCCAGCCGGTACCAGCCAGCATCCAGACCCCGCCGCATGCTAAGCAGAAAGCGATCACTGCGCAGGCGATGAAAATATGAAATGCGTTCATGCGATCAGTGGATCCCGAATGCCTGCCATAAAGTTATCCATTCCGCCCCTGCCCTCTGGATTCAGGCTCAGCAGCGAAACAGCGTTGAAAGTTGCCATCAACGGGTCAATCTTTGCGGTTCCCGATGCTTGCTTGGTGATCAAGAAGGCGTTGGCTGAAGGCACGCCCTTGGCATTTCCGCAGGACCAGGCCATGAGCGGCTGACCACAATGGAGCAGCGTGCCCTCGGCAAGCTTGCGTTCCGTGGTTTTGATTGCACCGGTGAGCTTCCAACCTTGCGAGATGCCCACGATCTTGTCTTCCTCAACGCCAGCATCCGCAAGCGCGTCGAGTACTGCCCCGATGCCAGCCGGGTCGAGGCCAACTTTGTCGAGTAGGCCGGTGTCATTGACGCGGGCAACGATGGCCGCAAACTGCTCAACGTCATCACCGATGCGCTCCACAATGGTGATGTCGCCTGCCTTTTCTAGGTCCCTCAACCGTGGCGCTTCTGACTTGCGGCGCTCCAGAACCGAAGGGTGCGCCCAGGCGTGAGCCCAGTGGAACCACCTGCGGGTTCCAGCCTCCCGGCCCATCACAGCAAGACCTAGCAGGTCATCAAGCCCACCGCCGTCCCCGCCCACATCAATGACCTCGCACCGCGTGAGAATTTCATCGAGGTTTAGCCACGTTGCTCCTTGCGGCTCCCAAAACTCTGCCCCGACCCAAGCATCGGACATCAGCGCAAGGCCGATCTCGATGTTGAGGTGCTTGGCCAGGAAGCCGCGCAATTCAGCCTCGCCGTCCAGCTCAGCCTGCATAAACAGGCGCTCAAGCGTAGGTCGGTCGACGGAGTAGTCGATGTTCGGATTGACCAGGTGGAAGTTCTCAGGCTTCCGCGCCTCGCCGCTCTTGATCATCTCTTGAGAGAACTCATAGATGATCGGCAGGAAGCGGTTGTCGTCGATCCGACCATCACGCACGCCGCGTGCGTAGTTGAGCTTGGAGCGGAACACGCCAGCCGGCGGCTCGTTCGACTGGGTCGTCAACCAGATGATGAAGCCCTCAGGTCGCGACAGCAGACCACCAGTGGCCTCGCGGATCATGTCAGCGGCTTTGGGGTTCTTGCCGAACAGCCAGGCCTCATCGATCAGGACGCCGACCGCCTTCTTGCCGCCAACCACGTCGCTATCCGCAGCCACCACTTTCAAGGTGGCGCCGGTCTCGCGATGGGTGATCAGCCGCAGGTGCGGCTGGACATGCAACAGCGCTTTCAGCTCGTCGTCATTGTTGACCATGTCCTTGGCCGGGATGAACGAGTTGTCGGCAATCTCCTTGGTCGGCGCCAAAATGATGAACTCAGCCGAAAGCCGCCAGTTGCGGATCAGCGCCGTCAGCATGATCCCGGCAGCAATCGTGGATTTGCTGTTCTTTTTGGGGATGCAGAGCATCACCTCCCGAATTAGGCGCTCGCCGGTCTCGCTGTTGTAGCTTCCGAAGATGGCCCCGGCGAACGCCAGGACCCACGGTGCACAGGCGGCCTCAATGGTGGGACTGCCCGGGGCATCAACGATCTTCAGCCCCTTGAACACCTCAAGGCCGGCTTCTGCTTCGTCTGGAAACAGCGGATCAGGAATGATTGATTCGCCCGCAGCCAGGCACCTCCACCAGTCCGGGCAGGCTGTTGTCCATTGCATAGATCAATTCTTCACTACGGAGAGGGGCGGCTTGCCTTGGGAGTACTTGCCTTTGGCGACCTGTTTCGCGGCCTCGGCCTTCTGCTCTTTCTTGCCCTGGTCCGCGACCTTGCCGTGCGAATACGGCATAAGGGTTTTTGCCGCTTCCAAGCGCAGGCGCATGTCGGCGCCTTCCGCATTCATGAGCTCAGTAAGGAAGGCTCGCGGGTCGTCGGTCTCGGTTAACGACAGCTCGCCGGTCTGTAGGTCTTGGGGCTGTTCATCTTTAACTTTTCGGGAGGGTTTAACCTCGGTGCTGGAAGCCTGCTTTTGTTTCAACCGGCGCCCGACTTCTGCGAGGACATCGGGGTCCTTCGCAAGCTTGGAGCCCGCTTGCGACGCGGTCTTCTCGGAATATCCGGCGGCGATCGCCGATTCGCGATTTGAGGCCCCCGACAACAAAGCGTCAACAAACCGCCGCTTCTTGTCGGTTAAAGCCATGGTTAACTTTTCCTGAAACGGGAAAAAATGTGTACGTGGGGTCGGTGGCGGTCTAGCTAGATGAGAATCCCAAGCTTTTGCCCCCCCCTACCCCTTTCGCGGAACGTCACTGGCGTGCCTCTTGATCGCCGCATTGAGTTTCGGCGATCCGCTGACGTGTCAGCCACCCAGGCCAGCCGCCTCCTCGGCCTGCTTGACGGAGTCGTGGCAAGGCTTGCAGAGGCTCTGCCAGTTGGTCTGATCCCAGAAGAGAACCATGTCTCCACGGTGAGCAACGATGTGGTCGACAACCCTGGCCGCAGTTGTGCGGCCGTTCCGCTCGCAGTAGACGCATAGCGGGTTGTCATTGAGGTACTGCTCCCGCGCCTTCTGCCACTTGTAGTCGTAACCACGCTGGGAGCTGGTCATTCCGCTACGCCAGCTGCCGGGCGTCACCGCCTTGATCCTTGAGCCTGTGCTCTCCTTGATGCGAGAACCGAGTGTCTTGAGCCTGGCCATCAGCCGTCGACCTTCCGTTCCGCCCAGCGCCTGCCAAGCTGGCGAGCCTGCTCAACGCCAAGCACGCCGACAAAGCCAGCGGTGGCGAACGACCAAGCGATGCTGAGGCCGAACTCCTTCACGGTCAGACCGACCACCATCACGATCAACGCGCCAAGAGTGGCCTCAATCAGCTGCCGGACTGGGCGAGTTTCTTGGCCATCGTATTGAATACGCAACCAGGTCAGGGCGAATGTCAGGCCCATCGCCAGGCCGTTCTCTCTTAGGGCTGTTAGTACAAGCACCCAGAAGGATGGGTCTTTCTCTGGCATATGGGCCATCTCGGTTCCTCCCGTTGCGGGGAGCACAAATGAAAAAGCCCTGACAATTGCCAGGGCTTGTTGGTGAAACTAGGTACCGCTAGTAAATTTTCTGAATCTCGACGCCCTTCGGCACTAAAGTCCCTTGGCTGAAGTCTTGGCTGTAGGTGACCAGCACGTCAGCTACGATCTCGGACTCAGTTTTAGCTTTAGCGGTATCGGCATCATCAGCAAAAGTCATCCGGAGCCTTTTCTCAGCAGATATGGTCGGTAGCACGACCCACCAGCCGGTGTCTTCCTTGTCGCGATCAAGCGCCCTGATTGAGACGGGAACCCGCTCGTAAGCCAGCACCTGGTCCTTAACTTTGAAATCCGGAGCCTGCGGAGTGTCACGCGCCATTTCGACGGAAACGTTCAACTCCGCGCCCTTGTCACCCGCGTATAGGGTTCCGCCGTTCTCAGTACCGGCTGGGGCAATGAAGTTCATGGCAGCAGCAACTGCTTTTTTCTTGTCTTTGGACAAAGCCGCGTCGATCGCTTTCTTCAGCTGGTCTTCCGACACAGAAAGGGCGTCGGCGCCGATGTTAATGATCGTATTGTTGTTGGCTTGGATCGATGGAGTATTACCACCAGTGAAGCTGTCGTAGGCCGCAACCGCTCCTACAGCCACCATGGTCAAGGCGGCCGCTACCACACCAGCACAAGCCACATACCGCAGCCCCGTCCCCATCTTCGTCCCCTGAAGCCATACCTTGAATTTTTCCTTCTCTGCCTCTGTCAGGAACATCAAGAGGCATTCGAAGTTTTCTTTGAGGCTACCTGTCTCAATCCGCTCGACCTTAAGCTCGACACCGTCGATTTTCGCGCCGCTGAGCTCAGTGAAGAATCTTGGTAACGATTTCGCCAGCTTATCTAGGCCATCAAGGGACTTGATGATTTCAGGGATAGGTACAGGCGTCTTGGTATCAAAGTAGAACGCGAGCGGTAAAGAGACAACGATATCGTTCACAGCAGACTCCTTTCTCAGTGCGAAAGGACTCTACATTTCCAGACATCATTTTGCTATCAGCTTGACCACGAAAAAGCCCAGCACTATGGCTGGGCTTCTCGGGTCAGTCCTCAACGTGCGCAGGAATGACAGGATGGAGATAATTTCGCTCAGTCGCTCACTGATGTCAACAGGCAATCATGCAGCCTCTTTATTCAGCAGACCTTCGGCCTCCAATATCACCCGAACCTCTGCCAGCGCGTCGTCGATCATCCCGTCGAGCTTCTCGTTAATCTCAAGCCTCCAGCGACGGCGCGTCGACTCCGGCGTGGCATCGAGATCCCAGGTATTCATGTCATAGAAGCTGTCCGGCAGGATGATCACATCCTCTTCGAGCGCTTCGACACGCTTCTTGGCTGCCTTGCCGGCAGCCACGGCAGCAACCACAGTGACTGCAACACGCCAAGCCGATGCGTCCAGCGGGATCTCGACCGAGACAGGCTGCGGCGCTTTCCGGCGTGTGCCCTTGAGCTTTGGGATGGCCCAGGCTGTCACTGCCTTGTAGATGAACAGTGCCGGTGCCGGGCTCGCGATCAGTGGTCGGATCAGCGTGATCGCCTGCACCTTTTTCGCCTTATTGGTGCTGTATTTTGCTACCAGGGCATCCCAGTGCCGCCCCTTGAGCATGTGATGCAAGCGCGCCGACAGCCAGTAATCGACCTGGGTGCGATCGATGCCGTCCGACCGCCCACCCAGTGAGGCCAAGCACCCACCCTCCTCTTCAGCCGATTTGTACAGCTTCTGCCAAGCCTGGGCCTTCGCCGAACCCTTCTCGCCCGCCGCCAGAGCGGCAACGACTGCACCCGAAACACTGCTGTAAACCATGGTCTTTCCCCCTCAATCCCCGGTGTAGTTGGTGCCGCCGGCGCCGCGCCGGTTGCTTCCCTGATATGTAGCCTCAGGCCCGGATGCCTGAGGGTTCTTCAACTGCTCGATCTGCCGGAGCGCTGCCCGTAGCCTCATGCTGAGCTGGGTCACCAGTTCATCTAGGGGCAGGGCTTCTCCGGTTGCTGCCGCTACAAAGCCCGAGGCGTTGCAGTGGTCGCATGGCAGTTCGTGAAACACACCCTGAGTGACCGCTCTCCCGCGGCACAAAGGGCAATGAGCCAACCTGATCACAGCCTTCTTGAAGGCAGGGCCATGGCTCTTCCCTGTCACTTTGAATCCTCGCTAATTACAAATGCGGTAAGGTCGTTCGGCGCCACGGCTGCTGTGGCCTCTGGCGAATTCTGCGAAATTTCAAATAAGGCCTTGGTAAGGCCGTGAATGGCTGCAAAGCCGATCCGATCAAGCCAGGCGTGCCACTTCTCCAGCGCGGCGCGACGCTGCTGCATGGCCTGGGTGTGGATGTAGGTGCTGGCGATCTTGCCCAGCTTGTGGTTCAGCAGCATCTCGCCGATGTGGCCGTCGATGCCGAGGTCGGTCCAGGTGCTGCGGGACACCTTGCGCAGGTCGTGACTGGTCCACTCACCCTGCCCCAGGCGCTTGAACACGTTGCTGGCCTGCGTCTCGCTCAGGCACAGGCCCCGGCGATTCGGGAACAGGTACACACCTTCGTAGCCCTCGGCCTGCTGGATAGCCCGGTACCGAGTCAGTAGCGCCTGCACCTGGGCGGTCAGTGGCAAGCGGTGTTCGGTGCGTGTCTTGGCATTGGCAGCGGGGATGAACCACTCGGCAGCCGCCAGCGAGATCTCGTTCCAGCGGGCCATACGGGTCTCACCGATCCGTGTGCCGTGGGCCAGCATCATCAGGGCCAGCATGGCGTCACCCGGCTCCTGCTGGAACGCCTGGGCAAGCTGTTGCATCAGCTCCGGCAACTGCACGTCACGCAGGCGGGCTGCCTTGGGCAGGATCTTGGCCTTGGTGAAGTCGTTGAAGCGCATCCCGGCCATGGGGTTTCGGTCAATCAGGCCCAGTTGCAGGGCCTGGCGGAAGGAGGTCAGCAACAGCGCGAACATCTGCCGCAGGTAGGACAGCGACACCTCGGCCTGGCACGGCCACATCAGGTGCTTGTCCAACGCATCGGCAGACACGTCAGCCAGGGCCAGATCATCCAGGCGCGGCTTGAGGTGCTGGGCAATCGCGGACTTGGCGCCGGCCTTGCGCTTAGCCGACAACGAGCGGTCACGGGCCATGCGGTCACCGTACCAGTCCAGCAGCTGGCCCACGGTGGCCATGCCGGAAACCACCGGCGCCGTCGCCGGGTCCCGCAGCAAACGCTGACGCAGCGCAGGCAGCTCGGCAATCACCGCCGACACGGTCAGGTCAGGCCAACGGGCAATCGGCACCCACTTCTTGCCGCGCACCAGGTGCCAGGTACCGCGCTCGCGGTTGCTCCAGAAGCGCAGGTACAGGCCAGGGTGACGCGGATCGCGCAGGTCGCGCACCGACTTGTCGGCGGCCTGCCGGCGCACTTCGGCTTCGCTCAGCTTCACTTCACGGGTCGCGCTCATGCGGCCACCGTGGCAGGCAGCAGCAGATAGGCGCGGATCGCTTCGACCGCGTCGATATTGCCCCGGCAAACGATGGCTAGGTAGCCTTGGTCGGCGAGCGCCTGCAGGTAGGCGTCCTGACTCGGGGATACCGGCGCGTCATAGGGCGGCATGGCCTTGAACTCGATGTACAGGCCGAAGTAGCCACCGCGCGCCATGGGCAGCACCAGGTCAGGCACACCGGCCTTCACGCCCTGCCCCTTCAGCTTGGCAGCCACTGCCTTGACCCGGTGCCCGCCGTTCGGGACGTGGTAGATCAGCTTGTAAGCCTGCGGGTAGCGTAGTTGCAGCTCCTGCATCAGCGCGGCCTGCTCCTGCCCTTCCCGGTCGACGGGCTTGACGCGAGTCGGCTTGGCCCTGAACGGGCGAATGGCGGGCGAATTCATGCGATCAGCACCCCCTCATTGAGCAGCAGCGCCTGGGTGCGCATGACGCCCTCGGCGTGGTACCGGCGTGCGGTGTCGCGATCCACTGCCCGGCTGCGTCCGTCGCACGCGTCGTGACAAGCGCTGCAGCACCAGGCGCCTTGCAGGTCGTGCGGCTTCTTGCCGACGCCGCAGGTGCCCGCCAGGCGATAGTGCGCAAGTACGGTGGTCTCGGGGTTGCCGTTGCATACGCCTGGGATGCGCACCTGGCACTCACGCCCGCGCGCGGCCTTGGTCAGCTTGGACTGGCGCATCAGATCGACTCCCGCCCGCGGTGGGACGCCCAGTCGAACGGCAGGACGATGCCGCCGCCCTCCCGCAGCCGGTCGGCCGATCGCTCGCCCATAGCCGCTGGCAACTCCTTCGCGCCAAGGTTGGAAATCACGATGGTCGGCAGCATCCGCTCGTAGCGACCGTTGATGATCGAGAACAGCCGGCTCAGCTCGAAATCGCTGGGGGCCTCCTTGCTCGCTCCGACTTCATCGAGAACCAGCAGTGACGGGCGAATCAATGCGTCAAGGATGCTCCCCTCGGTCTGGCCGGAACCCCCATCGAACGTGGCGCGGATGGCCTGCAGGATTCCACCAAGGGTCCGATAGGCAGCCGTATGGGTGGAATTGGCCATCACCGCTTGGGCGATCGACACCCCAAGATGGGTTTTGCCGGTGCCGGGGTTACCCACCAGAATTAGGCAGCGCCCGGCGGCCAGGTTGGCATCAAACTCGGCGGCGTAACGTTCGCAGCGCGCTTTGGCCTTTTGCTGGCCGTCGCAGCTCACCGCGTAGCTGTCGAAGGTCTTGTCCTTGAATCGCTTTGGAATCAGCGAGTCACCCAGCTTGTAGGCGAGGTCAACACGCTGACGCTTGACGTCCTCGGCCTGGCTTTTTGCAACCTGCGCCGCCTTGCAGCCTGGGCATGGAGAGCGAAAGGTGTGGTTGAGTACCTGGTGGGTAGTTGCCTCATACGGGCCATGCTCTTCGCACATGGCCATGGAGGTGACCTGCGGGCCGGCAATGCTGGACAGGTGAACCACTTTTTCAGAACGCATAGGAGCCATCCCCCCGTGGAATAAGGCCATCGTGATAGTCGCGGTCGTTGAAGCCGTGGTGACGGCTGTTGGGCTTGCCCTGGGCGGGCGATTGGGATGCAAAACGCTTGGTGACCCATTCCACTTCGAAACCTTGCCATCCGCTCTCGATGGCGATCTCCATCGCTTTGCTGGGCTGAACACCGAAGGCCTTGCACCGATCGAGCTTGGAATTCAGCGCCGACCAGATGCGTGCAGTCAGCGGCGCACGCTTGGCCTTGCGGATAGCTAGGTAATCAGCGATCAGCGCCTCGCTCAGGTCATGCGGGTTGTCGGCCAGCATCGCTACCTTGCCGAAGGGAGCCTTGCGCTCAGCCTTCGCCGGGGACTGCCCCGATTCACTGGGGGGGCATGTAACATCTTCCGAAGGAAGATTTACATAGGGGGTTCCTTTCTTAGAATAAAGAAGGGAGTCGGCGGTTTTGGTCTGTTTCGAGTCTTCGCCGATTCGGACCACTTGAGCCGATTCGGCTGTTTTGGTCTGTTTCGGCTCAGTGACATAGACCCAGTCTTTCGGGTCATTCACACCGATGTTGCCACGGGCACCACCCTCGCGGAACAATACGCCTCGGCGCAGCAGGCTGGAAATCGCCTTCGACACGGTATCTGGGTGAGCGTGGATGGCTTTCGCGATTTCGGTAGCCGGGATGCGCTGGGCGCCCGCACCGAAGTTGATGGTGACCTTGGCCACGTACAGCACAATCTTCATCTCCCGGGCTGGGAGATCGATAGCCAGCAGGCCATCCATGAGCTGGTTGTCCATCCGGGTGAACCCCCTGGACTTGTCAAGTGGGACGATGTTTGTCATGCTTTGATCTCGTTTGAAGCTGTAGAGAAAGCCGCCCTGCCAGGCGGTTTTTTTTCGTCTGCTATTTAGCTACTGGATGCCTGAACAGCTGGACGGCCCCACTACTGGCGCAACGCCAGTCGTTGCAAAATGCTCAACACGAAGCGGCCTGATCCTCTGTCGGATAAAGGTCTGGCCTTAGCTGATGGCGAGTGACTTTCCCGTCCACCGCCTTCTCAAATGGGATCACCAGATCTGCCGGTACCTTCTGGTTACGATGTACGCACTGCCAAATGCGCGGCTGGCTGGTTTTGCATCTTCGTGCGAGCTCTGCCTGGCCTCCGGCCAAGCGCACGACCTGGTCAATTGGTCTTTCTGTGTTCGGCATGTCTGCGTGCCTCAATGGATCGTACACTCGATGATAACTCAAGTTATAGATAAGGCAAACACATGTTATTTGATGAGTAATAACGTGTGTTTTACCCTTGCAGGCATGAACAAACCTTCCGAAATGCTCAAAGACCGAATCCTTGAACGACGCACAGCACTTGGCCTCAGCCAGGCTCAGCTAGCGGAGAAATCGGGAGTAAGCCAGGTCACGATCCAGCACCTTGAAAGCGGTCGGAACTCGACCTCCAAAAAGCTGCTTGAAATAGCGAGGGCTCTTGGAGTTACTGCCGAATGGTTGGCATCCGGCCAGAGCGCGCAGCGTGAAGCGAGTAATGTCAGGGAGCTGAGTGAGCAGCCCGAGTCTTTCAAGTATCCGGTGATCAGCTGGGTAGCTGCGGGCGCTTGGGCAGAAGCTGTCGAGCCATTTCCGCCAGGCTTCTCGGATCGCTATGAAATGTCAGATTACGATTCGAAAGGGGTCGCATTCTGGCTAGAGGTTAAAGGCGACTCGATGACCTCCCCTGTCGGCACAAGCATCCCGGAAGGAATGCTGATCCTGGTCGACACCGAAGCCGAGGCCATTCCAGGGAAGCTTGTCGTTGCCAAGCTTGCTGATAGCAACGAAGCGACGTTCAAGAAACTGGTAGAAGACGGGGGGCGAAGGTTCTTGAAGCCCCTCAATCCGGCCTACCCCATGGAAATGTGCATGGAAGGCTGCAGAATCGTAGGGGTTGTGGTACGCGCTACCATCAAGCTCTAACCCGCCCTTCCAGATAGCCCAGCGTAATGCTGGGCTTTTTTTCGCAAGCAATAAGCGAAAGCTAAATAAAATTAGCTCAAGGCTATTGAAATTTCCTTCCGCGACGGATAACTGTATGCACACACAGTAAAAGGGAGTTTTCAATCATGCTTCAGCCCGCCTTCTCACATTCCCCATCCCTGTCCTACGAGCGGCTCGGATACCGCATCCAGCAAGCGATCGCTTCACCTCACGTCCAGAAAAGACAGTTTGTTGAAGTCAAGCCGAGCGCAGATGAATCACCTGCGGACTGGAAGCGCTTGATTTCCGACCTGGAGGAGACTTCAGGCATCACGATCGAAACCCTGGAATCAGGCCTCGTCCGGATCGGATGGCGAGGATTTACCGAAGCATGAACACCTGCCCGCCATGTGCGGGCTTTTTTTTGACTAGATTTATAACTTGAGTTATTGACAGCGTGAAAACCTGAGTTATCATTCGATCCATAACACAGGTTATTGGCGGCTCCGGCAGCCACCGCTCTTTAAAAACCAGCAGATGAGCCACTAGGCGCCGAGTTAAGCCGGCCGTTGAGCCCTGGTGGACAGTACGCAACGCAGCAAGCTTCCTCGCTCGACATGTCGGCCCGCAGGTTTGCTGAGCAACACCGATTTCCTCGATGCCCTTCTCCAGAGGGGCATCAGGGAAATCAATCGGAGGGATTCACGATGTTCAACATGGCAACCATGGCGGCTGATGAATGCCGCGCAGACGCTGAAGAGCGCACCTACTACCGCTGGATCGGCAAGGCGTCCGATCTGCTCGGCCACCAGGTCGCCCTGGGCTCGCAGCAAGAAAGCGACCTGCATGACCTATACGCAGACGGCTGCACGCCGGACGAGGCTGTGACTGAGCTGCAGGCCCAGGCGGAACTGGCTAGTGCTGCCTGATTTCACTGGCTGGCCTTAGCGACAGGGCCAGACGGGAAATCAACCCGAGGGCATCACCGTGAACAAAGAAGAAATCTACGACAGCCGAATCAGCCCGCTGATGCAGAACATCATCGGCGTTTGCCGTGAGCACGGCATTGCAATGATCGCCAGCTTCAACATCGCCCACGATGGTGAAGGCCCGAACGGCGAAGACTGCTCCCGCCTGACCTGCACCTCTCATTTGCCTGATGGTGAAGGCGCTTTCGATGAGCGCTTCAGCAAGGCCGCCGTGGCGATTCAACGAAGCGCGCCGCATCACATCGGCATGAACATCACCACACAGCACGCTGATGGCACCCGCTCGCTGACTGCAATTATTTGATTCCCTGACAGCTGGAGAGACAGCCCGATCCACCTGGTTCCCCATCACCAGGCTGTATCGGTCGTGGCGTTCGCCCTCCCCTTGGTCCGGGAGGTAGACGGCAGCGAGCGTCACGACCAATGCAGCCACCCCGCAAGAGCAAATCATGGACACGATCACTATCGGCGCATGGATCGGCCACCTCGGCCGTGGCCTGGCGCCTCGCGAATTGCAATGCATCCTCGATGTCGCCCAGGGCTTCACCACCAAGGAGATAGCCAGGCACTTCGGCATCAGCGAAAGCGGTGTCGAGAAGCGCATCGGCGACGCCATGTTGAAGCTGGGCGTTGCCCGCCGTGCCGCGGCCGTAGCCGAAGCCATGCGCCGCCAGATCATCAGCCCGCTCTGCATCGCCTTGGCAGCCCTCATCACCATGCACGCGGTGATCGATGACAGCGACCCAATGCGCCGCGATCGCCGCACGCCGGAGCGCCGCACCGCCCAAGTTCGAATCGTTCGCAAGGCCGAGGCCTTCGAATACCACGCCTGACCCACCCGAGGATCACCCCATGCAGACAGCAATGCACCCCGCTTTCGAGCAGAAGATTGCCGTGCTCGCGGCCCTGCTCGAGCGCAGCAAGTCAGCCAGGACCGAGGCGCACGCCAAGGTGGGCCAGCAGGCACCGCGCTACCAGGCATCTGGCAAGGGCGGAACGTGGGATGTGGTTGAGATCGCCACAGGCGCGGTGCAGGGCTTCGCATTTAGCTACCGGGCCGCGCTGCGGTTCGTGGATGCGATGGAGGCCGGCGCGGCCAGCAAAACAGGCACGCGGCAATGAGCAAGCGCAAACCCCACAACATGCGGGCCAGGCTGGAGCGGACCTGTAGGGCCCTGGTGTCGGCAAACCATGCGGCGGTGGTCAACATCGACCCCAGCGGCCAGCAGGTGCTGATCAACTGGAAGAACCTCAAGCAGATCTGCGTGCGGCAAGTCGTCGACGCGGTCTGCGACATCCCGCACCGCTGGACCATCTATCTCAGCGTGCTTTGCCGGACGGAGTTCGGGGAGCGGTACCACAAGTCGATCGAGGTCGCGCCCCAAGGTAACTACCGCGCCGAGCACCTGACCGACGTGATTGAGTCGACCTACATGGACTTGCGGGCCACCGCCAACCCTAATCACCTGCTGGCGGCCGGCTGGATCGCCATATCCACAGACACAACGCTCGACGAAGCAGAGGCCGCAAAGATCTTTGCCGCTGTCGGCGCCTGGAATCAGCAGAAAGCAGCATGAAACGCATCACCGCGCGCGTCCGGCACGGCCGGCGCCAGCAGCACATCAATCTGCCGCCCAGCGGCATACCTCCCGAGGGAACGAAGAAATGCCTAAGCCAACCGACACCAGCGAATTTCTCAACGAACTCAACGGCGGCGCCTTCGCCAGCCAGATTGGCCACGCCCTGTCCGAGGTAGCCGCGGGCGTCGTCGATCACGGTAAGCCAGGGAAGATCACCATCACCCTGGACTTCAGCCAGATCGGCGACTCTCACCAGGTGAAGATCAAGCACAAGCTCGCCTACAAGGTGCCGACTAAGCGCGGCGACCGAAGCGAGAACACTAGCCTGGACACCCCGATGTACGTCGGAACCGGCGGCAACATTTCGTTGTTCCCGGAAAAACACGACCAGCTCTTCACCCGTGAAGAAGCACCAGTTCACCCACGCTCGTAACTCAGCACCTACAAGGAAAAGCGCATGTCTCTCAGCAAAGAAGCTCTCGAACTGATCCAGGAAAACACCATTGCCGCGGTTGGTCGCGACCTGCCGGCCTTGGGCCCGGTTGTCGTCGTGCCGCAAAACTTCAACGTAGTTGATCTGGAACGTTACCAGGAAGGCCGCAACCGCTTCCGTGGCACCTACTCCACCCACTCGCTGGCCGACTACAGTGCCTACGTCGTTGAGCGCGCGGCCCCGGCCGCCCGAGGTTTCATCGACCAAGACAGCATGAGTTGCATCGTGCTGTTCAACATCGGTACAGCCGAAGAGCCAGGCCATGCCGATGACCGCGCCGTGCTGCGGCTCAAGGCATCAGCCGCATTTGCAGCCGTTCAGGCGGTGTGTGGCCATAGCCTGGCGCAGAAGGCCATGAGCGACTGGATCGAAGACTGGAACCAGCACTTGTCGGCGACCGATGAGAATGGCGAGACCATGACCATCGCCAAAGCGATCGCCGCAGTTCGCACCATCACCGTGAAGGCGTCTTCGGAAAGCGATCACGCCGTCGGCGAGACCCGTGCCAGCCGCAGCACCATGGACCAGATCGAGGCGAGCAGCAAAGAAACCCTGCCGGCCTGGCTGGACTTCAAGGTAATTCCGTTCGAAGGCTTGGGTGAGCAAGTGATTCGCCTGCGCGTTTCCGTCATCACCGGCGGCGCGCAGCCTGTGCTGAAACTGCGCTGGATCGGCGAAGAAGCCCAGCGCGAGACCATCGCTCAGGAATTCAAGGCTGTTCTAGATGCAAAGGTCGGTACCGCCGCAAAATTGGTTCTTGGGCTTTTTGACTCGAAATAGACCAGTGAGCGATCCGGTACTGCCGGATCGCCTATTTTGCCTGCGGCTTCCAATTAATCGCTTTCAAAACATCGCTCTGACTCCCATAAATGCTTTCGTAGGCACTTCGCGCAACCTTTTTATTTAAAAGAACTACATCATCTACGGAAACACCCTTCTCCATATGCATGTAATGATTCGATTCGTTCATCATGATTGCATATCTAGGCGATATAGGAAAAAACAAATCCATGCTAACAGGAGCCTGTCCCGGCAAAAGAATATCGACGCTGGGGTGAATATTGATTACCGGATTATCGCTGGTAACGAACCCCACGTCCGTCTTATTAACAAGAAATATAATTTTTTTGTTTTTCCGGGTAGAGTAAAATGACCACCCTGCGTTCAGCCCCTGCAGAAAATTCACATACCACCAATTTTTCTCAGTCAAGTACAGGTATCGAGCGTGCTCAGCACTGCCTGACAAATTGGCCTTGATAGCACCTAGTGTCTTGTCTCGAAAAAATTTTGTCCGAGTCAGCTGGTGCCCGAGATAAGTGCACAGGTCCAGCATGCTCTGATCATTATATAGAACCTCTCCCCTTCCTGCGGACAGATGATCCATCACTTCTCTGGCGCCAGACTCAAAATTCGAGTGTACATCTTCAAGAGAGTTGAACTCTATAGCATCCGATGCCAGTTGCACCTCGTCTGATGCAGACAACCTAGATGCCATTTTTACCAGCCCAGCCCGAACGATGAAATCTTGGAAAAAATCAATGTGGAGCTTTTTTAAACCTGGCTCAGATTCTTCAATCCAAGACCAAACATATTTAATGTCGTCATCATCTAGGTGACTGATCCTATAAAATTCTTTCTCAGCCGCTAATGCATTGGCGTTAGCTTGAGAAATCCTTCCCTTAGGGCTCACATAGAAAATATGCTTATCAACTGCCCAGTTTCTTATGTAGTGAGCCCAGACATAGTGATGTCTTTTTTTTACAAAAATTTCCCGGCTCATTAGTCCTTTTCCATAGCCCGTCCCTACATCGGGAATAGTACACCTGAGAAAGCAACCTATGACTACCGCAATCGACCTATTCGCCGGCCTCGGCGGATGGAGTACCGGCGCGCGCGCCACAGGCGTCCAGGTACTTTGGGCGGAACACCACTGGCCGGTAGCCGTTGAATGGCACAGCGCCGATCACCCCGACACGGAGCACGTTTGCCAGGACCTACACCAGGCGCGCTGGGAGCAGGTGCCGTCCCACGACATCCAACTTGCCTCGCCCTGCTGCCAGGGCCACGCCAAGGCACGCGGCAAGTAGTCGGGCAACCCTGCCCACTCGCAACGAAGGTGTAGTCAAGTAGGCCGACATCGCTTAGCTGGTTCGGATAGCTTTCAAGTTATCAATTGCACGGTCGATTCGATCGACATTCCCTTTTAGATATCCTAGGTCGACCAGCGCGGTTCCATCAGCAGACTTCATTGTTTGCTCCACCAACCCTTTCACGTCGACCAGAGCACTGCTTACCTCGGAGACGTGACCTAGCACTTCGCTATCAACGCCAGGGCTTGCGGATACGTCCCTAATTCGCGCAGCGGCATGATCAATCACAGCCAGATATCTTGGCACTTCGCCTGAAGGCGGACGGGTGCAAGAGAAAAAGTCGTGATTATTCTTGGTAATTTTTCTCGCGTGTTCACTGGCTGAAATGGCTCTATCTATGGCGTCTCGACGTGCTGCCTTTTCAACTTTTGCTCTGTGGCGCCTGTCTCCGCCTGATACCCAGATCGCAACAAAAATTGCACCAATTGAGCCGAACGCTTGAACCCAAGAAGCGAGCCCTGGGTGACTTTCAATCCAATACGAAATGCATTCCCAGCTCATTACCCCCCCTCACTGCCAGTACCACGCTGAAGCGATCACAAATATCCCAATTAAATGAATCACGCCACCCCGGCGAGGGCGGCGCCTGCACGCAAGGACAACAAAATGACCTGTATAACCTCCCTCGCCCTGCCCTTCGAAAAGGAGCTGGTTGTCGATCTCTTCGCCGGAGGCGGCGGCGCCAGCAGTGGCATCGCTGAGGCGTACCGCGAACCGGATGTGGCTGTCAACCACAACCCAATCGCCTTGGCTGTTCACCGTGCCAACCACCCGAACACCAAGCACTACGTGGCTGACGTGTTTGAGGTGGACCCGGCCCTGGCTACCAAGGGTCAGCCGGTCGGCATCTTGTGGGCATCGCCCGACTGCCGGCACCACAGCAAAGCCAAGGGCGGAAAGCCGCGCAACCGCAAGATTCGCGGCCTGGCTTGGGTGATCCTCCGCTGGGCCTACCAGACCAGCCCGCGGCTGATCTTCCTCGAAAACGTGGAGGAGTTCGCCGACTGGGGGCCGCTCGACGACGAAGGACGGCCGATCAAGGCCGAGAAAGGCAGGACGTTCCAGGCCTTCGTGAACGTGTTGGGCAACGGCATACCCGAGGATCACCCGGACCTGCCTGAGATCATGGCCGAGATCGGCGACCACGTACCCAAGGAAGCACTGGTGCGCGGCCTTCGCTACAACTTCGAACACCAGGTGCGCGTAGCGGCCGATCAGGGTGCGCCAACGATCCGCAAGCGCCTGTACGGCATCGCCCGGCGCGATGGTAAGCCCATCGTCTGGCCGGCGCCGACGCACCACAAGAACCCGGGCAAGGGTCAGAAAGCCTGGCGGTCTGCCGCCGAGTGCATTGACTGGGAGCTGCAGGGGCGCACGATCTTTCGCGACGATGCTCTGGTGGAGAACACCATGAATCGCATCGCCAAAGGGCTGTGGCGACACACCCTGGCCAGCAACGATCCGTTCATTGTCCCTATGCGCGGCACTTCGAAGTCGCACACCAGCACCCACAGCGTCGCCGATCCGGTCTCGACAATCAGTGGGGGCGGCACCCATCACGCGCTGGTGCAGCCAACAATGGCCGTGGCCGGCTGCCTGACAGAGCATGCCAATGGTTCAACTCAGCGGACCTTCGATGCCGAAGAGCCGCTCCGGACGCAAGTGGCCCAGGTCAAGGGCGGACACTTCGCGCTGATCACTGCCAACCTGGTCACCCTGCGCAGCGGTTGCGTCGGTGCCCCAATGGCCAAACCGGTCGGCTGCATCACCCAGAGTGGCGGGCACCACGCCATAGCGTCAGCCCACCTCGAGCAGGCGAACGGCGGGTTTTACAAAGGCGATGGCCGCAGTGCAGTAGACCCCTTCTCGACGATACTGGGCAAGGGCTCCAATCAGCGGCTGGTCACGGCCTATCTGGTCAAGTACTACGGTGCCGAGAAAGACGGCATCTCTATGCGAGAGCCGATGCACACCATCCCGTCGAAGGATCGCATGGCCGTGGTGCAGGTCGTGCAGTTGCAAACGCACACGCTGACAGAAGAGCAACTGGCCGGCGCCCGCAAGTGCGCTGCGTTCATGCGAAAATACCTTCCGCAGCACTTCACCGAGCACGCCGACGTGGTGATGGTCGACGACTACGTTATGGTCGACATCACGCTTCGCATGCTCAAGCCGCACGAGCTGAAGCGCGCCCAAGGCTTCCGGGCTGACTACATCATCGACCGCGGGCTCTTCATCGACGAGGAAACAGGACAGCTGTACTGGAAAGAAATTTCAGGAGCTAACCAAGTGAAGCTGCTGGGCAACAGCGTCTGCAAGGACGAAGCTCGGGCACTGGTTGCAGCCAACGCCTCGGACCTCATTGAACTATACCAACGACTGGCAGCATAAGTGAAAAATATTCACTTCCAGAGATTGTCGTTGCGATTTCTCACAATTTCGTAGCCTTTGAAAGCAGTCCTGACTTTGAAAACTTCGACTTCAGGATGATGGCTCTCTAGAACGGCAGAAAGCTTTGACTTCTCAAGTGATGAGTTGCAGCCAACAATTACTTGACAAAGCTTTCCGATAGCGGCAAAGGGCATAAAGTACAGCCCCCCAGAAGTCTCAGCCTTGTCTAATGAAAATATTTTACTCACCTCTTTCTCGTAAGACCACTCTAAATGCTTTATCCGAAGCTGACGCCGCATGAATTCAGACTTCTGGTCTTTGGTCTTGCTAAGGTATTCATTCGCGTCAAAAATCATTCGCTCGCTAAGATACTCAACAAAATCGAGGGATTCTTCGTCTATTTCAAAAGCCAAACATAATCCTCTGTGCCTATCGCCGTAATGCCCCCATTGAACAGGACTTGCATATGTTCTGCTAAAGCAAAGCATTCCATAGATATCAGCCACCCGTTTTTTGAAAAACCTTAGACCCTCTCTGATTTTCGGGTCATCTGAAGAGAGGCACATCATTTCGAATGGATCATTGAGATCCATTACGGTCGCAACTTTTAATCTAGACTTTTCGATATTTTGTAGCCCGTACTGCTCATTGCAAAAATGATAAACCATCATGGCATTGACTCACTTCCTAGATCATCCGACGAATAATAGTTATGAGCTAAATATACCCACGAGACATCCCCATGCCCACAGAAAACCGATCCAGCAACACAGAGATGGTCAGCGAACTGCTGCCGTGCCCCTTCTGCGGCCAGCAGGACGTACTCATCGAGCGCCTAGACAACGACGCTTCAGTGGTGATCTGCCAAGGCCTGACCGGTCCGCATGAGGCCTGCCTGGCCTGTGGCCCAGTGGGCGTAGCGCAGAATGAAGGCGAGGAGCAGCCAGGCCGCGACAAGGCGGTCGAGCTGTGGAATTCGAGAGCCCAGCAGCACCAGGGCGAGCCGGTGCTTTGGAGATACAGGAAGACCCCTGCCAGGGGCTGGTTTTACTCCGTGCACAAACGCAGCGCCGAGATAGCGCTGCGAGATGGGTACATTGTCGAGGAGTTCTACGCCCACACCGATCCTGGCGATGTTGAGCGGCTGCGCGGGGAAAACAAACAGTTGAAGGACCTGCTGCGCAAGCTAAGCAAGGCTTGCAAAGACAAGTTGGCCATCATCGAATCCCAGCGCGCCGAGCTGGCCGAGCGGGATGGGTTGCTGGATCGCGTCGTAGATCACGCCAATTTCTGGCGCGACCATCCATACGCTGAGGTCGTTGAAGCAATTGCCAGGGACTACAAAGCCCTATCCGCCAGCGCAGAGTCGAGCGCGCCAGTTGCGCAGGCCTGAAATAAAGTCGTTTTAACCAGCCTCCTCTGGCTCTTGCTCCAGCAGCCAGAGAGCACTTTCGATCTCTGCGATTGCGCCAGGCACCAGCTCGGCATCTACCCATTGCCAGGACGTGTTGCCTATGAGCCCGCCAATGGCCTGGCGGCGCAGTTCACCGATGTCGATGCCCTGTTGCTCCGCTGCTGCAAAGACCGCCGCCAGCGCGTGTTCCAAATGCACAACCCTTTCTGTGGTCATGGCTGCTCTCCAGTTGGGAAGCTCAGTCTAGTCCCCACCTGATGACCCGGATGTGAAAAACACACAAGAGCACATTTGTACTCTCCGCTGTAACCCCTCTCCCCTCTATTCACTGCCGCGATATGGCGGCCAAGGACGAAGTCATGCCTGAAGAAAAGGCCGCGGCCCTGAAGCTCACTGATCGGCAGCAGGATGTTCTCGAGACACTGCGAGACATCGGTCGAGACAACGCGGTCCGCTACCGGAGCAAGACGCCACACCTGTACCAGCAGGATTGCGAGAAGCTGCTGAAAGGCGACGAAGCGTGCGTATTCGGCCTCGGCGGCCTGACCTGGCAAGTAGGTGGTCGGCTGGGCCTTGGCGCGTCCTCGGTGCTCAGCACCTTCAAGGCGCTGGAAAGCAAGGGCCTGATCATCCGCGAGACGCGAAACCCGCGATATCAGCGTCCGCTCTACTGGTGGCCCGTAGGCATGGCGAAAGCTCTGGCCGAAGAGCTGATGCCCAGCGTGGAGGTGCAGCAATGACCCGCCTCGCCCTCTGCCTCCTGCTGCTGGCCACCGGCGCCAGCGCAGAACAAGTGACCCCAAACGTCGAGGTCATCCACGACGACAAGCGCGCCGTAACCTGCTGGGTATACAGCGGCCACTACTACAAGGGCGGCATCAGCTGCATCCCCGACAGCCAGCTGCAGGCCGGCAACGAGCGCCAGCTCTCCCCGCACGAAACACAACCCGAACCTACACCCGCACTGGCGCCTGGGCGCTGGATTGATGAGAGGTATCAGCTGTGAGCAGGAAGAAAAGCCACTTCACCATCGTTTCCAGCGCAGATCTGGAGGAGTTGCGCCGCGACCGCGAGCGATTGAACGCGCTGGAGTCATGCTGCTGGGATGTTAGTTTCGAGAGTCATTCGAATGGCATGGACGGCGACTATTGCATTGGCATCGAGATCATTGGCCACTACATGGGCAAGCCAAACCGGCGGGTACTCGGTGAAAACTACAACGAGAACTTGCGAGCGGCCATCGACCAGGCTCTGACGGCAGAAGCCTACCCGCCAGGACGCCCGGAATACGACATCTATGGCAACCCCGAGAGGCGCCGAGGATGAACGAGCTGATCGAAGTGAAGACTTCAGACCTGGTAGGCGAGGCGCTGGGCTGGGCCGTTGGCAAGGCCGAAGGGCTGAACCTTGAACTGGTCCCGCCGCAGTACGGAAACCCCTGGCGGGTATTCGCCCGGTACCAGGGCCAAGCCATCGAGCACACCAAGCGGTTCAATCCGTGGGAAGACTGGGCTCTGGGCGGGAAGCTTATCGAGAAGTATCAAGTTTCGCTGTCGCCACCGAAAAGCGCCGTGCACCGCAACTTTGGCTACATGGACAAGCGCAACGGCTACTACGAGGCCGGCGTCTGGAGTAGCACGATTTTTGGCAAGGAGCGCAAGCACCGCCGCACGGCATTCCACCACCCCGATAACCCACTGACCGTGGCCATGCAGGCAATCGCCCAGCTTGAGTTCGGCGATTCAGTCCAGGTGCCGAAGGAGCTGATGTCATGACCGAACAAAGTACCAAGGAATTCTACTCTGTCGATCAAGCCTCTCAGCATGCTGCTGAATGGTGCAAACGCAATCCCGCATGGCGCCGGATCTGCGATATCCCGGACATCTCCGTGTTCGAAAAAACCTACGATGAGATTCCAAAGCGCGAGCGTGCCTACTGGGAAAAGAACGGCGGCGAAGAATGCTGGCGTGAATTCGGCGCTGGGGGAACCAAAGTGCCTACCGGATTCATCTCTGGAAAGGGCGAGTTCTTCGACCACGTCCTCAAAGTTCCGCTCCATCACAACATGATGATGGTGTACCGCGTGGGCAAGAGGTGGAAGCCATGATCGCCCTCGCCTACATGGCCTACCTGATCTACAGGGGGCCGCGATGAGCAAGCCGCACGCACGAACCAGCACCGGCGCGAAAGTCACTATCACCATCGAGATGACGAATCTCGGCTCATGGGGCCCGGACTGCACCCTGGACCAGGTCTACCGCCAAGCACGCGAAGCGGCAATTGGGCGATTGAATAACGTCTTCAAGGATCACGTCGCCACAACCCGCATCCTGGGCCCGGTGATCGTCGAAGCCGTCACCACCGACCTCGAGAAGCGTTAACCCCTTCCCCTACCACTCAAGCCCGCCGACGGGTCGTCCAGAAGTGCGTCGCGGCTAGCAACACCCCAGGTATAGCCATGCCCAGGCCGCTGTAGAGGAATGCCGGCTGGTCAGACAGCAGCCCGCCCATAACGAACCCGATGCCCGTGGGTATGAGCGTGACCGCTACATAGCCAAATGGCTTCCTGACTTCCTTTGCCATTTCAATGCTCCTTGTTTTGGGGGCACTATTTAAACATGCGTGCCCGCCGCTGTGCGCGGGCGAGGAACCTCTATGTCTGAACGCAAAACGATGTGCATCTACCATGGCAACTGCGCTGACGGCTTCGGCGGCGCCTGGGTCGTCCGCAAGGCCTTAGGCGAGCAGGTTGAGTTCGTTGCCGGCGTGCATGGTCAGGAGCCACCTGATGTCACCGACAAAGACGTGATCATCGTCGACTTCAGTTACAAGTACGAAGTCATGGCCAGGCTGAGCTGGAAGGCCAACAGCATCATCATCCTGGACCACCACAAATCGGCGGCCGAGGACCTTGGCAAGTTCCCGCCCTTCCACGCCGGCGTTCGGGTGGATGGTCGGCACCCCGACGGGTCGGTCGCACTGGGCTGGGAAAGCGCCCACATCTCCATGAATTCGCAGAACTCCCCCGCTATCGCCTGCTGCTTCGACATGAACCGCAGCGGCGCCATGCTCGCCTGGGACCACTTCTTCCCCGGGCAGGAGCCGCCAATGCTACTGCGCCACATCGAGGACCGGGACCTGTGGCTGTTCCAGCTGGATGGCACCCGCGAGATTCAGGCCAACCTCTTCAGCTACCCCTACGACTTCGAAGTCTGGGACACGCTCATGGCGACTGATGTGCAGTCCCTCCGCTCGGACGGCGCCGCGATTGAGCGAAAGCACCAGAAGGACGTTGCCGAGCTGGTGGCCGTGACCAAGCGCCGCCTGGTCATCGGCGGTCACAATGTGCCGGTGGCCAGCCTGCCATACACGCTCACCAGCGATGCGGGTCACCTCATGGCCCAGGGTGAACCTTTCGCCGCCTGCTACTGGGATACCCCTGATGGCCGCGTATTCAGCCTGCGCAGCACAGACGATGGCATGGATGTGTCGGAGATCGCCAAGCAATACGGCGGTGGTGGCCACCGCAACGCTTCCGGCTTCCGCGTGCCGTTCGGCCACGAACTGACCAAGTAACTCCCCTCTTCCACTCAAGGCTGGCGGCAATGGCTGTCGGTCGAGGATCACCTATGTCCGCAATAAACCGTTTCCACGAAGTAGCCAACGATGCCCTGGTGCAGATCAGCGACCATCTGGTGCCAGGAGCCAAGCTCACCTTAGTGATCTACGTACCAGGCGAACCTGAGCAAGACATCGTCCTGATGGGCCGCGGTGTCGCTACTGATGAGGTCGTGAATACCCTACGCCGGCGTGCTGCGCTGAGCCTTGATGGCGACAACGCCTACAAGTCCGGGGTATGCGATGTAGCCGTAGGGGCAATGGCGGCCGGGAAACAGAACAATAACCAGCCGCCCGAGGGGCACTGGGGCCAGCGGTTTTGGGATATCGGCCGGGCCGAGGGAGAGCTGCAGGAAGAACTGGTTCAAGCACTCCGCCTGGCTCGCAAAGAGCTGGACGCCTGCCAGCGGGTGATCCACTACGCCGGAGGCTTCGATCCAGCTTACGTCGATGATGCCCAGGCCGCGATCAAGATCACCGACGCAGTGTTGGCCAAGACCCCAGCCTGACCACCAACCTGCCGCCACCGGCGGCGTGGAGACCATCCCATGGAAACCGAAAGTACCGGTGACGTCGACAAGGTCACAGAACAGAAAATGGCTGACCTGCTCGGCTGCACCAAGCGCGCCCTGGAAGGCCGGCGCCTCCGCGGAGCGATACCTGAAGGCGTCTGGATGAAGCACGGCGGACGCATCATCTACAGCAAAAAGAGGTATGACGAATGGCTGGAAAGCCAATGGATTTACCCCCTGGAATCGACGTCCACTATGGCTCGCTCCGGCTCAGGTTCATGTGGGAAGGTACTCGCCGAAGTGAGACCCTTCCCTACCCCCCGACACAAAAAGGCATCAAGGCTGCATCCCAGCTTCGCGATAAAGTAAACAGCCTGATCAAGCTCAACCTCCTCGACCACGACAAGTACGCGGAGTTGTTCCCCAGTTCCGCCGCGGTTGTGGGCGGCGTTCCAACATTCGGTGAGTACGCCCAGTTGTGGCTGGACAGTCGTGAGATCGCAGCTGGTACCAGGCTGAACTATAAGGGCACCCTGAACCTGTACTGGGTGCCCCACCTCGCCTTGGTGCGTATTGATCTGATTACGTCGACGCTCCTGAGGCGAATCGTCGCCTCCATCACCTGGACTTCACCGTCGGTCAAACGCAACGCAATGGTGAAGCTGTCGACCATCCTGCGCTCAGCGGTACTGGACGGGCTGATCACGAGGAACCCGGCTGAAGCAATACAGCTGCCAGCACGCTCGAGGAAAGAGGTCGATCCCTTTACCCTGGACGAGGCGAATCTGATCATTGCCGAGCTGTACAAGCACCCTCATTGGCCGAGCCAGATCTATGCAGCGTTCTTCGAGTTCATATTCTTCACTGGCCTACGCCTGTCCGAAGGCCTGGCACTGAGATGGGATGCGGTGGATACGACCAAGAAGACAGCTCACGTGCGGCGAACGATTGCGCTCGGGGTAGTTGAGGAAAGGACGAAGACAGGGAGGGACAGGTTTGTGCTGCTCAACGACAGGGCCTTGCACGCCCTGGAGTTCGCCAAGCAGTACGCAGAACGCCGCAGGCTGGGCAAAGGCCAATTCACCGAATCGCCGTTCGTCTTCCCGCCTGGGAAGAATGGGGAGCACGTCAAGCAGACGTCGGACCTGCACCATCAGTGGCGCCCGATCCTTAAAGGCTTGGGGATCAGATACCGCCCCCCGTATAACTGCCGCCACACCTATGCGACAATATGCTTAATGTCTGGTCTCAACCCCGCATTTATCGCCCAACAGCTCGGGCATAGCGTGCAGATGCTCTTATCGACTTATGCGCGCTGGATTAACTCGTCCAACGACTGGCAGGAGCTGGAAAAGCTCCAAATTGGTCCGAAATTGGTCCGTAGCTGCGAAGAAGCCACGTAAGTTATTGATAGGTAAGCTCCTTGATCTCCACCGCTAACATCACCATGCAGTTCGGCTCCAAGCCGCTGTTCGAAAACGTTTCCGTCAAATTCAACAACGGCAACCGCTACGGCCTGATCGGCGCCAACGGTTGCGGCAAGTCGACCTTCATGAAAATCCTCGGCGGTGACCTGGAGCCGTCCGCAGGCCAGGTCATGCTCGAGCCGAACACCCGCCTGGGCAAGCTGCGCCAGGACCAGTTCGCCTACGAGGAATTCACCGTGATCGACACGGTGATCATGGGCCACGGCCAGCTGTGGAAAGTCAAAGCCGAGCGTGACCGTATCTACTCGCTGCCGGAAATGACCGAAGAAGACGGCATGGCCGTCGCCGAGCTGGAAACCGAATTCGCCGAAATGGACGGCTACACCGCCGAGTCCCGCGCCGGTGAACTGCTGCTGGGCCTGGGTATTCCGCTGGACCAGCACTTCGGCCCGATGAGCGAAGTGGCACCGGGCTGGAAGCTGCGTGTCCTCCTGGCCCAGGCGTTGTTCTCGGACCCGGACGTGCTGCTGCTCGACGAACCGACCAACCACCTGGACATCAACACCATCCGCTGGCTGGAAACGATCCTCACGGCGCGTAACAGCACCATGATCATCATTTCCCACGACCGGCACTTCCTCAACAGCGTCTGCACCCACATGGCTGACCTGGATTACGGTGAGCTGCGCCTGTTCCCGGGCAACTATGACGAGTACATGACCGCAGCCACCCAGTCGCGTGAGCAGCTGCTGTCGGACAACGCCAAGAAGAAAGCCCAGATCGCCGAGCTGCAGACCTTCGTCAGCCGCTTCTCGGCCAACGCCTCCAAAGCCAAGCAGGCCACTTCACGTGCCAAGCAGATCGACAAGATCCAGCTGGCCGAGGTCAAGCCGTCCAGCCGCGTCAGCCCGTTCATTCGCTTCGAACAGACGAAAAAACTGCACCGCCAGGCCGTGGTCGTCGAAAAAATGGCCAAAGCCTTCGACGACAAGGTGCTGTTCAAGAACTTCGACATCACCGTCGAAGCGGGCGAGCGCGTTGCGATCATCGGCCCCAACGGTATTGGCAAGACCACCCTGCTGCGCACCCTGGTCGGCGAGCTGACCCCGGATGCGGGCTCGGTGAAGTGGACCGACAGCGCCGAAGTGGGCTACTACGCCCAGGACCACGCCCACGACTTCGAAGACGACATGAGCCTGTTCGACTGGATGGGCCAGTGGACCTCTGGTGAGCAGGTTATCCGCGGCACCCTGGGGCGCATGCTGTTCTCCAACGACGAAATCCTCAAGTCGGTGAAGGTGATTTCCGGTGGTGAACAAGGTCGCATGCTGTTCGGCAAGCTGATCCTGCAGAAACCGAACGTGCTGGTGATGGACGAGCCGACCAACCACCTGGACATGGAATCGATCGAAGCGCTGAACCTGGCGCTGGAAAACTACCCGGGTACTCTGCTGTTCGTCAGCCACGACCGCGAGTTCGTGTCGTCGCTGGCCACGCGCATCATCGAGCTGTCGCCCGATGGTGTGGTGGACTTCAGCGGTACTTACGATGACTACCTGCGTAGCCAGGGTGTGCTGGTCTGATTGAAGGCCAAGGCCTGGCCACCTTGTGTGGCTGGGCCGCTTCGCGGGCTTGCCGGCGTAGCCCCCTCCCACCGACTGACACTACCCGACGAATAATTCGTTAGCCTGCTTTCTTTTCCTTCGCGCAACGGCCATGATGGGTCCACGCCCAACCGCCCGCCCGCGAAAGAGCCCATGACCGCGCAACAACCTGCCCCCGCCAGTCACACGCTGCACATCACCCTGCAGATCCTGTCGATCGTTTTCTATACCTTCATTGCCTTCCTCTGCATCGGCCTGCCGATTGCGGTGCTGCCCAGCTATGTGCACGACCAGCTCGGCTTTGGCGCAGTGATCGCCGGTGTAACCATTGGCCTGCAGTACCTGGCCACGCTGCTGAGCCGCCCGTTTGCAGGCAGGGTGGCGGACACTTTGGGAGGGAAACAGGCCATCCGCTTTGGCCTGCTGGGGATTGCCGGTTGCGGGGTGTTGACGTTGCTGTCAGCCTGGACCCTCCCCTTACCGCTGCTGAGCCTGGCACTGCTGCTCGGTGGACGTTTGCTGCTGGGCATCGCTCAAGGGCTGATCGGCGTGGCTACTTTGAGCTGGGGCATCAGCCAGGTCGGCCCCGAACACACTGCCAGGGTGATCTCGTGGAACGGCATCGCCTCCTATGGCGCGATCGCCATCGGTGCGCCGATCGGCGTGCTGGCCGTGGACGGGCTGAACTTCAGCGTGCTGGGGCCGGCTTTGTTGGTGCTGGCAACCCTTGCCCTGCTGGTGCTTCGCAAGCGCCCCGACGTGGTCGTGGTGCGCGGCGAGCGCCTGCCCTTCTGGTCGGCGTTCGGCCGGGTTGCCCCGTGTGGCCTGGGTTTGACCCTGGCCTCGATCGGCTACGGCACCTTGACCACCTTCGTCACCCTGTACTACCTCGAGCGCGGCTGGGCCGGTGCGGCCTGGTGCCTGAGTGCGTTTGGTGTGTGCTTCATCATCTCGCGGCTGTTGTTCGTCAACGCGGTCAACCGCTTTGGTGGCTACAACGTGGCGGTCGCCTGCATGGCCACCGAAGTGCTGGGCCTGGGCCTTCTGTGGCTGGCGCCCTCGCCGCCCTGGGCGCTGGTTGGCGCCGGGCTGACCGGTTTCGGGCTGTCGCTGGTGTACCCGGCATTGGGCGTGGAGGCGATCAAGCAAGTCCCCAGCAGCAGCCGCGGCGCAGGGCTGGGTGCCTATGCTGTGTTCTTCGACATGGCCTTGGCCATTGCCGGACCGGTGATGGGCGCCGTGGCGGTACACCTGGGGTATGCCTCGATCTTCTGCGTGGCGGCCCTGCTCGCCTTGGCCGGGGTCGGCCTAACGTTGTGGCTGGCGCGGCGCGCCCGCCGTAGCTGAACGCTCAGCCGGCGCTGGCGCGCCCAGCGCCTGGCTGAAGAACGCTGCCGTTTCTCCCTGCAGCGAATGATGGATATGCCGGCGGTCGACGCCATCGGCGTCCTTGCACAGCGCCGGCATTCGCGCGTACTGCTCGGCATCGCAGTGGGCCATGAACACGAAATGCCCGGCACCGGCCAACAGGCGGTAGTCCGGTGTGACCGGCAGTTTGCGGGCGAGGGCCTCGGCATTACGGTCTACCGCGACAAGTTGATCGCTGTCGCCACTGTAGATCAGTGCAGGAACCTGCACCCCGGCCAGCGCATGGCGCCCGAACAACAGGCTCAGCGGCGCCATCAACATGACCGCCCCCACTCGCGGGTCGGTCTCGGGCGCCAGTTCGCTACGGTCGGCAATCAGGATGCCGTGGGTCTTGCAGGCGTCTGTGTCATGCGGGCGCTCCAGGCAGTATTGACGCAGACGGTCCAGGTCGGGGCGTGCGCCAGACAGGATCAACGCGGTTTCTCCGCCGGCCGAGTAGCCAATCACGCCCACCTTGCCTTCATTCAGATAAGGCCCGACCACTGCATCATCACGCGCTGCGGTGATCGCCGCGCTGACTTGCAGCGGCCGCCCATAAAGATTGCTCAGGGTGCCAAGGCGACTGTGGTCGCGCACGTTGTCCCCCGGGTGCACCACCGCCACCACCACGAACCCTTGCCGCGCCAGCGACGTGGCCAGGTAATGCAAAGCCAATGGGCTGCCCGTATTGCCGTGAGACAGCACCAGCAACGGGAATCGCCCCATGGCGACGGGCGCCTCTTCGGCCACGTCGACGGGATACCCGTCTATACGGCTGATACGGGTTTTGCCAACGGCCGGGTAGAACGCCAGCGCTTGCATCGGGCGGCTATCGACCGGGTCGGTCAAGGTCATAAGGTGCAGGCCGGCAACCCACGGCGCGGCCTCGGCGCGGGCCAACAGGCCGCCGAGCAGGACCAGCGCCAACACGCAGCGTGCAAGGGTCATCGGCCAGCGGTTCCTTGCAGGACGAAGGGATAACCCAGCATAAAACCGGCTGGCGTTGTGCCGGATGAAAACTGGATGAAACCGCCGTCATGCAAGCTGCGCCTGCACCCTGTGCATTTGCGCATTGCGTCGAACCCATGGCATAGATGCAGGTCAACGTTTTCACGTGACCGTTTTCGCGCCTTTGAAGGAGATTCATGCATGAGCAAGCCTGCCTACGTGCCACCCAAAGTCTGGCGCAACGACGCAGCCTCCGGCGGCCAGTTCGCCAGCATCAACCGCCCGGTCGCCGGCCCGACTCACGACAAGGACCTGCCGCTGGGCAAACACCCGCTGCAGCTGTATTCCCTGGCTACGCCCAACGGCGTCAAGGTCACCATTGCCCTTGAAGAGCTGCTTGCCCTGGGCCACGCCGGTGCCGAATACGATGCCTGGCTGATCCGCATCGGCGAGGGTGATCAGTTTTCCAGTGGCTTCGTCCAGGTCAACCCCAACTCGAAGATTCCCGCCCTGCTCGACCGCAGCGTGGAGCCGCCGGTGCGGGTGTTCGAATCAGGTTCGATCCTGCTGTACCTGGCAGAAAAGTTTGGAGCATTGCTGCCAAAATCGCCGGCTGCGCGCACCGAATGCCTGAACTGGTTGTTCTGGCAGATGGGTGCGGCGCCTTACCTGGGCGGTGGTTTTGGCCACTTCTACGTGTATGCACCGGAAAAGTTCGAGTACGCCATCAACCGCTTCACCATGGAGGCCAAGCGTCAGCTGGACGTACTTGATCGTCGCTTGGCCGAAAGCCGTTATCTGGGCGGCGAGGCATACAGTATTGCTGATATTGCCGTGTGGCCGTGGTATGGCCAGCTGGTACGCGGCAACCTGTATGACGCGGCGCAGTTCCTGGCGGTTGACGAGTACCCGAACGTACAGCGCTGGGCCGAGGACATCGCCCAGCGCCCTGCTGTGCAGCGCGGTACACGCGTGAACCGTACCTGGGGAGATGAACACAGCCAGGTGCCGGAGCGCCATAGCGCCGCCGACCTGGCAGGTTGACGCAAACCGTGTGGAGCAACTGTCTTGCTCAATTTCCATAAGCTGGCGCGATCCGTGTGGGAGCGGCCTTGTGTCGCGAAAGGGCCGCGAAGCGGCCCCAGCATTATTTGCATCGACGCTGAAATCCTGGGGCTGCTGTGCAGCCCTTTCGCGACACAAGGCCGCTCCCACAGGGACTGCGCCAGGCTTTAGATGTGGACGACGACTTTCAGGACTTCCAGCGCCGGTTCGACCTTGATGCCCAGCACTGCCCCCAGGTCCATTACCCGCGCCAGGTCCTGCTGCCCTACCATGACCATCTGCAGTTCATACCTGTGGGAAACAACGGCGACCCTGGGGTTGTGGGTGGGTTTGCGGTGATGATGTTTCTCGATATCGCGCAGGGCTGAGGCTGAGCACCAGCCTGTGGGCGGCCCTTTGGTGACTGAAAGGCCGCCCCCACAATGGGCCGGGTAATACCTGCGAATGCCCCCGACAATGCCCCCCTGCATAAAACCATTTGCCCCTGCGCAAACCTGCGTCCGCCAAGCCCTTCTTGTACACTCCTCGCATTAGCCCCCACCTGCACATTTTTTTTTGGTGAACGCATGATCGAGGTAACCGAGGTTTCCATTGCCGAGCTGCGCGACGCGCTCGAGTCGGGCCGCACGACAGCGGTCGAGCTGGTCAAGGCCTACCTGGCGCGCATCGACGCCTACGATGGCGCCGACACGGCCACAGCCCTTAACGCCGTAGTGGTACGCAACCCGGAGGCGCTCAAAGAGGCCGAGGCCTCCGATGCCCGTCGTGCCAAGGGCCAGGTGCTTAGTCCGCTGGACGGCATCCCCTACACCGCCAAGGACAGCTACCTGGTCAAAGGCTTGACTGCTGCCTCCGGCAGCCCTGCCTTCAAGGACCTGGTCGCCCAGCGCGATGCCTTCACCATCGAGCGCCTGCGCGCCGCCGGTGCCGTGTGCCTGGGCAAGACCAACATGCCGCCCATGGCTAACGGTGGCATGCAGCGCGGCGTCTATGGCCGCGCCGAAAGCCCGTACAACGCCAACTACCTGACCGCGCCCTTCGCCTCGGGCTCGTCCAACGGTGCCGGTACCGCCACCGCCGCCAGCTTCAGCGCCTTTGGCCTGGCCGAAGAAACCTGGTCCAGCGGCCGTGGCCCGGCGTCCAACAACGGCCTGTGCGCCTATACCCCGTCGCGCGGGGTGATTTCGGTGCGTGGCAACTGGCCGCTGACGCCGACCATGGACGTGGTGGTGCCCTACGCCCGCACCATGGCCGACCTGCTGGAAATCCTCGACGTGGTGGTCGCCGATGACGCCGACAAGCGCGGCGACCTGTGGCGCCTGCAGCCGTGGGTGCCAATCCCCGCTGCCTCGACGGTACGTCCGGCTTCGTACCTTGAACTGGCGGTAGATGCCAGCGCGCTCAAGGGCAAGCGCTTTGGCGTACCACGCATGTATATAAATGCCGATCCCGAAGCGGGCACCGCCGAGAAGCCAGGCATCGGCGGGCCGACCGGCCAACGCATCAACACCCGCGCCACGGTGATCGACCTGTGGCAACAAGCACGCCAGGCCCTGGAAGCGGCGGGTGCCGAAGTGCTGGAAGTGGACTTCCCGTTGGTGTCCAACTGCGAAGGCGACCGCCCAGGCGCGCCGACCGTGTACAACCGAGGCATCGTCAGCAAGGCATTCCTGCATGACGAACTGTGGGAACTGTCGGGCTGGGCCTTTGACGACTTCCTGCGCGCCAACGATGACCCCAAGCTTAACCGCCTGGCCGATGTCGACGGGCTGAAGATCTTCCCCCACGACCCGGGCACCCTGCCCAACCGTGAAGATGACCTGGCTGCCGGCATGGACGAGTACGTCAACATGGCCAAACGTGGCCTGAAGACCTGGGACCAGATCGAGACCCTGCCCGACGGCCTGCGCGGGCTGGAGCAGACCCGCAAGCTGGACCTGGAAGACTGGATGGACAAGCTGGGCCTGGACGCGGTGCTGTTCCCCACCGTAGCCGACGTTGGCCCGGCCGATGCCGATATCAACCCGGTATCGGCGGACATCGCCTGGAGCAACGGTGTCTGGGTAGCCAACGGCAACCTGGCAATCCGTCACCTGGGCGTGCCGACCGTGACCGTGCCGATGGGCGTGATGGCCGATATCGGTATGCCGGTGGGGCTGACCTTTGCCGGGAAGGCCTATAGCGACAACGCGCTGCTGAGTTTTGCTGCCGCGTTCGAGGCCACCGGCTCGCGCCGGATGGTTCCGCCGCGCACGCCGGCGCTCGGCTGAGTCTTACAGGGCCCGCAAAAGCAGATCGCGAATTTCAACCATATGTGTAAAAATGCACAAACAGTTGATTTAGCGGTCTGCCATGCCTATCACCCCCAGCGAAGAACGCCAACTCACCCTCACCGTGCTCAAGGCCGCGATCCAGGCCCTGGGCAGCGTTGCCGCGCGCAACATGGAAATACTCCTGCACGACCTTGACCACCCCGAACACTCGGTGGTGGCGATCGTCAACGGTCATCTTTCCGGCCGCAGCGTGGGCAGCCCGATCCTCGCCGCACCGGAGCAGGACCAGGGTTTCAAGGCACTGATGCAGGCCTCGGCCGACCAGCACGGCTGTGAGCCGGTGGTGCTGCCCGATTACCCCACTACGCTCAAAGGCCGCACGCTACGGAGTGCCACGGCAATCTTCCGTGACAGCAGCGGCCACCCCTTCGCCAGCCTGTGCGTCAACACCGACGTCACCGGCCTGGATGCTGCCATGAGCTTTCTCCAGCAGTTGCAGCCGCTGGGGGCCATACCGGCGGTCAACGAACCGGCCGACATGGAGCTGCTGATGAGCGAGATCATCCAGGCTGCCCTGCAGCGCAGCGGCCAGGGGCGGATGAACAAACAGGCCAAGGTCGAGGCCGTGCGCGTCATGCAGGAGCGCGGCCTGTTCATCGTCAAGGGCGGCGTCGAGAAGGCTGCCAGCGCTCTAGGCGTGACGCGCTACACCATTTACAACTACCTCGAGCAACTACGCGGAGCCAGCCAATGACCTTGCACATTCATACCCCCCTGATCGAGTCGCGCCCGCTGTCGTTGGCGGCCGGTCGTAATATCTGGCTCAAGCTCGACGCCCTGCAACCCTGCGGTTCGTTCAAACTGCGCGGTGTAGGCTACGCCTGCGAGGTACACCACGCGCGTGGCGCCCGGCACTTTGTGTCCTCGTCAGGTGGCAATGCCGGTTTGGCAGTCGCCTACGCCGGACGCAAGCTGGGGGTGCCGGTGACCGTGGTGGTACCCGAAACCACCACCGAACGGGCCAAGCAGCTGCTGCACCTGGAAGACGCCAAGGTGGTGGTGCACGGCAGTTCCTGGCAAGAGGCCAACGCCCTGGCACAGACACTGGTAGGCCCGAACGATGCCTTCATCCACCCATTCGACGACCCACTGCTGTGGGCCGGGCATGCCAGCCTGGTGGATGAAGTGGCCGAAGCCGGCCTGAAGCCGGACGCGGTGGTGTTGTCAGTCGGCGGGGGCGGCTTGCTCAGTGGCGTGGTAGAGGGGCTCAAGCGCAATGGCTGGGGCGATGTGCCGGTGCTGGCAGTAGAAACCGAGGGCGCGGCGTCGCTGCATGCGGCCATGCAGGCTGGGCATTCGGTGGAGCTGGAGCGCATCGCCTCGGTGGCCACGTCGCTGGGGGCCAAGCGTGTGGCTGATCAGGCGCTGACGTGCGTGCAGCAGCATCCGGTGCACAGCCATCTGGTCAGCGATCGCGCAGCGCTGGAGGCCTGTGAGCGGTTCTTGCTGGACCACCGTGTGCTGGTCGAGCCCGCGTGCGGGGCGGCGTTGGCAGTGGCCTATGATGCCAAGGCACTGGGCGCCTTGCGCAATGTCCTGGTGGTGGTCTGTGGCGGCGCTACCGCAACACTGGAGCAGATCCAGGCCTGGCTGCAGCAGGCAGACTGAAGCTGCCATCTGTCGGGGGTGATTACGACAGTCACATGCACCTGATCTACTAGGCTCGCCGCAACCGAAAAGCCCACGCAATGGCGTCAACCCTGACGAAATGCGTATCCCGCCCTTTCGGTCTGCGGCAAGTGAAGGCACAATGCGTGTCCTTTTTTTGGCCGGCCTGGCCGGGGGCCTTTAAATGATCAAGACGCCGTATTACCTCATCGATAAAACCAAGCTGCTCAGCAACATGGAGAAGATCGCCTACGTGCGCGAACACTCCGGTGCCAAGGCGCTGCTCGCCCTCAAATGCTTCGCCACCTGGTCGGTGTTCGACCTGATGCAGCAGTACATGGACGGTACCACCTCGTCCTCCCTGTTCGAGCTCAAGCTCGGCCGCCAGAAGTTCGCCGGCGAAACCCATGCCTATAGCGTGGCCTGGGCCGACGACGAGGTCGAGGAGATGCTTGAGAACTGCGACAAGATCATCTTCAACTCGATCGGCCAGCTGCAACGCTTTGCCGAACAGTCCGAAGGCAAGGTGCGTGGTCTGCGCGTCAACCCGCAGGTCAGCAGCTCCGACTACCTGCTGGCCGACCCGGCCCGCCCGTTCAGCCGCCTGGGCGAATGGGACCCGGCCAAGATCGAGCAGGTGATCGAACACATCTCCGGCTTCATGTTCCACAACAACTGCGAGAACGGTGACTTCGGCCTGTTCGACAAGATGCTCACGCACATCGAAGAGCGATTCGGCCACCTCCTGCACAAGGTCGAGTGGGTCAGCCTTGGTGGTGGCATTCACTTCACCGGTGAAGACTATGCAGTAGACGCCTTCTGCGCGCGCCTGAAGGCGTTCTCGGAAAAATACGGCGTGCAGGTTTACCTGGAGCCGGGCGAAGCCGCCATCACCAACAGCGCCTCGCTGGAAGTGACCGTGCTCGATACCCTGTACAACGGCAAGCACCTGGCCGTGGTCGACAGCTCGATCGAAGCGCACCTGCTCGACCTGCTGATCTACCGCCTCAACGCCAAGATGGCCCCCAATGACGGCGAGCATACCTACATGGTCTGCGGCAAGTCATGCCTGGCCGGTGACATCTTCGGCGAGTACCAATTCGACCGTCCGCTGGCCATTGGCGATCGCCTGTCGTTCATCGACACGGCGGGTTACACCATGGTCAAGAAAAACTGGTTCAACGGGCTGAAGATGCCTTCCATCGTGGTCAAGCAGCTCGACGGCAGCGTCGAAGTCGTCCGCGAGTTCGGTTTCGAAGACTACGTTTCCAGCCTGTCGTAAGACCGGCTTTCAAGTAAGGAGCAAAGGGTAAATTGAAGAAGAACGTTCTTATCATTGGTGCAGGAGGTGTCGCCAAGGTGGTGGCCCACAAGTGCGCGCAGCATAACGACGAACTGGGTCGTATCGCCATCGCGTCACGGAACATCTCCAAATGCCAGGCCATCATCGACAGCGTCAAGGCCAAGGGTAGCCTCAAGGTACCCGCCGACATCCAGGCCTTCTCGCTCAATGCCCTCGATGTCGAGGCAACCAAGGCGCTGATCCGCGAAACCGAATCGCAGATCGTGATCAATGTGGGTTCCGCCTTCCTCAACATGTCGGTGCTGCGTGCTTGCATCGATACGGGTGTCGCCTATCTGGACACCGCCATCCACGAAGAGCCGGGCAAGATCTGCGAGACCCCACCGTGGTACGGCAACTACGAGTGGAAACACCTCGAAGAGTGCCAGGCAAAGAACATTACCGCCATTCTCGGCGTCGGTTTCGACCCGGGTGTGGTGAACAGCTACGCCAAGCTGGCGCAGCAACAGTATTTCGACAGCATTGATTCGATCGATATTCTCGACGTCAATGCCGGTTCACATGGCAAGTACTTTGCCACCAACTTCGACCCGGAAATCAACTTCCGCGAGTTCACCGGACAAGTGTGGAGCTGGCAGAACAGCCAGTGGACCAGCAACACCATGTTCGAGGTCAAGCGTACCGACGACCTGCCAGTGGTAGGCTCGCAAAACCTGTACCTGACCGGCCACGATGAAGTTCACTCGATTTCGAAGAACCTCAACGTCCCGAACGTGCGCTTCTGGATGAGCTTCGGCGAGCACTACATCAATGTGTTCACGGTTTTGAAAAACCTGGGCCTGCTCAGCGAGCAACCGGTGAAAACCGCCGAAGGCCTGGAAGTGGTACCGCTGAAAGTGGTCAAGGCTGTACTGCCAGACCCGGCCTCGCTGGCCCCTGGCTACACCGGCAAAACCTGCATCGGCGACCTGGTCAAAGGCACCAAGGATGGCCAGCCGCGCGAAGTGTTCATCTACAACGTGGCCGACCACGAAGAAGCCTACGCCGAGACCGACAGCCAGGGCATTTCCTACACCGCCGGCGTACCGCCAGTGGCTGCCGCCCTGCTGGTAGCCCGTGGCGAGTGGGATGCCAAGCGCATGGTCAACGTCGAGGAGCTGCCAGCCGAGCCGTTCCTCAAGGCGCTGGACGTGATGGGCCTGCCGACCCGTGTCAAAGATGAAAAAGGCGATCGTCCTTGGGACGCTGAAGCCTAAGCAACAAACAGAAGGGGCGCCACATGGCGCCCCTTCTGCTTTCCAGGCCCAGCCACTTCGCGGGCAGCCCAGGCGCTCCACAGGCCTGAAACAAGCACGTAACCTGTGTGGGCGAGCCCGCGAAGAGGCCGGTGCAGGATCACGCTCTACTTGCGGGCCTCCAGAATCAGGTTGAACGGCGTCTGCGTCGCCCGCCGGAACCTGCTGAACCCTGCCTCCTCGAAGACCGCCCGCAATCGCGCCTCCCCGGCCTGCGCACCCAACCCCAGCCCCACTTCCTGCGACAACGAATTGGGCGTGCAGATAAACGTCGACGCCGCATAGAACAAGCGCCCGACCGGTGTCAGGTTACCCTCCAGCGAGTCCTCGGCATAAGGCTCCACCAGCATGACCGTGCCATCCGCTTTCAAAGCATGGTAGGCATGCCTGGCTGCCCCGACCGGGTCACCCATGTCGTGCAGGCAATCGAAGAAGCACACCAGGTCATGGTCATGCCCCGGGTACTCCTTGGCGCTGGCCTGCTGGAAGCTCACCCGCGACTCCAACCCCGCTTCACGCGCACGCGCGTTGGCGGTGACGATCGAAGGCTGATGATAGTCGTACCCCACGAAGGTCGACGCCGGAAACGCCTGCGCCATCACCAGCGTCGAGGCACCATGACCGCACCCCACATCCGCCACCTTGGCGCCCGCCTGCAGCTTGGCCACCACACCCTCCAGTGCCGGCAGCCAATCCGCTACCAGGAAGGTGCGATACCCCGGCCGGAAAAACCGCTCGGTACCGCTGAACATGCACGGGTGGTGATCGCCCCAGGCCAACCCGCCATCGCCGCGCATGGCGGCTACCAGCTTGTCCTTGTCATGGAACAGCGCCGCCACCACTGACGCGCCGCCGGCCATGTAGGCCGGAGAATCCTCCAGCGCCAGGGCCATGGCCTGTTCTTCAGGCAGCACAAAACGGCCCTTGTCATGGACCATGTAGCCCGATGCCGCCTGGGCATTCAACCATTCTCGCACCAGCCGCGGGTGACAGCCGGTCTTTTCCGCCAGTTGCTCTGGGGTGACCGCCTGGCTGTCGGCCATGGCCCGGTACAGCCCCAGTTCATCGCCGAGAATGACATTGGCCAGCGTCGCCGCTGCGCCCATGTCGCCCACCAGCTTGCCCATGAAATCGTGAAGCCTTGCCTCGTCCATGACCTGCCCTCCTCTGCAAGAAGGCCATCGCCAACGAGGGACATCCGCTCCGGGAAGGCGGTGGTCGGTTCAAGGGTTTTCGTTCGCGGTACAACGCGCTAACGCGAGCTGTCATTAAGTTTAGATGCTCTGCCTGGGCGACGTGGAATAACGGCCATATGGTCCACGCGCACATCCTTCAGGTCACAATTCCTAAACAACGATGTGACATTTTTTTTCAGCTTTCCTATCAAGGAGCTGTCAAATGAAGGTCACGGTTTTCGGAACCGGTTATGTCGGCCTGACCCAGGCGGTGTGCCTGGCCCAGGTGGGCCATTCGGTGTTGTGCATGGATGTCGATGCCGATCGGGTGGCCAGCCTGAGTGAGGGCCATTGCCCGATCTTCGAGCCCGGCCTTGCGCCGCTGCTGGAGAAGAACCTCGCCTGCGGTCGGCTGCGCTTCACCACGGATGCCGCAGTGGCTGCCAACCATGCCCGGTTGCAGTTCATTGCCGTCGGTACTCCGCCGCAAGCCGATGGCAGTGCCGACCTGAAGCACGTTTTCGCCGTGGTCGACAGCATCCTCGAGCATGCTGACGGGCCCAAAGTAATCGTCAACAAGTCCACCGTGCCGGTGGGTACCGTACACCGCATCAAGGCACGCATCGCCCAGGCCGTGGCCGATACCAGTCGCTTCCAGGTGATCAGCAACCCGGAGTTTCTCAAGGAAGGGTCTGCGGTGGATGACTGCATGCGCCCCCAGCGCATCATCATCGGCGGCGCAGAAGCGGCCGAAGTGGAGTTGCTACGCGAGCTTTACCTGCCGTTCAACCGCAACCGCGAAAAGTTCATGGTCATGGACGCGCGCAGTGCCGAGCTGACCAAGTACGCAGCCAATTGCATGCTGGCCACCAAGATTTCTTTCATCAACGAAATCGCCAACCTGGCCGAGCACCTGGGGGCCGACATCGAAATGGTGCGCCGTGGCATCGGCTCGGACCCGCGCATCGGTTATGACTTCATCTACGCCGGCTGCGGATTTGGCGGCTCGTGCTTCCCCAAAGACCTGCAAGCCCTGCGCCACAGTGCCGAGGCAGAAGGCTTCGAGACGCAGTTGCTGCGCGCAGTAGAGTCGGTCAACGAGCAGCAGAAGGGCCGGCTGTTCAGCAAGATCCAGCGCCACTACCCTGGCGGCCTGCGGGGCAAGGTGTTTGCCCTGTGGGGGTTGTCGTTCAAGCCCAATACCAATGATATCCGCGAAGCCTCCAGCCGGGTCCTGCTGGAAGCGTTGTGGTCCGCGGGCGCACGGGTGCAGGCCCACGACCCTCAGGCCATGGAAGAAATCCGGCGCCACTACGGCCCGCGTGCCGACTTGCAACTGGTGCCCTGCAAGGACGATGCGTTGCGGGGCGCCGATGCCCTGGTGATCGTCACCGAATGGCAGGACTACCGTGTGCTCAACCTGGACGAGGTGCCGCAGCAGCTGGCCGACCGGGTGGTGTTCGATGGCCGCAACCTGTACGAACCCGAGCACATGGCCTCGGCAGGGCTGACTTACTACGGCATCGGACGTGGCAAGATTGCGCCAGCTTGACTGCAATGATTACCGGCTGGCCACTCCCTGGCCGTCAGCCGGTCTTATGGACTCAGGGCGCTGTGGACTGACAGGCGGCTCAAGCTGCAGCACCTCGTTGGTATATGCCCACTCCTTCTCTAGCTGGTCCGGGTGGTCGTTCAGGCGGATGCCATAGGACGGGATGATCTGTTTGATCTTGGCCTGCCACTCGGGCGACGCCACCTTGTTCTTGAACACCTTGTTCAACACGTCGAGCATGATAGGCGCAGCGGTCGACGCACCGGGAGAGGCCCCCAGCAAGCCGGCGATACTGCCGTCCCTGGACGTCACCACCTCGGTACCGAGCTTGAGCACACCGCCCAACGCTTCGTCTTTCTTGATGATTTGCACCCGCTGGCCCGCCTGCCACAGCCGCCAGTCTTCTTTCTTCGCCTCGGGGAAGTAGGTGCGCAGCGCTTCGAAGCGGTCATCGTCCGATTGCAGCACCTGCCCGATCAGGTACTGCACCAGGTCGAACTCGCGTACCCCTACCCGCACCATCGGCCAGGCATTGTGCACGCTGGTACTGGCGAGCAGGTCAAGCAATGAGCCCTGCTTGAGGAACTTGGTCGAGAAGGTGGCGAACGGCCCAAACAGGATCAGGCGCTTGCCATCAAGTACCCGGGTGTCCAGGTGCGGCACCGACATGGGCGGTGCACCGGTTGCGGCAATGCCATAGGCCTTGGCCATGTGACGCTGGGCGATAGCCGGGTTGTCAGTGACCAGGAACGAGCCACCGACCGGGAAGCCGCCATAGTCCTTGGCCTCGTCGATACCCGACTTCTGCAGCAGCGGCAGTGCCGCCCCGCCAGCGCCGATGAACAGGAACCGGGCATCGGTGGCTGCCTTGCTGCCATTCTTCAGGTTCTTGTACTCGACGTGCCAGGAACCGTCGTCGTTACGGGTGATGTCCTGCACTTCGCTCGACAGCTTGAGATCGAAGTTCGGCCGCGTCTGCAGGTAACCCACATACTGCCGGGTGATCTCGCCAAAGTTGACGTCGGTGCCGATCGGCGTCCAGGTCACGGCCAGCTTCTGATTGGGGTCACGCCCTTCCATCATCAAGGGTACCCACTTGCGGATCTGCTCGTGGTCTTCGGAATACTGCATGGGTTTGAACAGGGGGCTGGCCTGCAGCGCCTCGTAGCGCTTCTTCAGGAAGCGGATATTGTCATCGCCCCAGACAAAGCTCATGTGCGGGGTGGTGTTGATGAACGAATGCGGGTTTTTCAGCACGCCCTGTTTCACTTGCCAGGCAAGGAACTGCCGGGTCACCTGGAAAGATTCGTTGATTTCCACCGCTTTGCTGATGTCGATCTTGCCGTCTTTTTCCGGCGTGTAGTTCAGCTCAGCCAGGGCCGAGTGGCCGGTACCCGCATTGTTCCAGCCGTTGGAGCTTTCTTCGGCCACCTTGTCCAGGCGCTCGACCATTTCCATCGACCAGCCGGGTTCCAGTTCGTTGAGCCACACAGCCAAGGTGGAACTCATGATGCCGCCGCCTACCAGCAGCACATCGACCTTTCGGGTTTCTGCAGCCTGGGCATTGAGCATAGCGATTGCCCACGCCAGACCGGCCAGCGCCAATGTTGGCTTGATGGTGATCTTCATAACCTCTCCCATGCCTCGTTGCCCTGCAAGACTCAGCCAAAGCTTAGCTGACGGTTAGGGTCGGGCATGGCTGGCGCAAACTGCTTGCAATCCATCAAATCTCAAAATACTGTATGAATATTCAGTATTGCGAGACAGCGCCATGCAACTCATCGCCAAACTCGGCATCTTGGCCGATGCCGCCAAGTACGACGCATCTTGCGCCAGCAGCGGCGCGCCCAAGCGTAACTCGCGCGGCGCTGACGGCCTGGGTGCTACCAATGGCATGGGTATCTGTCACAGCTACACCCCCGACGGCCGCTGCGTATCACTGCTCAAGGTACTGCTGACCAACTTCTGCCTGTACGACTGCCAGTACTGCGTCAACCGCCGCTCCAGCAACGTGCCACGCGCGCGCTTCAGCCCCGAGGAAGTGGTACGCCTGACCCTGGACTTCTACCGGCGCAACTGCATCAGCGGCCTGTTCCTCAGCTCCGGCATCATCCGCTCGGCGGACTACACCATGGAGCAGCTGATCCGTGTGGCCCGGCTGTTGCGCGAAGAGCACAGCTTCCGCGGCTACATCCACCTCAAGGCCATCCCCGATGCCGACCCGCTGCTGATCGAAGAGGCCGGGCGCCTGGCCGACCGCCTCAGCGTCAACATCGAACTGCCCACCGACGCCAGCCTCAAGCGCCTGGCGCCGGAAAAGCAAGGGCGCACCATTCGCCAGGCCATGGGCGTGATTCATCAGGGCCAGCAGGCCGTGGCCAACGAGCCCAGGGCGCCGCGCTTTACCCCAGCCGGGCAGAGCACCCAAGTCATCGTCGGCGCCGACAGCACCGACGACAGTACCTTGCTGCGCAATGCCGAGTCGCTGTACCAGGGCTACGGCCTCAAGCGCGTGTACTACTCCGCCTTCAGCCCGATCCCCGACAGCCCCGGCAGCGTGCCCCTCGCCGCACCACCGCTGCTACGCGAACACCGCCTGTATCAGGCCGACTTCCTGCTGCGTGGCTATGGCTACAAGGCTGGCGAGCTGCTGGGCCACAGCGGTAACCTGGCACTGGACATCGACCCCAAGCTGGCCTGGGCGCTGGCCAACCGCGAAGTCTTCCCGCTGGACGTGAACCGCGCCGAGCCGGCGCTACTGGCGCGTATCCCCGGCATCGGCCTGCGCAGCGTACAGCGCCTGGTCGCCCTGCGGCGGGAGCGGCGCATCCGTTATGACGACCTGATCCAGCTGCGCTGCGTGCTGGACAAGGCACGGCCGTTCATCGTCACCAGCGACTACCGCCCCGCCCAGGCCGAGCTGCGCAGCGGCTTGCTGCGCGCGCGCTTGAGTGAGCCGCCAGCGCCCGTGCAGATGGGGTTATGGGGGTGATCGCACTCGACTGCGACGACCTGTTCGCCACCTGGCGCGACCAGGCCCGGGTGTTGTTGAGCCATGGCATCGACCCGTCGGAAGTCACCTGGTCGCAAGGCCCGATGGCGGACCTGCTGGCCGTGCCGGCAGCGCCGCCTGAAGGGCCTGGCCCTTTCCGGGCCAAAGTCCCGGCCGCACTGCTGAGCCAGTTGGAGCAGGCCTCGCGCTACCGTGGCGAACAGCGCTGGAACCTGCTGTATGAAGTGCTGTGGCGCGTCGCCCATGGCGACCGCACGGCAATGCTGGCCGGTGACCGGCTGGGCAGTGAGCTGCAACGGCGCATCAAGCAGGTAACCCGCGAGGCACATCACTTGCACGCGTTTGTACGCTTCGTGCCGCTGCCTGATGAACTGGCTGAGCACTTGCAACTGGAGCTGGTGGCCTATCACGAGCCGGCACACGACATTCTGCACAGTGCCAGCGCGCATTTTGCCGACCGCCTGGGGCGTTTGCGCTGGTTGATTGCCACGCCACAGGATGGCATTCGCTTCGACGGCCAGTCGTTCGACTACCAGCGACAGTGCCCCGAGCCCTGGCGCCAGTGGGCCCGCAACGCCGAAGACCCCGGCGCCGAACTCTGGCGCACCTACTACCGCCACACCTTCAACCCGGCCCGCCTCAACCCGGACGCCTTGCGCCTGCACATGCCTGGGCGGTTCTGGCGGCATTTGCCGGAAGGCATGCTGATACCGCAACTTGAAGGCCTGGCGCGCCAAGGCAAACAGCGGGACGGCCAAGCCCCTGAGGTGGCCTCGCAAACCGGCAAGACCATCAGCAAACCTGCGCGCTCGGCGTAGCCGCGGAGCCCGTTGCGGCCCCGTCGGGCACAAGGCCGCTGCTACAGCGAAAACATCATGCTCAACTGAAGAGCCTGGCCAGGCAGGCCAGCTTCTTCTTGTACGAACGCCGCGCCTCCAGTGCCTGCTCCAGGCTCACCGGCAGGAACCGCGCCTGCTGGTTGGGCTGCATCTGCCCGATCAGGTCGAGGTCGGCACTGATCACCGTGCCGATCATGGCGTAGCCGCCCCCCGACACTGCATCGCGATGCAGGATGATCGGTTCCAACCCTGCCGGCACCTGGATCGATCCGATCGGGTAGCAGCTGTCGACGATATTGGACGGGTCCGACCCCGCACCGAACGGCTGCTCGCGCGGTTGGAAACTCAAGGCGCTGCCGCCTTTGTAGCGATAACCGATGCGGTCCGCTTCGGAGCCAACGGTCCAGGCGTCGGTGAAGAAACGTTGCGCTGCAGCTTCGGTCAGGCGGTGGAAGTACAGCCCAGGCACCACCCGCAACACCACCTCGCCCCCCAAGGCCTGACGCAGGGCCATGGGCAAGCTTGCACCGGCACGGGTCTTGCCGCTGGGCACGCCGACCGGCAGCAGGTCGCCCGCCATCAGTTTGCGCCCATGAAAGCCACCCAACGCGCCCAGCGCGTAGGTGGACCGGCTACCCAGTACCTCGGGCACATCGATGCCTCCGGCCACTGCCAGGTAGGCCCGGGCGCCCGCTGTTGGAAAGCCGAAACGCAACACTTGTCCGGCCCGCACGGCAAACGCAGTGTCCGGGCGCTGCTCGCGGCCATCGAGCAACGCTGGCATCTGCGCGCCGCACACAGCGACCAGTGCGTCCTGCCGAAACTCCAGCTCCGGCCCCACCAGCGCGCACTCCAGGCCCGCAGCGCCGGCCGGGTTGCCCACCAGGTGGTTGGCTGCGCTCAAGGCGTACTGGTCGAGTGCGCCGGACGGTGGAATGCCCAGGTGGTAGTAACCTTCGCGGCCCAGGTCCTGTACAGAAGTGGCCAAGCCCGGTTTGAGTACCTTGATCATGCCAGCACCTCCTGCAACGATTTGGGGTAGCCGACCGGGTCGGCGAGGAAGGCGTCCAGGGAAAACGTCACCGGGCGAATGCGCAGGTCGAAGCAGCCATCCTCCACCTCCGCCACCGCCCGGTCGTAGGTGCGGCGGTCGATAGGCTTGAACTGCACGATGTCACCCGGGCGGAAGAACACCATGTGCTCTTTCAGGTAATTCAAGGTCTGCTGCGGGTCGTAGATCGGTGCCGGGGTGACGCCGAACATCTGGTAGCCCCCCGCCCCGCGCACCGAGTAGATGCAACCAAAGCAGCCGCCATGGCCCAGGGTGAGCTTGGGCGTGTCGGTACGGGGTCGCAGGTACTTGGGCACCTGCAGCTGCCGCTCGCGCTCGACCATCTGGAACATGAACGGCAGGCCGGCGACAAAGCCCACCATCGACACGAACCATGGCGCGCCCCTGTGGGCGGCGATGAAGGCCTCGACATCGGCCAGGCCGTTGATGCGCGCGGCGTACTCCAGGTCAGTGCTGGTCGGGTCCTGGTGGCGATCCCGAAAGCGCATCAGGGTTTCATGGGTCCAGGGGTCGTTGTACAGCACCGGGATCTCGATGATCCGCGTCTGCAACGAACGCTCGGCCTCCGCCTGCGCCTCGGCGCCGCGCACGGCTTCGAGCAGTGCCTCGGGGGCGATACGGTCCGGGTCGAAGCGGACCTGGAACGACGCATTGGCCAGGCACACATCAAGTACGCCATCCAGGGCCATGCGCTCCACCGCACGGGTGACGGCCATACCCTTGAAAAAGGCCTCCAGCGACATGCTTTCGCTGACTTCGGCAAACAGGTGCTCGTCGGCGCCGAAGCTGTAACGGATCGGGGTTGTAGCAAGCGGTTCGGCCATGACAGTTCCTTTTCTTGAAATCTTTATAGAAAGGCAGGCGAAAACAAGATGCACGGGCTCCGGCGTGTCGGTTTGCCGGATGCCTGACGGGTTCAGCGCGGTGCCCGCACCACGATGCCGGCCGCATCCAGTGCCCTGCGCGTGGCCTCGACCAGGTCCAGCGCGCCCGGGGTGTCACTGTGCAGGCAAATGGAATCGAATTCGATCGCCAGGTCCTGGCCTTCGACCGTGCGCACCACGCCTTGCCGGCAAGCACGCAGCACCCGCTCGGCAACGGCCTGGGGCTCGTAGCCACGCACATTGCGGGTAAACACGATCGACCCGCTCAGGTCGTACTCGCGGTCGGCATAGAACTCGCGAATCACCGGCTGCCCCAGTTCCTGGGCAATGCGACAGATCACCGAACCTGGCATGCAGAACAGCAGCAGTTCCGGCTCGATCACCCGCAGGTTTTCCACCAGCAAGCGCGCGGCTTCTTCGTCACGCGCCAGGTGCATGTACAACGCCCCGTGCGGTTTGATGTGCTGCAAACGCACGCCCTGGGCACGGGCGATTTCACGCAACGCGCCCAATTGATAGAGCATGTCGTCCACCAGTTCCTGCGCCGAGGCATTGATATGCCGGCGGCCAAAGCCGACCAGGTCACGGAACCCCGGGTGTGCCCCCACAGCAACGCCCAGTGCCTTGGCGCGCTCGACGGTGCGGCGCATGGTGCCGGGGTCGCCGGCGTGGAAACCGGTGGCGATGTTGGCGCTGCTGATGTAGCCCATCAGTTCGTGATCGACGCCATCGCCAATGGTCCACGGGCCAAAGCCCTCCCCCATGTCCGAGTTGAAATCCACTGCTTGCATGACCGCGTCTCCTGGCACTTGTGACTGCATGCAAGCCACGTTAGATTCTCTGCACCCCCTTGGGAAGATCTATAAACAGATGGGGTACCTTCTGAAAAACAGATACCCCGGGAGCCTACCGTGTCACTCACCCTGCGCCAGGTCCGCTACTTCGTTGCCACCGCTGAAATCGGCCAGATCTCCCAAGCGGCGATCCACCTGAACATCTCCCAGTCGGCAGTGACCACAGCCATCAAGGAGCTGGAAGCGATGCTCGGCGTGCTGTTGTTCCAGCGCTCGGCCCAAGGCATGAGCCTGACCGAAGCCGGCCGCCACTTCTTGAACCGTGCCTACGTCATCCTGCGCAGTGTCGACGATGCGTTGAACAGCCCGCTACCGGACGTGCGTGCCAGTGGCCTGTTGCGCCTGGCGGCGAGTTACACGGTGATCGGCTACTTCCTGCCACACCACTTGCAGCGCCTGGAGCACTGGCATCCAGGCGTGACCCTGGAGCTGTACGAGCAGGAGCGCAGCGCCATCGAGCAAGGCCTGCTGGAGGGGCGTTTTGACATGGCGGTGGTGCTCACCGCCAACCTCACCCACCCCGACATCGTCTCGGAAACCCTGTTCAACTCCGAGCGCCGGCTGTGGCTGCCCGGGCATCACCCGCTGTGCGAGCGCTCGGCCGTGAGCCTGGCCGAGGTGGCCTGTGAGCCGTTCATCCTGTTGACCGTGGATGAGGCCGAGCAAAGTGCCATGCGCTACTGGGAGCAGGCCGGGCAACGACCAAGCGTAAGGGTGCGGACCAGTTCGGTGGAGGCCGTGCGCAGCATGGTCGCCAATGGCAGCGGAGTGGCGATCCTGTCGGACCTGGTGCACCGGCCGTGGTCGCTGGAGGGCAAGCGCATCGAGACGGTGACCATCAGCGACCCGGTCACACCGATGAGCGTGGGGTTGGCCTGGCACCGGGAACGGGCATTCAGCCCGGCGATGCAGGCGGTGCGCAATTACTTCCATGATGCGTTTCTGGCACCGCAGCAGTTGTCGGCCCGGCGCTGATCCTGCCTTTGCAGGCCCGGCCTCTTCGCGGGCGCGCCCGCTCCCACAGGTGCAGCGCAAATCTTCAGCGGTATGACAGCCTGTGGGAGCGGGCAAGCCCGCGAAGAAACCAACACCCATCTCGAGCCGAACGTTCAGGCCGCAGCGCCGTCATAACCTGAGCCGGTGCCGACACGCAAAGAGGACGCGAAATGACCCAGCCCGACCCGTCGTACGTCAAATGGCTCGAAGACCGCGCCATGCTCAAGGCCTCCCAGGCGCGCGCCAGCCTGTACTCAGGCCAGTCGCGCCTGTGGCAGCAACCCTATGCCGAGGCCCAGCCCCGCCGCGCCACCGAAATCGCCTCGGTGTGGCTGACGGTCTACCCCGACGCCATCATCGCGCCCGAGGGTTGCTCGGTGCTCGGTGCCCTGGCCCACGAAGCGTTGTGGAAGCGACTGTCGGAGATCGGCGTACAGGGCCTGCACACCGGCCCGATCAAACTGTCCGGTGGCATCCGCGGCCGCGAACTCACCCCCAGCGTGGACGGCAACTTCGACCGCATCAGCTTCGACATCGACCCACTGTACGGCAGCGAGCAGGAACTGATCCAGATGAGCCGCATGGCCGCTGCGCACAATGCCGTGACCATCGACGACCTGATCCCCTCGCACACCGGCAAGGGCGCCGACTTCCGCCTGGCCGAGCTCGCCCATGGCCCCTACCCGGGGCTGTACCACATGGTCGAGATCCGTGAAGAAGACTGGACGCTGCTGCCCGAGGTGCCCGCCGGGCGCGATGCGGTCAATCTCCTGCCAGCGCAGTGTGACGAGCTGAAGGCGCGCCATTACATCGTTGGCCAGTTGCAACGGGTAATCTTCTTCGAGCCGGGCGTGAAGGAAACCGACTGGAGCGCCACGCCGCCGATCACAGGCGTCGACGGCAAGACCCGCCGCTGGGTGTACCTGCACTACTTCAAAGAAGGCCAGCCCTCATTGAACTGGCTGGACCCTACCTTCGCCGCCGAACAGATGATCATTGGTGACGCGCTGCACGCCCTAGACTGCCTGGGTGCACGCGGCCTGCGCCTGGACGCCAACGGCTTTCTCGGCGTGGAAACCCGCGCCAGCGGCACCGCCTGGTCAGAAAGCCACCCGCTGTCGCTCGTCGGCAACCAGCTGATCGGTGGCATGATCCGCAAGGCCGGCGGTTTCAGCTTCCAGGAGCTGAACCTGACCCTCGATGACATTGCGCAGATGTCCAAGGGTGGTGCCGACCTGTCCTACGATTTCATTACCCGGCCGGCCTACCAGCATGCGCTGCTGACGGGCGACACCGAGTTCCTGCGCCTGATGCTCAAGGAGATGCACGCCTTCGGCATCGACCCGGCCTCGCTGATCCATGCCCTGCAAAACCATGACGAGCTGACCGTGGAGCTGGTGCACTTCTGGACACTGCACGCGCACGACATGTACCTGTACAAGGGCCAGACCCTGCCTGGCAGCATCCTGCGTGAACATATCCGCGAAGAAATCTACGAACGGCTGTCGGGGGAACATGCGCCGTACAACCTGCGCTTCGTGACCAACGGCATTGCCTGCACCACCGCCAGCCTGATCGCTGCTGCACTGGGTATTCGCGACCTCGAACAGATTGGCGTAGCGGATATCGAACTGATCAAGAAGGTGCACCTGCTGCTGGTCATGTACAACGCCATGCAGCCGGGGGTGGTCGCCTTGTCCGGCTGGGACCTGGTCGGTGCCCTGCCCTTGCCCGCCGAAGCGGTTGCCGAACGCATGCTCGATGGCGATACCCGCTGGATTCACCGGGGCGGCTATGACCTGGCCGGGCTTGACCCACAGGCAGAGGCTTCTGTGCGGGGCATGCCGCGTGCCCGGGCGCTGTACGGCAGCCTGGACAGGCAGCTGGACGAGAGTGATTCATTTGCCTGCAAGGTGAAGAAACTGCTGGCTGTGCGCCAGGCCTACGGCATCGCCACCAGCCGTCAGGTGCTGGTACCTGAGGTGAGCAGCCCGGGGCTGCTGGTGATGGTGCACGAGCTGCCAGCCGGGCGCGGTATCCAGATCACTGCGCTGAACTTCGGCCAGGACGCGATTGCCGAGGAACTGCTGTTGACCGGGTTCACACCTGGGCCGGTGGTCGACATGATCAACGAGACGGTCGAAGGCGATTTGACCGAGGACGGGCGCCTGATGGTGAACCTGGATCCGTACGAGGCGCTGTGCCTGCGGATCGTCAACAGCAGCGGGCATGTTTGAATCTGCAGTGGCCCTGCCGTCGGCAAACCGGTTTCGCCCACAAGCACGCCGCCTGCCCCGCGCAGGCGCCAGACTCGCAAGCCGGCTTGCCAGCCAGGAAGCCGGTCTTGCATTTACTGCGCTACGGGCATAGCGTTCGGAAGTTTTCTTTTCCGTGCCCAGGAGCAACTCCATGTACACCGGCATCGTCCAGGCCGTCCGCCCTCTGCTTGATGTGACCACCTACCCGGGCCACAACCAGTTCACCATCGACCTCACCCCGGAACTGCTCGACGAGCTGAAAATCGGTGCCAGCGTCAGTGTCGAAGGTACCTGCCTGTCCGTGACCGAAATCAACGGCAGCCAAGTCAGGTTCGACGCCATGACCGCTACCCTCGAACGCACCAATCTGAGCAGCTTCAAGCCTGGCCGGAGCGTGAACATCGAACGTTCGGCGAAGATGAACGCCGAAGTCGGCGGCCACCTGATGGCTGGCCACATCGCCACCACCGCCGAGATCGTCGAGCTGTCGATCAAGGAAACCGGCGCCTTCATCAAGTTCCGCATGCCGCCGCAATGGGGCAAGTACGTGTTCCCGCGTGGTTTCATCGGGGTCAATGGCTGCAGCCTGACGGTCGCTGACGTGGAGGACAACGTGATCACCATCAACCTGATCCCGGAAACCCTGCGGCAGACCACCTTCGCCAGCTACCACCCAGGTGAGCTGCTCAACATCGAGGTCGACCATCAGACCATGGTGCTGGTCGATGTGGTAGAGCGCACCATCAAAGGTACCCTGGCCCGCGAAAAACTGCTGCCCTGAGGCCTGCACATGCTCCCTAACGCCCTCCCCGCGCGCTCAGCCAGGCGTTTGCGCCTGCAGGTAATGCGTGGTCGCGTCGGCCTCGGCCTGGTCGCCGCCCTGTCGGTGCTGGCCGGCATGACCGATGCCATCGGCTTGCTGGCACTGGGCGATTTCGTGTCGTTCATGAGTGGCAACACCACACGCCTGGCGGTGGCCATCAGTGAAGCAGACCTGGCCCTGGTGCTACGCCTCAGTGGCGCGGTACTGGGCTTTGTCGCGGGCAATGCGCTGGGTGTGCTCCTGGCTCACGGATTGCGCCGTCGAGCCTGGCCGGTGTTGTTGGTGGTTGCCGCACTGCTGGCTTTCGCGGCAGCGTGGCCGCTGCCGGCCACCTTCCCTGCGCTGTTGGCGGCCACGCTGGCCATGGGCATGATCAATGCAGTAGTCGAGCAGGTGAATGGCCTGCCCATCGGCCTGACTTACGTAACGGGCGCCCTGTCGCGTTTCGGCCGCGGCCTGGGGCGTTGGCTGCTGGGCGAGCGGCGCAATGGCTGGCGGGTGCAGTTGGTACCTTGGGCCGGGATGTTGCTGGGCGCCGCGCTCGGCGCCTGGTTGCAACAACACCTGGGCCTGCAGGCGCTGGCCGGCAGCTGTGCGCTGGCCTGCGTGCTGGCACTGGTATCGCGGTTCATACCGCGTTCCTGGCAGCGTGGCTACATGCCGCGCTGATCATTCGATACGCGGGTGCTGCTGTGCCAGTTTTTCGCGCTTGGCTTCCAACTCGGCGATCTGCGCATCGATGTCCTCGATCTTCTGCTCGATGTTGTCGTGGTGCTCCTGCAGCAGTTCACGCGCCTCTTCGATGTCTGACGCCGCGGGTGCGGCGCCGCGCAGGGGCTTGTTGGCGGTTTCCTTCATGGTCAGGCCGGTGACCAGGCCGACAGCAGCGATCACCATCAAGTAATAGGCAGGCATGTACAGGTCGTTTGTGGTCTCCACCAGCCACGCAGCGAGGGTTGGGGTAAGGCCGGCGATCAGCACCGAGATGTTGAAGGCGCTGGCCAGGGCGCTGTAACGGATGTGCGTGGGGAACATGGCCGGCAGCGTCGAGGCCATCACGCCGATGAAGAAGTTCAGCAGCACGGCAATGATCAGCAGGCCGGCGAAAATAAGCCCAAGCACCCCACTGTTGATCAGCATGAATGCCGGAATGGCCAAGGCCAGCAGGCCGACACTGCCGACGATGATGAACGGCCGTCGGCCAAACTTGTCGCTGAGCAGGCCGATGATCGGCTGCACGAACAGCATGCCGACCATGATCGCGATGATGATCAGCACGCCATGGTCTTCGCTATAGTGCAGGTTGTGCGACAGGTAGCTGGGCATGTAGGTAAGCAGCATGTAGTAGGTGACGTTGGTGGCAATCACCACGCCGATGCAGGTCACCAGGCTGCGCCAGTGCTGGGTGGCCACCTCCTTGAACGACACCTTGGGCCCGGACGCCAGGCCTTCACGATCGCCCTGCTCCAGCTTGTCGACGTGCTGCTGGAACGCAGGTGTTTCTTCCAGCGCATTGCGCAGGTAAAGGCCGATGATGCCCAGCGGCAGGGCCAGGAAGAACGGCAGGCGCCAGCCCCATTCGAGGAACTTTTCTTCACCCAGCACCGTGGAAATGAGCACCACCACCCCTGCGCCCAGGACAAAGCCGGCAATCGAACCGAAATCCAGCCAGCTGCCGAGAAAGCCGCGCTTGCGGTCAGGCGCGTACTCGGCAACGAAGATCGAGGCACCGGTGTATTCGCCACCCACCGAAAAGCCCTGGGCCATCTTGGCCAGCAGCAACAGGATCGGCGCCCAGATACCAATGCTTGCATAGGACGGTATCAGGCCGATGGCGAAGGTGCTCAGGGACATGATCACGATGGTCGCGGCGAGGATTTTCTGCCGCCCGAACCTGTCGCCCAAGGCGCCGAAGAACAACCCGCCAAGAGGCCGGATCAGGAACGGCACCGAGAAGGTGGCCAAGGCCGCGATCATTTGCACGCTGGGGTCGGCGTTGGGGAAAAACACCTTGCCCAAGGCATAAGCGACGAAGCCATATACCCCAAAGTCGAACCACTCCATGGCGTTGCCCAGCGCGGCGGCTGTGATCGCCTTCTTCATCTTGGCGTCGTCGACGATGGTAATGTCCTTCAGGCCGATTGGCTGGACGCTTTTCTTGCGAGGTTTCATACCCGTATCCCTGTCGATGAATGCTCTAAGGGATCAGATACAACAGGACACTAAATAATTCAGCGCTTACTGTTTTTTTGTGCGTTTGCGGCACTATTCAACGGCGCCCAAAGAAAAGCCGCTGCAATGGCAGCGGCTTTCATGACCAAGGCCTGGCTTCAGATACCTTCGCGCGCAAGGTCCATGGCGAAGTAGGTCAGGATCAGGTCGGCACCGGCACGCTTGATTGCGCCAATGCTTTCGCGCACCACCCGGCCTTCGTCGATGGCACCGGCCAGCCCACCGAACTTGATCATCGCATACTCGCCACTCACCTGGTACGCCGCCAGTGGCAGGCGCGAAGCGGCGCGGATGTCGGCGATCACATCAAGATAGGCACCGGCCGGCTTGACCATCAGCACGTCCGCCCCTTCCTGCTCGTCGAGCAGCGACTCGCGCACCGCTTCGCGGCGGTTCATCGGGTTCATCTGGTAGCTTTTGCGGTCGCCCTTCAGTGCGGTGCCGCCGGCCTCACGGAAGGGGCCATACAACGACGAGGCGAACTTGGTCGAGTAGGCCATGATCGCGGTGTCGTGGAAGCCAGCACCGTCCAGGGCACTGCGGATAGCCTGCACCTGGCCGTCCATCGCCGCCGAGGGGGCAATGAAGTCGGCACCGGCAGCAGCGGCGATGACTGCCTGCCTGCCCAGGTTGGCCAGGGTGGCGTCGTTGTCCACGCCATGGTCATGCAGCACGCCGCAGTGGCCGTGGCTGGTGTATTCGCAGAAGCAGGTGTCGGACATCACCACCATTTCCGGCACGGTGTCCTTGCAGATACGCGACATGCGCGCAACCAGGCCGTTTTCGTTCCAGGTGTCGCTGCCATCGGCATCCAGGTGGTGCGATACGCCAAAGGTCATCACCGACTTGATACCGGCGCGGGCATAGCGCTCGATTTCCTGGGCCAACAGCTTCTCGGGGATACGGTTGACACCAGGCATGCTGGTGATCGGCACGAAATCATCGATGCCCTCTTCGACGAAGATCGGCAGGATCAGGTCTTCAAGGCGGAACTCGGTTTCCTGGAAGATCGTGCGCAGGGACTCGTTCTGCCGCAGGCGGCGGGGACGAACGGACGGGAATTGGTTGGACATGACAGCTCCAGGGAATTTGAACGGCGTATACCTTATGCCTGTCGCGCGCCAGTGAAAAGGCTAAATGACGAGATTGTGTCTTGCGTCAATGGCAACGGCCGGGGTTTGCCTGTGTTGGCCTCTTCGCGGGTAAACCCGCGAAGAGGCGGTACAGGAATAAACTACTGCAGCCAGGGCGGCGTTACCTCCTCTGCCTTGGCCGGCCCATGCTCGGCCTCGGCGCGTGCTGCACGGCGGCGAGCGTCGTCCATCCGGGCGGCGTCGATCTCGCGCATCACCCCGGTTACGTCAGCTTCATGTTCGTCATCCTCGAACACCCCGGTCAACGGGCTGTCGGGCAGCAACTCGCCGGCCTCGTACAACGCCCACATCTCCTGCGCATAGCGGGTGCTTTTCAGCTCCGGGGCAAAGCGCCCGAAATAATGGGCCATGTTGTCCACATCGCGCTGCAGCATGCTGAAGGCGTGGTTGTTGGCGGCTGCATCCACTGCCTGCGGCAGGTCGATGATCACCGGCCCGTCCGGGCCGAGCAGCACGTTGAACTCGGACAGGTCGCCATGCACCATTCCGGCACACAGCATCAGCACGACCTGGCGAATGACGAAGGCGTGGAACGCGCGGGCATCCTCCGCTTCGAGGTGTACGTCGTTCAGCCGTGGGGCCGCATCGCCATCGGCATCGGTGACCAGCTCCATCAGGAGCACGCCGTCCTGGAAGTCGTAAGGCTTGGGCACCCTCACCCCGGCGGCGGCCAAACGGAACAGCGCTGCCACTTCGGCGTTCTGCCATGCATCTTCGGCTTCTTTGCGGCCGTACTTGCTGCCCTTGGCCATGGCCCGGGCCTGACGGCTGTTGCGTACCTTGCGGCCCTCCTGGTATTCGGCGGCCTGGCGGAAACTGCGCTTGTTGGCTTCTTTATAGACCTTGGCGCAGCGTACCTCGCTGCCACAGCGCACCACGTACACAGCGGCTTCCTTGCCACTCATCAACGGCCGTAGTACTTCGTCGACAAGGCCGTCTTCGATCAACGGTTCGATTCTTTTAGGTGTCTTCATCAGGCTGCGTTCAGGGTCCTGGCTTTGTTGGCGGACATCCTCTCACAGCCTGATGCGTCTTGCTCGTCTGTCTTCAGGCCGGACGAATCAGGCGCCCTGCCCTACGCCAGCCACGGCCCCGCCACGCGCCCGGCGCCGGGTCACCAGCACCCCCGAGCACACCACCAACACCGCCAGCACCATCGTCGAGACCACTTCCAGGCGATGATCCGGGCGGAACAGCATCAATACCAGTACACCGCTGATGAACAGGATCACCCCCCAGGTCAGCCACGGGAACAGCCACATGCGATAACCCAGTGTCTTGCCCTGTGCCGTCAGGCGCTGGCGCAGGCGCAGCTGGGAAATGGCGATGACCAGATACACCAGCAAGGCAATGGCACCGGAGCTTGCCATGAGGAAGCCAAATACCTGGGCCGGCACCAGGTAGTTGGCGATCACCGCCAGGAATGCAGCCCCCGTCGACAACAAGACTGCCACCACGGGTGTACCACTGCGGCTGGTTATCTGGGCACAGGCCGGGGCATCACCACGGCGGCTAAGCGAATAGACCATGCGCGAGGCGGTGTACAGCGACGAGTTGAGGCAGCTGGTCACCGACGTCAGCACCACGAAGTCGATGATGGCCTTGGCATTTGGCACGCCGAGGGTGTCCAGCACCGTGACATAAGAGCCTTCGGTCGCCAGGCGTGGGTCGGTCCACGGTACCAGTGCGATGACGATGAAGATCGACAGGATGTAGAACAGCGTTATCCGCCAGATCACCGAATTGGTGGCCTTGGAAATATGCTTGCCCGCCTCGTCGGATTCAGCCGCAGCAATGGTCACCACCTCGGCCCCGAGGAACGAGAACATGGTGATCAGCATCGCGCTCAGCACCGCACCAAAGCCGTTGGGCATGAAGCCCCCCGTATCCCACAAACGCGAGACGCCGCTGACGCCGGACCCCGGCAACAGGCCGAAAATGGCGCAAACACCCAGGGCGATGAAGCTGACGATGGCCACCACCTTGACCAGTGCCAACCAGAACTCGAACTCACCGTAATTCTTCACGCTGAACAGGTTGGTGGCCGTCAGCAGCAACGTGATCACCAACGACAACACCCAGATCTCCAGCTGCGGGACCCAGGAGTTGATGATGGTAGCGGCGATATTGGCCTCGATCGGAATGATCAGCACCCAGAACCACCAGTACAGCCAACCGATGGTGTAACCGGCCCATTTGCCGATGGCGAGGTCAGCGTAGGTTGAAAACGAGCCGGTGTCCGGGGAGGCAACAGCCATTTCAGCCAGCATTCGCATGACCAGCACCACCAGGCCGCCCGCCAGGATATAGGCCAGGATGGTGGCAGGCCCCGCTTCGGCGATGGCGCGGCCAGAGCCGACAAACAGCCCGGCGCCGATCACGCCGGCAATGGACAGCATGGTGACATGCCGGGATTTCAATCCATGACTCAAATTGTTCTTGTGGGTTTGCATGGCGCTACCTTGTTGTTTTTGTCATGCCCACGCAGGGGCCGCCGGCTGCACGTCACCGACGCAGGCGCGAAAAAAGCCCGCCCTGCCCTGAATGGTGAGCAGGGCAGTACGGGTTGAGTAAAACGAAACCGCAGAAGGTGTTACCGGGGGGTCAGCTGGCGGCCCTATGGTTGGCCGACCGGTCGGCCTTGGGGAAGCTGCCGCCCTGCAGGCCAACCTGCTCGCACACTTTCTCGACGATGTAGGCGCCGATCGGTATGGCCGAGGTCGCGGCTGGCGACGGTGCGTTGCACACGTTGACACTGCGCGCGGTGTTGACGAACAGGAAATCGTCGATCAGCTTGCCGTCGCGCGACACCGCCTGGGCACGCACGCCGGCCGGGTAAGGCGTGAGGTCGGCTTTGGTTATGCTCGGGCAGTACTTCTGCACCTGCTTGAGGTACCCACCCTTGAACAGCGAGTTCTTCATCTCGATCAGGCCCGGGCGGAAGTTCTTCGCCAGCACCTTGAGGATGCCGGGCGTGGTCAGGGTCTGGAACAGGTCGCTGGGGCTGACATCGGTCTTGCGGTAGCCCTCGCGCTTCATCGCCAGCACAGCGTTGGGGCCTACGGTGACGGTGCCATCGATCATGCGGGTCAGGTGCACCCCCAGGAAGGGCATCGACGGGTCGGGAATCGGGTAGATCAGGTGGTTGACGATCTGATTGTGCTGCTTGGGCAGCAAGTAGTATTCGCCACGGAACGGGCAGATCACGAACTCGGTACGCAGCCCGAGCATGCCCACCACGCGGTCAGCCATCAGCCCCGAGCAGGTCACCAGGAAACGGCTGTGCAGTTCATCACGCTGGGTGCGCACGATCACTTCATTTGCCTGCTCCTGCAGGCCGACCACTTCGGCGCCATAGCGGATTTCGCCACCGGCACGCTGGAACTCAGCGGCCATCGCAGCCGTCACCTGGGCGTAATTGACGATACCGCTGGACGGCACGAAGATGCCCCCCATACCGACGATGTTGGGCTCACGCTCGCGCAACTCGTCGGCCGACAGCCAGTAGCGTTCCAGGCCATTGGCCGCCGTACGCTCCCACAGCGCCTTCATGCGCTGCATTTCCAGATCGTTGGTGGCTACCAGCAGCTTGCCGCACTCATCGAAGCGAATGCCGTGCTGGGTGCAGAAGGCTTTGGTCGCCTTGTTGCCTTCCAGGCAGAAGCGCGCCTTCAGGCTGCCGGGGGTGTAATACACGCCGGCGTGGATCACGCCGCTGTTATGGCCGGTCTGATGGCGGGCCGGGCCAGACTCTTTCTCCAGCAGGAGCATCTTCGCGTCCGGGTAGACCTTGATCAGGTGCATGGCCGTGGACATGCCCACAATCCCGCCGCCAATAATGATGAAATCGTACACAGCCTTACCTCACACGCAGGCATTGCCTGGCAGGCTCACCAAAGCCCGCACGGGGCCTGGTGGCATAGTTTTGTGCAAAAACGCGTGGGCGGGCGCCCGCCCCGCGCCCTGTCATTATTGCCCGCGCTGGTACAGCGGCTTGGGGAAGGCGACGTAACCACGCTGGCGCATCAGTTCGCGGCGCAGGCCCTCGTGCGGGGTGAAGCGATCGCGGCCATGCAGCCAGAACAGGTTGTTGATCAGCAGGAAACTGCCTACGCCTACCGGTACCGAGACCTTCTTGCCGCTGCCTTCCAGCGACTCGGACAAGGCGTTCAGCCAGATACCTTCCTCGTAGTTTTCCGGCTGCACGAACTGGTCAATGTAGCGCATGGTCGGCCGGCCTTCGGCATCAGTGTCGAATACCGAATGGAACACATCTTCGGCAACCTTTTTGCTCGGCGGTGCGGTCCAGCGCATTTCGCGGCGGGCCAAAGGGTGACGGAAGAACGCCTCGCACTGCTCCCAGTCGTCCAGGTGCAGCAGCAGCGAGTTGCCGCCTTCCATGTTCTTTTCGTCGATCTTCAACATCAGCACGTAGTCGGTGATCTGGTTCACGAACGTGCCGTCGTTGTGCAGCTCCATGACCCGGTGCGGCTGGCGCAGGTAGCTGTCGGAGTTGTCGCTGTTGACCACCACGAAGCGCGCATAGAACTGGCCACTCATGGCGTCATAGTTGGAACGGCCGATCAGGTGAGCGCAGGCGGTGGTGAACTTGACCATGTCCTCGGCCTGGCTCACGTCATCCAGGCCGATCGGGGTGATCAGCATACCGCCTGTGGCACGGTCGAGGATGGTGTTGAGCAGCACCGGACGCAGCGTGCCCTGGCACAGCTCGTCAAGGATTTCGCCTACACGAAAACGCAGGAACGACTTGTACTCCAATGCCTGCACCGGCCATTGGGCAACGGCCTGCACGAACGCTTCGACGGTTTCCCGGGCAAAGGTCAGTTCCAGCAGGCGCGGCGACTGTTTCGAGGGGGCGATGGTGTAGCCCTGCGGTTCGAGAGGCAGTGGCATGACAAGTTCGTCGATCTGCGTAAAGGCGTTCATGGCAGTGTCCTGGCTAAAAAAGTAGGTGGCGCCGTCCGGTCATGACCTGGATCAGTGCGGGCGAGGTAAAAATATCGCTACTAACTAAAAATGTCTACATTTTTATATTTCAACGACAATAACCACGTTTGTCCATTGTTTTTCGTCGGCAGAGGGTTTCGGTATGATCGGCAAAACGTTTTGAGGAACAGGATCTTGGAAGCGCTCGCCCCCCGACAAAACTCAGCATTCAGCGGGTATGAGAGGCTCAAGAAGGACATCATCCGCGGGGTGTTCAAGCCCGGTGAAAAGCTGTTGATGAGCACCCTCAAGGAACGCTACGACCTGGGTGTGGGCCCGCTGCGCGAAGCACTGTCGCAACTGGTGGCCGAGCACCTGGTCAACGCGATCAGCCAGAAAGGCTACCGGGTAGCGCCCATGTCGCTGGATGAGATGAACGACATCTACGACGCCCGCGCCAACCTGGAAGCGATGATCATTGCCCTGGCCATCGAGCGCGGTGACGATGCCTGGGAGGCGTCGGTGCTGGCCCACTCGCATACCTTGGCCAAGGTGGTGGAAGTGAAAACTCGCGAGCAGCGGCTGGATGTGTGGGACGAGCGGCACAAGGCGTTCCATACTGCCATTGCCTCGGGCTGCGGCTCCAAGCACCTGCTGCAGGCACGCACCTACCTGTTCGATCAGGCCGAGCGCTACCGCCACCTGTGGCTGACGCAGACGGTGTTTTCCGAACAGGCGCTGGCGCTCAAGCGCCAGGAGCATGCGGCACTGGTCGAGGTGATCCTCGCCCGGGATGCCAAAACTGCCAGCGCCATGATGCGCTCGCACCTGATGACACCGGTACCGATCATTGCGCAGATCATGCATGCCGAAGGCATCGGTGCCCGCTAGATGAATTTTTCTTAAATCGCCGGTTGTCTATTCTTTGGCACAATCAGATCTCCATTAGATGCCCAGGAACCAGCATGCCTCGCGTACTGACCATCGAAGACGACGCCGTCACCGGCCAGGAAATCGTCGCCGAACTGACCAGCCACGGTCTGGAAGTGGATTGGGCCGACAATGGCCGCGAAGGCCTGGCCAAAGCCATTGCGGGCGGCTACGACCTGATCACCCTGGACCGCATGCTGCCCGAGGTCGACGGCCTGACCATCGTCACCACCCTGCGCAACCTCAAGATCGCTACGCCGATCCTGATGATCAGCGCCCTCTCCGACGTCGATGAGCGGGTGCGCGGCCTGCGTGCAGGCGGGGACGACTACCTGACCAAGCCGTTCGCCTCCGACGAAATGGCCGCGCGAGTCGAGGTATTGCTGCGCCGTAACAGCGTACCCACGACTCAGACCCGCTTGCAGGTTGCCGATCTGCAGCTGGACCTTATCAGCCACGAGGCACGCCGCGGTGACAACACCCTCAACTTGTTGCCCACCGAGTACAAGCTGCTGGAGTACCTGATGCGCCACAGCGGCCAGGTGATCACGCGGATGATGATTTTCGAGGAGGTCTGGGGCTATCACTTCGACCCGGGCACCAACCTGATCGACGTGCACATCGGCCGCCTGCGCAAGAAGATCGACTCACCCGGCCAGTCGCCGCTGATCCGTACGGTACGGGGCTCCGGCTATGCCATTGCTGAACCCGTCTAAAGGCTGGAGCTCTTCTACCAGCCGCCTGCTGGCGCTGTACAGCTTTCTGTTCGTGGCCTGGAGCAGCATCCTCATGGGGGTGCTGTACTTCGAGGTATCCAGCTACCTGAACAAACTCACCCGTCACTCCATGCTGCAGCGCCAGCACCTGTTCGCCCACATGAGCGGCAAGCAACTGGACGACGCCCTGATTGCCAGCCAGGCCTTCGAGGAGCGCAGCTTTGACGCCTACGGCCTGTTCGATAGCCAGCTCAACCCGATTGGCGGCACCGTGCGGGCCTTGCCCCCAGAACTCAGACTGGACGGCAAGATCCATGAGTTGGAACGCTGCCTGGATGCCGACGACCCACGCATGCCCCGCGACAGCTGCGACGCGGTGGCAATCAAGGTACAGGATGGCCGGTGGCTGGTGCTGGTGCGTGACAATGGCTCGCTGTTCGTGGTTACCCGGATCATCCTGCACGCCCTGCTCTGGGGCATCTCGCTGACCCTGATCCCGGGTTTTGCCGGTTGGTACCTGCTACGGCGCAGGCCGCTCAAGCGTATACGGGCGATCCAGGCCCAGGCCGAACTGATCGTCGCCGGCGACCTGACCCACCGCCTGCCACTGTCGGCCCGCCGCGACGAGCTGGACATGCTTGCGGCGATCGTCAATGCCATGCTTGACCGTATCGAACGGCTGATGCATGAGGTCAAGGGTGTATGCGACAACATTGCCCATGACCTGCGCACACCGCTGACCCGCCTGCGCGCCCAGCTGTACCGTATTCGCCAGCAAAGCGACGTGGATTCTGCGCAAGCCGAAGCGCTGGACCAAGCCATTGGCGAAACCGACACCTTGATGGCGCGCTTTCGCGGGTTGTTACGCATCAGCGAGCTGGAAGACCGCCAGCGCCGCGCCGGCTTCGTCCAGCTTGACCCGCATGAACTGCTGGTAGAGCTGCACGATTTTTACCTGCCATTGGCCGAGGATGGCGGCATTCAACTGCAATTGCACCAACCTGCGCAGCTACCGGCACTGCACGGTGATCGCGAACTGCTGTTCGAGGCGTTGGCGAATCTGGTGGGCAACGCGATCAAGTTTACGCCCGAGGGTGGTCGGGTGCGCATAAGCGCCACGCTGGATGACAACGGCGTGCACATGGCGATCGAGGATAGCGGGCCAGGTATTCCCGAAGAAGAGCGGACGGCCGTACTGAAACGGTTCTATCGCAGCGATGAAGGCCACCGCCATGCCGGCTTCGGGCTGGGGTTGTCGATCGTGGCGGCAATTGTCGACCTGCATGGGTTCGGGCTGGAGATTGGCGAAAGCGAATTGGGTGGGGCCAGGCTGGTATTGCACTGCCCGCTTGCGGGGCTAGGCAAATAAAAGCTGGGGCCGCTTTGCGGCCCTTCGCGGGCACGCCCGCTCCCACAGGATTGGCGCGACATTTCAAGTGTGCGCTATCCCTGTGGGCCAGGCTGGTATTGCACTGCCCGCTTGCGGGTCTAGGTAAACAAAAGCTGGGGCCGCTTTGCGGCCCTTCGCGGGCACGCCCGCTCCCACTGGTTGGCGCGACATCTCAAGTGTGCGCTATCCCTGTGGGCCAGGCTGGTATTGCACTGCCCGCTTGCGGGTCTAGCGAAGTAAAAGCGGGGGCCGCCTTGCGGCCCTTCGCGGGCACGCCCGCTCCCACTGGTTGGCGCGACATCTCAAGTGTGCGCTATCCCTGTGGGAGCGGGCGTGCCCGCGAAGGGCTGCAGCGCAGCCCCAGTTGCTTTAGTCAGCCAGGCGCCAGGTCGTCGTGCCCTTGCTGTCTTCCAGCACTACACCCATGGCGGTCAGCTGATCGCGAATGCGGTCGGACTCAGCCCAGTTCTTGTCCGCACGCGCCTGCAGGCGCGCCTGGATCAAGCCCTCGACTTCAGCCGCATCGACCTTGCCTTCGGCACCGGCACGCAGGAAGTCATCGGCCTCCAGCTGCAGCACACCCAGCACATCCCCCAGCTCGCGCAGTCGACCGGCCAGACCGGCAGCCGCTTCCGGGTCGCTGTCGCGCAGGCGGTTGATCTCGCGCACCAGGTCGAACAGAACGGCACAGGCTTCCGGGGTGCCGAAGTCGTCGTTCATCGCCACGCTGAAGCGCTCGACAAACGCTTCGCCACCCTTGGCCGCCACCCGTGGCAGGCCGCGCAGCGCGTGGTAGAAGCGCTCCAGCGCGCCCTTGGCGTCACGCAGGCTGTCTTCCGAGTAGTTGATCGCGCTGCGGTAGTGGCTGGCCACCAGCAGGTAGCGCACCACCTCCGGGTGGTACTTCTCGAGCACGTCGCGGATGGTGAAGAAGTTGTTCAACGACTTGGACATCTTCTCGCCGTTGATACGGATCATGCCGCAATGCATCCAGGCGTTGGCGTACTGCTTGCCAGTGGCCGCCTCGCTCTGGGCAATCTCGTTCTCGTGGTGCGGGAACTCCAGGTCGCTGCCGCCGCCGTGAATGTCGAAGCTCTCGCCCAGGCAGCAGGTGGACATGACCGAGCACTCGATGTGCCAGCCCGGGCGACCCGGGCCCCATGGCGATTCCCAGCTTGGCTCGCCCGGCTTGACACCCTTCCACAGGACGAAGTCGAGCGGGTCCTGCTTGGCTTCGTCGACCTCGATGCGTGCACCGATACGCAAGTCTTCGATCTTCTTGCGCGACAGCTTGCCGTAGCCGACGAACTTGCCGACCCGGTAGTACACATCGCCATTGCCTGGCGCGTAGGCGTACCCTTTGTCGATCAGGGTCTGGATCATCGCGTGCATGCCAGCGATATGGTCGGTGGCACGCGGCTCCTGGTCCGGCGGCAAAATGTTCAGGCGGCGCTCGTCTTCGTGCATCGCGTCGATCATGCGGGCAGTGAGGGCGTCGAAGGTTTCGCCGTTCTCGTTGGCCCGATTGATGATCTTGTCATCGATGTCGGTGATGTTGCGCACATAGGTCAACTCGTAGCCGCTCTTGCGCAGCCAGCGGGTGACCAGGTCGAACGCCACCATGCTGCGGCCATGACCAAGGTGGCAGTAGTCGTACACGGTCATGCCGCACACGTACATGCGCACCTTGTTGCCATCCAGCGGCTTGAAGACTTCCTTGGTTTTGCTCAGGGTGTTGTAGATGGTAAGCACGGCGGTTCCTCAGCTGCCCCAGGAGTCACGCAGGGTGACAGTGCGGTTGAACACCGGGCGACCCGGCTGGCTGTCTTTCAGGTCGGCGCAGAAGTAGCCTTCGCGTTCGAACTGGAAGCGGTCCTCGGGCTGCGCCTGTGCCAGCGACGGCTCGGCACGGCAACCGCTGAGCACTTGCAGCGAAGCCGGGTTGATGTTGTCCAGGAAGCTACCGCCCTCCTCGGTCTTTTCCGGGTTGGGCGAGCGGAACAGGCGGTCGTACAGGCGCACTTCGCATTCGACGCTGCCTTCAGCCGGAACCCAGTGGATCACACCTTTGACCTTGCGGCCTTCCGGGTTCTTGCCGAGGGTGTCCGGGTCGTACGAGCAGCGCAGTTCGACGATATTGCCGTCGGCGTCCTTGATGGCTTCGTCAGCACGAATCACGTAGCTGCCGCGCAGGCGCACTTCACCGGCCGGTTCCAGGCGCTTGTAGCCCTTCGGCGGTTCTTCCATGAAGTCGTCGCGGTCGATGTACAGCTCGCGGGAGAACGGCAGCACACGCACGCCCATGTCTTCCTTCGGGTGACGTGGCAGCTCAAGCTGCTCGACCTGGCCTTCAGGGTAGTTGGTGATGACCACTTTCAGCGGGCGCAGCACACACATCGCGCGTGGCGCGGTGCGGTCCAGGTCGTCACGGATGCTGAACTCGAGCATCGACATGTCGACCACACCGTCGGAGCGGTTGGTGCCGATCATTTCGCAGAAGTTGCGGATCGAAGCCGGCGTGTAGCCACGGCGACGGAAGCCGGACAAGGTCGACATGCGTGGGTCGTCCCAGGCATCGACGTGCTTTTCGTCCACAAGCTGCTTGAGCTTGCGCTTGGAGGTAATGGTGTAGTTCAGGTTCAGGCGGCTGAACTCGTACTGGCGCGGGTGTGCCGGCACCGGCAGGTTGTCGAGGAACCAGTCGTACAGCGGACGATGACCTTCGAACTCCAGGGTGCAGATCGAGTGGGTAATGCCCTCGATGGCGTCCGACTGGCCGTGGGTGAAGTCGTAGTTGGGGTAGATGCACCACTTGTCGCCGGTCTGGTGGTGGTGGGCATGGCGAATGCGGTACAGGATAGGGTCGCGCAGGTTCATGTTTGGCGAGGCCATGTCGATCTTGGCCCGCAGCACACGCTCGCCGTCCTGGAATTCGCCAGCCTTCATGCGGGCGAACAGGTCGAGGTTTTCTTCCACGCTACGCTCGCGGAACGGGCTGTTCTTGCCCGGCTCCTTGAGGTTGCCGCGGTATTCCTTGGCTTGCTCAGGGGTGAGGTCGCAGACGTAGGCCTTGCCGCGCTTGATCAGCTCGACCGCCCAGTCGTGCAACTGGTCGAAATAGTCGGAGGCATAGCGCACGTCGCCGGCCCAGTCGAAGCCCAGCCACTTCACATCGCTCTGGATGGCGTCGATGTACTCCTGGTCTTCCTTGGCCGGGTTGGTATCGTCGAAGCGCAGGTGGCAGACGCCGCCGAATTCCTTGGCCAGGCCGAAGTTGACGCAGATCGACTTGGCGTGGCCAATGTGCAGATAACCATTGGGCTCCGGCGGGAAACGGGTGACGATACTGCTGTGCTTGCCCGAGTCCAGGTCGGCCTGGATGATCGGCCGCAGGAAGTTCGCAGGGACAGCGGGGGCGCCTTTGGCAGCGGCGTTGGGCGCGTTGTCGGCAGTGGGCTTGCTCATAGGATCCTTGAATGCGTGTGTCCAGCCTGGGTAGGCCGATTGAATCAAAGGGCCTATCATAGCCGAAGCAGTCAAGCTGCTGACAGCCGCGCCCGGACAAACTGATGTGATTTATCACGGCTTTTTGCCGCAGCCTGGCAAAATGGCCAGTGCGCGCCATGTGTCGTGATCGCCTGAACATACGTCAGGTGATAACCGGCGCCCTGCGCACCCTAATTTCTGATTGCCTTGAAAGAGCGAGTTTCAGCATGTCCAAAGTCAAACTGAGCACCAACCACGGCGACATCGTCCTGCAACTGGACGCCGAGAAAGCGCCACTGACTACCGAAAACTTCGTTCAGTACGTCAAGGACGGCCACTACAATGGCACCGTGTTCCACCGTGTGATCAAAGGCTTCATGATCCAGGGCGGCGGCTTCGAGGCCGGCATGAGCCAGAAGAAAACCCGCGCCAGCATCCAGAACGAAGCCGACAACGGCCTGAAGAACAAGAAGTACAGCATTGCCATGGCCCGTACCATGGAGCCGCACTCCGCCTCGGCGCAGTTCTTCATCAACGCCTCCGACAACGACTTCCTCAACCACAGCGGCAAGAACGTGCAAGGCTGGGGTTATGCCGTATTCGGCGAAGTGATCGAAGGCCGTGAAGTGGTCGACGCCATCGAAAAAGTGGCCACCGGCTCCAAAGCTGGCCACCAGGACGTACCGAAGGACGACGTGATCATCGAGAAAGCCGAGATCATTGAGTGATTCTGCTGATCTCTGATCTGCACCTGCAAGAAGAACGCCCGGATATTTCCCGGGCGTTTCTTGATCTGCTCGATGGCCGCGCCCGCCACGCAAAGGCCCTGTACATCCTTGGTGACTTCTTCGAAGCGTGGATTGGCGACGATGCCATGACGCCCTTCCAGCAGTCGATCTGCCAGGCCATGCGCCGGCTGAGCGACAGTGGCACGGCCATCTACCTGATGCATGGCAACCGTGACTTCCTGATTGGCCAGGCCTTCTGCGATGCCGCTGGTTGCACCTTGTTGAGCGACCCCAGCGTGATCGAGCTGGGCGGTGAACAGGTGCTGCTGATGCATGGCGACACCCTGTGCACCCGCGACCTGGGCTACATGAAGATGCGCCGCCTGCTGCGCAATCCGCTGAGCTTGTGGATCCTGCGCCACCTGCCGCTGTCGGCCCGCTACAAGCTGGCACGCAAGCTGCGCAGCGAAAGCCGCACGCAAGTGCGGATGAAGTCCACCGAAATCGTCGACGTCACGCCAGAGGAAGTCCCCAAGGTAATGGCGGCGCATGGCGTGCGCACCTTGGTGCATGGCCATACCCATCGGCCAGCGATTCACAAGCTGGTGGTCGATGGCCAGCCGGCACGGCGTATCGTACTGGGCGACTGGGACCGCCGCGGTTGGGCCTTGCAGGTTGACGAGCAGGGCTTTCAGCTGGCGCCGTTCGAGTTTTCCTGACCCGGCGGGTCGCCTTCTTCGCGGGTAAACCCGCTCCCACAGGCTCCGCATCAACGCTGCAAGCGGAGCGATTCCTGTGAGAGCGGGTTTACCCGCGAATGGGCCGGCGCAGGCTGACGCTTCAGGGCTGGCTGACTACCACCCCCTTGTCCCGCTCACTGATCACCACTTCCCGATACGCCGGGTCTGCCTTGATCTGCGCCTCGGTAAACGGAATCACCGCCAGTTGCTTGGCCGCAAATGCCTTGGTCTGGTCACTGGCATGCGCCGAAGACTTTTCACTCGACTGGGAAAACGCAAGCAGGCCACGGGCTTCTGGCCCCTTGTCGGTAAAGCTGACCAGTTGCAGGTAGCTGGTGCCACTCACCACCAGCCGCTTGCCCTGCCCGTGCGGCACGCTGTAGATCGCGTTGTACACCCCTAGCGCCTGCGGGCCACCTGGTACCGGCGTACCATCAAGGGCCTGTTGCACCTGCCCCCAGCGCGCTTCCCCGGCAACGCCACTTTCACTGACCTGCTTGAGCGACGCCAGTGCTGCCTGATGTACCAACCTGCTCACCACCGCCTGCTCGACAGCCAGGCCGCGCGGGGTGTGCTGCGGGTCGGCCGGGTTGAATGCCACTCGCCAGCTTTCCGGGTGCTCGGCCAGCGCATTGAACAGGTTCTGGAAGTGCACCAGGCCCATGCCACTGTCGAGGTCGGCCTTGCCGTTCCAGGCGGCCAGACTGCTGCACACGCCCTGCACATCTGCGCTGGCACCCTTGCACCATTGCAGCAGGTCCGGCAACACCAGGCTGGCCAGGTACACCTCATCATCGGTGACCATGCGCTGCAGTTCATCAGCACCTAACCGGGCTTTGCCCTGCAGGCGCTGCAAGGCAAAGCGGCCACGCATGCCCAGCGGCTGATCATTGAGGCTGATCAGTGGAGAGTAGCCGGTCAGCGGCTGCGCCGGGTTGGCCATCCAGGCCGGGTCGTTGGAATTCTGAACGAAGTCTTCACGCTCCAGGCTTGGCAGCAGCCGCGCCGGGAAGATGCCCGGTTGCGCCGCCTGCGCGTCAACCTTCCACTGGCAGGCGCTACGCGAGCCATCCAGCACCACCAGGCGCCCTTGTGCCTGCGGGCTGCTGCAGGTATCCAACAGTTGCTGGTCAACATAGGGCACTACCGACTGGTTCAGGTACAAGGCCCGCCCTCCCTCGTCCACGGCCAGCGTGTTGACCCAAGGGATACCTTGCAACTGCTCGACCGATCCCTTCAATGCCGCCAGGCTGTCGGCTCGGTTGATCTGGTACCACTGCTGCAACACCCGCGAGTTCTCAAGGTTGGCGTCTCGCACGCTGTAGGCCGCCTGCGCATCCCAGTCCAGGCGGCCTGGCCATTGCACCACCGGGCCGAACTGCGAACTGTAGACCGGCCGCTCAATCTGGCTCAGGCTGCCATCCGTGCCCTTGACCGCCACACGGATGGTTTGCCGGGCCATCGGCAGCGACTTGCCATCAAACATATAGCGCGTCGGGTCTTTGGGGTCGAGTTGCAGGCGGTAGAGCGTGAAGTGCTTGGAAGTGTCGACGGTGTGCGTCCACGCCAGGTGCTGGTTGAAACCGATGTTGACCACCGGCAGTCCCGGTAGCGCCGCGCCCATCACATCAAGCTGACCAGGAATGGTCAGTTGCATCTGGTAGAAGCGCATGCCGCCCATCCACGGGAAGTGCGGGTTGGCCAGCAACAGGCCGCGGCCATTGGCTGAACGCTGCGCGCCTACTGCCACCGCATTGCTGCCGCGCTCCGCGGCGAACCGCTCCTGCCGGGCCAACGCGCTGGCAAAGCCCGCTGACGATTGCGCACGGGCCAGCGTTGGCGGTTGCGCCCCTGCCAACGCCTCGACGAACTGCCCGGCACCGCCCTCGGCCAGTAAACGGCGGGTCAGTTTGACCAGATCCTGGCTGCTGATGGGCCGCACCCACTCACCATCGCCACACTCGGCGGGCAGCCCTTGACGACGGCGTTCGACCAACGCCCGGTTGTAGCCGCTGGCGTAACCCGCCAGCAACGCCTGCACCGGCGCGGGTTGCGCCTGCAGGAAGGCATCGACCGCCGCTGGGCTATTGAGCCAGGTGAAGAACAGGTCGCTGGTCAGGTTGTCACGCTGCTCCAGGGTCTTGCCCTTGGCGCCGAAATAGCGTGAGCGCTCACCGCTCACGGTCAGCACTTCATTGGCGAGCAGGCATAGGTTGTCCTGGGCGTAGGCATAGCCGACGCCATAGCCCAGGCCACGCTCATCCTTGGCCACGATATGCGGTACGCCGTATCGGGTATAGCGGATCTGGGCACTGGCGTCGGCTGGCGCGGGCTGCGCCTGCACACCGACGCTGAAGGCCACCAGGGCAGCGGCCAGGCCGACGCAAGTCATGGGACGGCAAAGTGGAAACACGGGCACTCCTCGGGTTCGGGGGTCATCCCGATCAGACGAATGGCCAGATGAATATTTTACGTATTACAAGGCGATGGAACGTCTTGATGAGAAACAGGCATTTTTTTCACGAATGGGTTGCAGTTTTTGCGTGCTCATTCGTCCTAGTAAGTGAGCCACCCACATTTCGGGTTCGTCCACGAAAAGGAGCATTCGCATGTACAACCCGCAAACCTCGATCCAGGCCGGGCGCGCGCCAGGCAAAACGTCCAAGGGACAGGACGTATTTGCTGAAGAACGAATCGGCAACGAACAGATCCGCGAACTGTTGCGCACCTTCGGCCTGCGCACCAGCCTGATCCGCCTCAAGGTTATCGATGCCTTGCACGCCGCCGACCGCAATGGCCGCAGTATTGGCGTACGCGGGGTGCACGCACAACTGGAACAACTGGATATCCCGCTGTCGTTCCTCAGTGTGCGTGAAGTGCTCAAGCGCCTGTGCACCGAAGGCGTCATACAACTGGGTAGCGACAAGTGCTACAGGCTCAACCCCCAGGCGCGCGCCGTACTGGAGCAAACACCCTCGCGCTGAGCGCATGGCCGGCCATACCTGGCCGGCCCGCGCAGATCAGGGCTTGACCTTGCGCCGCAGAATGCCGTTGATCACCACGACCACCACGGCAATGGCGATGGCCAGCATCTGGAAGGTCTGCTCACTGATCGTGCCCTGCTTCTGCAGGTGGGACAGGCCCAGCATCAGGCCCAGTACCACCAGGATGATCAGAAGTGAATATTTGAGGCGCTGCACGTGTGTCATCGAATGTTCCTTGCAACATCAGGGGCAAATGGCTCGCAACGAGCCGCGGCAATGATACAACGGTCACCGCCCCCGGCGCTGGATTTCCTGCTGGGTGGGGTGACGTCAGCCTGAAAGCATGGGGCTTCCTAGCACCCACGCCGGAGGCACCATGTACAAACCCCTGTTGTTCGCATCGCTGTTACTGACCCCGCTCTCCCTTCATGCACTGGACACCCAGCAGACGCCAACCGAACACCTGCTCGAACTGGGCCGTGAGTTGGCCACCCATGCCGGTGCCAGCCAATGGCAACAACTGTGGCAACGCGTACGCCAGGCCGGCTACCTGCAGACCGACGCCGCACCGGTACATTTCAGCGTGCCCACAGCCCGCTTGCCCGACCTGGCCCGACAAACGCTGGCGCAGGCCGACCAGGCACAGCCTCTGAATCAGACCCAGGTACTGTACCGCCGCCACTTTGCCGACCAGGTCATCGGCCAGCGCAACGGCCAGCCGTTGCACGCGCTGTGCCTGCTGGTCGATTGGCGCACGTTGCCGCCGGGCATGCGCGCCACCCCTCAAGCCTATCTGGGTAGCGCCAGCTTGCTGAGCAGCTACCCGTGCGATTGAGGGGTGCCGCACCCGCTCCGCATCATCGCGAGCGACCCGACAGGAAACCAGGAAGCACAGCCAGATGTCGACGCCATTTCCTACAGCGCCAGATATCGCTGCCTGCAAATCCTGTTCACCGAAGCTACAACCCCCAACCCATATGCCGCCTAGCGACGCGCCTCGGCTGTCGCACAGAATTTGCTCACACCTTCGACATAACGCCGCGGGTGATCGGGTCGCACATCCCATCTACCCCGAAGGAGCGCCATATGCAAATGCCAGATTTGAGCCAGATCGATATCAGCCAACTGCCCCACTCGCTGCAGGCACTGATCGACTGTATCGGCATCGAAAACGCCTACCAACTGACCTGCGCCTACGGCGGCAGGCCCAAGTACATCCCCAAGCACCGCGAGCGCACCAAGCTCGCTGACGTGCTGCCGGCCGAAGCGCTCGACGCACTGATCAAGCGCTTTGCCGGGGTCGCCCTGGAGATCCCCAAGGCTGACCACTTTCTGCGTCAGCTGCGCAACCAGCAGATCCAGAAGGAAAGCGCCAACGGTTTGTCCCGCAGCCTGCTGGCCAACAAGTACGGCCTGAGCCTGCGACAGATCGGCAACATCCGGCGCCAGGAGCTTTGCACGCGCTGACGTCCGGACACCTTGGCTGCTATTCGCGGCGGCCTTACCCCACTAGATAAAGCGAGCTTCCCGATATGTCGTTAGATAACAGCCTTATAGGCTCCGTGATCAATGCCCTGCCGATGGACCGCATGATCGCCGGTCCCTTGCAGGCCATGGTCCAGGCGCAGGTCACCGCCAGCAAATCCTACGCCGACTTCCTGATGCAGGTATGCGTCCAGGATGGCAAGGCAGTAGCCATTCAGTTCGACTACGACGAAACCATCGTCGACGAACAGGGCGAATACAAAGGGGTGGTCAGCAAGACCATGAAAGTGCCGCTGATGGCGGCCATTACCCACCCGAACATTTCCATCGAAGAGGGTAATGTAGAGTTCGAGCTGGTTATCAACCAGATGTCGGAAGATGTTTCCAACAAGGACATGAGTGCAGAAGCTACCGGCTCACTGGGATGGGGGCCGTTCAGGCTTAACGTGAAAGGCAGCGTGAGCCACAAATCCACACAAACCCGTAAAACAGACACCCGTGCCCGCTATGCCTTCAACACGACCCTGAAGCGTCAGGAACCGCCCGAAGCGATGATGAGGGTAATCGAGTTCCTCACTGACGCCGCAACCAAGCCAACCATTGTCCGAACCGCCGCACTGGAAAGCCCCGACGAAATATCCCAGGCGGACACCTTGAAACGGGCCGCGCCTGCAAACCTACCGACCCCGTAAAACGCTAGCGCTTGACCCATAGCCCCTCCTGCCGGTAGCCGGAGGGGCACACCCTGGCCTGAGGAGTCGAATCGTTGCAAAAGCCCCCCGCCCCCATGACCTCCATTGACCTGCGTGAAATTACCCGCGGCCTGCAAGAAGCCGCCAGTGCCACCAACAGCCTGATTGCCCAACAGTACATCAACCTGTTCGACCAGTTTTTCGAGTGCGACACAGAAGCGCTGGGCGCCCCCATGAAAGCCAAGATGGTCGAGGTGGCCATGGATGGGCAGCACATCATGCGCGTCCCCCTGTTTGCGCTGGTGTCACCGAAAGGCCTGGCCCTTGAGCGCATGCAGGTCGACCTGTCGGTAAGGGTCAAAGGCACCGAGGCGCAGCAGGCACTGCTGACCGCGAGCGAGAGCAAGGCCGCGAGCTTCAAGGTCACCATTGGTGGCCAAGGCCGCCAGGGCGAAAACCGCGACCCCGACGAAGTGCAGATCCGCATGCAGTTCCAGGCGAGCGAACCGCCAGAGGCCCTGAACCGGTTGATCGAGGAATACACCAACCTGATCGTCCCGGTACGCGCCACCACTCCATCGCCCTCACCCGACACCAACGAGTTCATCGAGGCGGCCACCGTCCGTTGATGGCCGCCACGCTACGGGCCTAGAAGTCGCGCTTGTAGAAGATGTCCAGAGAGCTTGCCAGCCCACTGGCGGCCTCGAGGTAAACCTTCTTGCTCAGCTTGTAACGCAACGCGATCGTGTTGGCCGGTTCGAACACGCCCACCCCGTAACGAAGGCTGAGTTTCTCGGTAAGGTTACCGCTGGCGACCACGCTGGTGCTGTTGCCAGAACCTTCGGTATCCAGCTGAAAGTCGTCGATCCCCAGGCTCGACGCCAGGCTGCCGGTTATGCCGGCGCTCCCGGCAAGGCCCAGGCCCAGGGCCGCCTCGGCGAGCATGTTGTTATCTTCGCCGGTATTGCCCAATGGCCGCCCCAATACCAGGTACGAAAGCGCCTGCTCCTGGCTCATGGCCGGCTCCGAGAACACTTTGGTCGTCGGCTGCTCGGCGCTGCCGCTCAGGCGGATGCCGGCTATCACATCGTCAACCTTGCGGATCGCTTCGATGTCCAGGTATGGCTGGTCAATCGGGCCGGCGAACAGCAGACGCGCCCGGCGTATGGTGAGGCGCTGGCCGTAGGCACGGTAGCGGCCGTCTGCCAGGCTCAGTTCGCCACGGGTATCGAGGTTATCGCCGATGTGCACATGACCCAGCAGGTTGGCAGTCAGCCCGAAGCCGCTGAACGACAGCTTGTCGCGGCCGACTTCGACATCGATGTCCATGGCCATTGCCATGGGTGGTTTGCCTTCCTCGGTCTGGTGACCGACGATTACCGTGTCATCCGACACCTTGACCGTGGACGGCGGCAGCTCTCGTACAGTGATCTTGCCCTTGGGCACCTGCACCTTGCCGGTCACCGCCAGCTTGTCATCGATCAGGCGCAAGGTCAGGTCCGGGGCAACTTCCAGTGTGGCGTAGGGCTCGACCGCGACCGGTAGTTGCTGGCCTTGCAGACGCACGTCCATGCCCAGTGCCTGCCCCCAGGTGAGGTTGCCGCTCAACTGGCCACGTCCCGCCTCGCCACTGCGCCAGTTACCGTTGAGCTGCACTTGCTCGCCGGCAATCAGCGCCTGCAATGACAGGTCCTGAAGGCTGGCCGGCAGCTCGGCGCCACTGACTTCGCCACCGCTGAGCATCAGGTTGCCGTTGACCTGAGGTGCCAGCAAGGTGCCTGAAAGCCGACCACTGCCATTGAGCTGCCCGGCCAGGCGTTCGACCATGGGCACGAATGGGCGGGCCACCGACAGGTCCAGCCCGGCCAGGCGGAAATCACCCGACAACGGTTTGTTCTTGCCCAGCGGATCGAGCCGGGCGTTGACGTTCAGCTCACCCAGGCGCTCACCGCGAAATGCCAGGCGCGTATCGATGCGCCGCGGTGCCAGCGTGCTGTCCAGCCGCAGGGCCTGGTAAGGGAAATCGACCCAACGGCCTTTGTCGCGTACGCGCAAGGTGCCGCCACTGGCATCGACAACGACAGTGCCCTTGGGGCCGCTGGCCGGGATGTCCAGGTTGATATCGGCATTGAGCAGGCCTTGCCAGGCAAAGTCCTTCGGCAGCCACTGGGCCAGGCTGCCCAGCGGGAACTGCTTGAGGTGGTAGCGCAGGCGCGGTTCGGGGGCCAGCCGCTGGTCGTCGCCACACAGGCTTGCCTGGCCGGAGCGCCAGCAGTGGGCCCCGAAGTCAAGCTGGCCGCTGGCCAGCCGCTGCAGGCGTGCGGGCGCCTGCAACTGCCAGTCCTGGCCACCGGCCTGGATGCGGCCAGTGGCCAGGCGCCCGCGCCAGTCACCTTTGTTCAACTGCCCATCCAGGCCAAGGTCGAGCTTGAGCTGCGGGCCATCCAGCGCCAGGGTCAAGGCCTGTTGGCGAATGTCGCCTTTGCCGTTGGCCTGCAACGTGCCCAACGCGGTATCACCCAGGTGGATACCGGTTGCCTTGAGCCCGACTACACCGCGTTGCGCGTTGTCCAGGCGGGCATCCAGGTCCAACTGCTGCAGGCGGTTTTCGCCCTGAGCCAAGCGCTGGCCCTGCAGGGTGAGCGTACCTTGCGGGGCCTGCAAGGTGCCGGCGACATCCAGCCGGCCCTTGACCCGGCCTTGCAGCCTTGGCCACAACTGGCCGAGGCGCGGCAAGTCAAGGTCGATTCGCCCAGCCAGGCGCTGTTGCAAGCTGCCACTGCCGTTGATGCGGTTGTCACCCAGCTGGATAGCCAGTGCGCCCAGGGTCCAGCTTTGCCCTGCCCCTTGGGCCTCGGCCTTGAGCATGGCTGGCTGGCCACGCAGGCGGCCTTTGAGGTCAAGCTGGGCATCGAGGGTAAGTGCATCGCCTTTCAGTTCGCCTTTGCTGCGCAGTGGCCCCGCCAGGGTACCGGGCAGCTCGGCCAGCCAATAGGCAGGGTCGAGCGCGGAGAGCTGCAGGTCGACATCCCAGGCCAGGGTGTCGGCAAAACGGACGGCGACACTGCCGGCTGCCTTGCCCTGGCCGGCGGTCAGCGCCAACTGCGGCAGTTTCACCTGGGTGAGGTCACCTTCGAACGGGCTGGCCAGGCTGAACGCTCCTGCCGGGCCGTCCAGGTCCCCCGTGAAAGTCCCCTGGTAATTGCCATCACGATAATGCACCTGGGTATTGAAGCGCTTGAGGGTGACCTCGGGCGGTGTCTCCAGTGGGTACAGACGCAACCACGGGAAGTCCTGCCAGTCCAGCTGCGCATCGGCGCTCAGGCCTTGCTGCCAGTCAGCCGTGGCTTGCAGCTTGACCCGTTGGCTGTCGCTGGCGGTCAGGTCCAGGGCATCGAGCCTGGCGCCTTTACTGTCGACCAGACCGGACAGGACCAAGGCGATCGGTGACTGCTCGGCCGGCAGGCTGGCCCTGCCAGACAGTTGATAGCCATCGAGCAGATCGCCCTTGGCATCGAGCTCGAGCGCGTTCAATTGCAGGGTGTCAGGCAACGCACCAGCCGGCTTGAACGCCTCGGAGCGGATGTGCAAGGTCGCCGGCAGGTGCTCGGCCAATGCCTGCAACTGCCCGCTCAATGTGGCATCGAGGTAACCACTGCTGGTGCCGGCGAGCTCCAGCGTCTTCTGCAATTGGCCATTGGCCGTCAGTGCCAGTTGCCAGGGTTTTTCGTCTACCGCAGGCAACTGCAATTGCGCCTGTAGTGTTACCGGCCAGTCGCCTTCGGGTTGCAGGTCGCCCTGTAGGCTCAATTGCAGGTCGTCGCGCAGCAGCCGCAGGCTGTCGATGCGTATCCCGCTATTGGTCCAGTGCGCAGCCAGTTGCAAATCGCCAAGCAGATCACTGCCATCCAGGCGCAGCTGCCCGACCTTGACCTCGCCCAGTTCGATGGCCAGCGGCAAGCGCAGGGTCGGCAATTGCAGCGGGGCGCTCTCGGTGGGTTCAGTGCTTGGCGCAAAGGCCATGTCAATGCGGTCTGCCTGCAACCGGTCAATGCACAAGGTCGCGCGCAGCAAGCAGGCAGGCGACCAGGCCAGCGACGGCGCCTGCATCTCTACCGTGCTGCCGCCGTCGGCCCAGGTTAGCCGGCTGGCCTGCCAACTGCCCGCCAGGCGACCCTGGAAGTCGGCCACTTCAAGCCCGGGCACCTTGCCCAGTGCCCAGCGGCTGCCGGCCTGGGTACCCAGCAGCAAGCCGAGCACCAGGCCCATGCTCGCGACGCCCCCCAGCAGGCCCAGTGAAGTAAGTTTGATTACGCGTTTCACAGCTCGGGCCCCATGGAAAAGTGCAGGCGAATGCCCCCTTCGTCATCCAACGCCTTGGCCAGGTCCAGGCGCAGCGGCCCGACCGGCGATACCCAGCGCACACCAAACCCGACACCGGTCTTGAGGCTGGGCAGCTCCAGGTCATTGAACGAGTTGCCTTGGTCGACGAACGTCGCAACCCGCCATTTTTCGGTCAGCGAATACTGGTACTCGACACTGCCTGCCACCAGGTAGCGCCCGCCAATACGGTCACCGTCGCTGTTCTTAGGCGACAGGGTCTGGTAGTCGTAACCGCGCACACTCTGGTCGCCACCCGCGAAGAAACGCAGCGACGGCGGAATGTTGTTCTTGAAGCCATTGGTCGCACTGCCACCAAACTGTACGCGCCCGAGAAAGCGATGGTTGTGGCCGAGCGTGGTCAGGCCTTTGAGCAATACGTTGCCGTGCAGCAGGTTGGTGTCGGAAACCAGCCCTTCCTTGGCACCTTGAACATCGAACTGCAGGCGATAGCCATTGTGCGGATCGATGCGGTTGTCACTGCGCAGGAAGGAATAGCTGATGCCAGGCATCAACAGGTTACTCAATCCGGAGTCATCACCCAGGCGATATTCTTCGCGTTGGTACTTGAGCGAAATCACCCGCTGCCAGCCACTGGGCAGCTTGCTGTGCCACTCGGGGCCGACCGTCAACAACTTGCTGAGCGTGTCGGTGCCGGCAAGCTCCTCGTTCTGGTAGCCACCGGCAAAGCGCAGCTTGTCGGTCAGCGGCGGATCAAGCGGAATGTCATACCACAGGCCGACGTTCTGGCGCGGGGCCGACAGTTCGGTTTCCCAGCCATAGCTGTGGCCTTGCGGGTTGACCCAGTGGCGGGTCCAGTTGGCCTTGCCGCGCGGCCCGACGTCGGTCGAGAAGCCCAGGCCAAGGCCCATGGTGCGTGGTTTACGGGTTTCCAGGTGAACATCCACCGGGACTTCTTCGCCCACAGCAGCAGTGGGTGCCGCATCCACACGCACGCCTTCGAAATAGCCGCTCGATTGCAGGTCGTTGTTCAGCTCTGCGACCAGTTCCGAGTCGTAAGGGGTACCCGGCTTGAACGACACCATGCGCTGCAGCAGGTCCTCGTCCAGCGGTGTGTCGCCACCGAAGGTGACGGCGCCCAGGCGATAACGCGGGCCACTCTGATAGACCAGATCGATATCGGCCACACCGGCTTGCGGGTCGACGGCCAGGCGCTGGCTACTGAAGCGCCCACTGAAGAAGCCATAGCGCGACGCCTGGTTCTGGATCAGCCGCTTGGCATCCTCGTAATGGCCGTGATTGAGTTGTTCACCCGCACGCAGGGCCTTGCTGTCAGGCACGCGGAAGGCCTTCATCTCGCTGGCAGGGCCCTCGATGCGCACGGTCACGTTGCGCAGGCGAATCGGTTCGCCCGGGTTGATGCTGATGATCAGTTGTGGGGGATGGTCTGCGTCGCTGGCGGGCTTGACCTCGGTATCGATCTGCGCCTGATAGTAGCCGAGTGCCTGCGCCGCTTTGCGCGCCTGCTCCTCTGCCCCGCGACTGAAGCGTAAAAGAGCTTCTTCGTCGCGGTCACCCAATGTGCCTATATAGCCTTCGACATTGGCCTTGAGCGCCTTGTTGGCCGGCTTCACCTTCACCAACAACTCGCTCTGGCCCCATGCTGCGAAACTGGCGACCCAGAAAACCAGGCCCCAGGTCAATCTTCCTGAATACGTCATGCGGCGCATGCTACCAGAGCCAGGCGCTCAAGGGAGCCGCCCGGCGGCCTGTTCAGGCAAAAGCGGGTTTTGAAGAGACTGGATTAGGATGAAAGAACACCCTCTCTCGGATTGGTCCTACAGCCACTTCGCCAATTTCCTCGTAACCCTGACGCTGGTAAAAAGCCAGGTAGTGCTCGTTACCGGTGTCCAGCACCACCCCTTGGGTGCCTGGGTCTTCCGCGCACCAGTCGTGCACAGCTTGTAACAATTGCTCGCCGTAGTGCTTGCCCTGAAACTGCGGGTGCACCCCCAGCAAAGGCAACACATGCACCTGGTCAGTGGGCAGACAGCTGGCCAATGCAGCCTGGTAGTCCATGTAGCGCCGCGTACAGCGCAGGCCGGTACCCAGCATCATGCGCAGGCGCCAGGCCCAGCTGTCGGCCACGCCCAGCCGGCGCTGCGGTGGCACGATCAGGGCCAGGGCAATCAGGCGGTCCTCGACCAGCAGGCCGATGGCGGGCAGTTGCAGGTAGAAGTGCTGGCGCACCCATTCGCGCACCATCACCCGCAGGCGCCGCTCATACCCCGGGCGCTGGGCTTCGAAGATGTAGGCGAAGGTGGGCTCGTGGCGGTAGGCGTTGTACAGCAGCGAACGTGCCTCGCGGCTGTAACCATCGTCGAGCAGGCAGACACGGGCCGGGGCGGCTGTGGTTTCGGGCATTGCGGGCAGACCTCCTGGAATGGGCGTTCAGTGCCTTGGAGGTGCCCCAGCGTGCTTCGTTCACCCCCAACAGCACGTTAGCAGCAGGCTCGCCTGGCCGCCATGCTGGTGATGCAGGTCGATGTCGGCTAGCATCGCGCCTTTTACCGGGATTGTCTTTCCATGAAGATCGTCTGTTTCAACATCAACGGCCTGCGGGCCCGCCCGCATCAGCTGGCGGCGCTGATCGAAAAGCACCAGCCGGACGTGATCGGCCTGCAGGAAACCAAGGTCAGCGACGATCAGTTCCCGCTGGCCGACGTGCAGGCACTGGGTTACCACGTGCACTACCATGGCCAGAAAGGCCACTACGGCGTGGCCCTGCTGTCGCGCCAGGCGCCGCTGAGCCTGCACAAGGGCTTTGCCACCGACGAAGAAGATGCCCAGCGCCGCTTCATCTGGGGTACCTTTGCCGATGCCAACGGCAGCCCGATCACCATCATGAACGGCTATTTCCCCCAGGGCGAAAGCCGCGACCACCCCACCAAGTTCCCGGCCAAGCAGCGCTTCTACAGCGACCTGCAGGCACTGCTGGAAAGCCAGTTCCGCAACGACCAGCCAGTGCTGGTGATGGGCGACATGAACATTTCGCCGCAAGACTGTGATATCGGCATTGGCCCGGACAACGCCAAACGCTGGCTGAAGACCGGCAAGTGCAGCTTCCTGCCGGAGGAGCGTGAGTGGATGGAACGTTTGAAAGGCTGGGGGTTGGTAGACAGCTTCCGCCACCTGTACCCGGAGGTGACCGACCGTTTCAGCTGGTTCGACTACCGAAGCCGCGGCTTTGAGGACGAGCCCAAGCGCGGCCTGCGCATCGACCTGATCATGGCCTCGCAGCCGCTGGTGCCGCGCATCAAGGCAGCGGGCGTGGACTATGAGCTGCGCGGGATGGAAAAGCCGTCGGACCATGCGCCGATCTGGCTGGAGTTGAGCTGATTCGGGTGACGGGCCCAAGGTGCACACCTTGGGCCCACACTC